>CBDUAY010000273.1:0-1700 GCA_965365245.1 uncultured Flavobacteriaceae bacterium | reverse complement strand
ATCTCGTTCGCGATTTCTTCGAACTGGCTCTTGGTTAGCTCCTCCTTCTTGCTGAAATTGGCATCCGCCATGGTGTGCAAAGGAATCAGGTGCACGTGAACGTGCGGCACTTCCAGTCCTATGACAGACATGCCCACTCGCTCGCAGGGAACGGCCCTCTTGATGGCCTTGGCTACCTTGTAGGAGAATTTCATCAGCTTTAGATACGAATCCTCGTCAAGGTCGAAAAGCTTATCATCTTCCCTTTTGGGAACGACTAACGTATGACCTTTCGAGTTCGGGTTGATGTCCAGAAAAGCGAAGTAATCGTCATTCTCAGCCACCTTATAGCAAGGGATCTGGCCCTGGATGATCTTTGTGAAAATGCTGCTCATAGCGAGGGGGATTTAGGTTGGTTGATTCAGTTGATGTTTAATTCACGTCTTTAAAGATACAAATTCTTCCTGCCAGATATCATTGAGAGAAATTGGGTTTCCTTCAAGCCGCCTTATCTCGAAATATCGAGGATCTCAAACTTCATCAAGCCACTCGGTGCCTGAACCTCTGCAATATCGCCCACTTTTTTGCCCAATAGTCCTTTCCCGATGGGCGAACTCACTGAAAGTTTGCCTTGTGAAAGATCCGATACGGCATCCGCGACAAGCGTATATTCAAACTCCATCTTGTTGTCAATATTCTTGATCTTCACCTTTGACAAAGCCAAGACCTTGGACGTATCCAGCATGGATTCATCGATCAGACGCGCCTTGGAAAGCGTCGCCTTCATCTGGGCAATTTTATATTCGAGTAACGACTGCTCCTCCTTCGCCGCGTGATATTCTGCATTCTCGCTCAGGTCTCCTTTATCACGCGCATCGGCAATCTCCTGGGTAACTCTCGGTCTTTCAACGTGCTCCAAATGCTCGAGGTCGTCTCGTAATTTTTTCAACCCTTCCGCCGTATAGTATTCTACATCACTCATGTGTTAACATTTTTCCGTTAAATCCTTCTGATTGTAAAGCTCTTAAATAGAAAAAATCTCAAATCCAGGGCGTTTGGAATGAGATCTATACACAAATGTACCAAATTCATTTTATTTGAGGGTGTTCTTGTTGAATTTTCTCGTCAAAAAGGGAGCTGAAGATTGAACTGAAAGTTGACAGTTGTGCGCTTCCAGGCCGCCCCGATTCCATCAAAATATTTGTACCTTGCGCTAAATTTTACGGAGGTGAAGAAGGTCCTTTTTCTTTTTGCGTTTTTGCTCTTGATTTCCTGTTCGGATGATGGAGACGATCGCAACCAATTCTTGCCCAATGTGCCGGTGAATCAGACGATTTTTCTGAACAACCCGGAATTCATCGACCTGCAGGTGGTAGGCGGTTGGGCCTACTCCCAGGGTGGGATCAGCGGCATTGTCATCTACCATTCGGGAATCAACACTTACCTGGCATTTGAGCGCAGTGCGCCTCACCTGAGACCGCAATCTTGTTCAAGAATGAACGTGGAGAGAAGCTTGTTTATGGTTTGCCCTTGTGACGGCGCCGAATTCAACCTGCTCAATGGAGCGCCCCTGACTGAAGGAGTTAATTTTCCTGCAAAACAATACCGGGTGCTCGTAACCGGACCCAATACACTACAGATCACGAATTTTTAAACTACTCTCGGAAAGTGAAGGATTATTTTTCATCTAATTTCAGGCTTGGAGTTCTTGGTGGAGGCCA
>CBDUAY010000272.1:0-1772 GCA_965365245.1 uncultured Flavobacteriaceae bacterium | reverse complement strand
TTTCATTCTCTTTATTGACAAGATTCCCGTCATTGTCCCGGAAGCCCATTACTGTGTAAGCGGGCAATTGAAAATATCTTCCGACGTTAAAGCTGGCTGCAAATTTTTCGGTCAGCTGATAGGATGCAGAAAATCGAGGAGACAATTGTTCGAGCAAGTTTGACATCTCGTCGGAGTAATTGTTGGCATCGGTTCTTATTCCCAGGGAGAGTGTGAGCCTGTCACTGACAAAGGCGCGACTCACCTGGGTAAAGAGCTCGTATTTTTGAAAGTTTATCTCCGATTGGAAATCAACCAGTTCCAATTCACCGTCAATGACGTCCTGCCTGAAGGTGGTATTTTTATAAATTACATCCTGGAGGCCGCCACCGATGTTCCAGGTCCATCCATTCTTTTTCTTCGTGCTTTCAACGCGCAATTTCGTTTCAATCTCCTCTGATTCATAGTCCAGCAGCAAATTTTCAGGGAGCTCAATATTGTTCTGATACTTATCTGCCGTATTGTTCAGGTGGTTCCTGCTAATCACCACATTCTGAAAGCTGTTTTTCGAGAAGTGCTTCCAATTCGCTCCGATTGCATAGTTCCACTGCTCCTGGACGGGCAGGTTGCCCAGGATGTAGTTGTTCCGGTCTATGGTTTCTTGATCCGTCTCTCCGTCATTCACGTTTTGATTCAGTTCAAAATTGTCAATGGCTCCAATGCCTGTTATGATCAGTTGATTCTTGTCATCGATCTCAAAAAAATGCTTGTATTGAAAGTCATTGTAGGTTGGTAAAAAAGGCAGTTTTAGTGCTTCAAAAAGGAATTGCAGATAAGACCGTCTGGCTGAAAGGATGAACGAGGAATTCTTTCCTGTTGGTCCCTGGAGGGTAAGGCCAATGTCACTGGAGCCAATCATAAAGGTGCCTCCAAATTTTTCCCGATTCCCGGTTATCTGCTCAAATTCCATGAGGGAGCTCATGGTGTTTCCGCGGTTTGCCGGAAAGGCTCCCGAATAAAAGTCAACATTGCGTATGAAATTAACGTTGATCATCCCCACGGGGCCACCTGAAGATCCCTGTGTGGCAAAGTGGTTGATGTTGGGAATTTCTATTCCGTCCAGGTAGAACCGGTTTTCGTTGGGTGCACCACCTCGAACGATAAGGTCATTTCTGAAGGCCAGGGTAGTGGCGACACCCGGAAGGATCTGGACGACCCGAGAGATGTCTCTGTTGCCACCTGGGTTTCGGAAGATCTCCGTAACTCCTATGGTTTGTTTGCTCAATGGGCTTTCCTCTGATCGCTCTATGCGATTTGTGCTCAGCACGACCTGATCGAGCATTGCGTTTTCTTCTACCATGGCGATGTCGAGGTCAACCGAAGCAGCCGACCCGATTTGGAGCTCATTGAGGTAGACGGTTTTGAATCCGACAAAGCTGATGCTCAGATTGTAAGTTCCTGGTTTTATATTGTCGATGCGAAATTTTCCGTCTTCATCTGTGACCGCCCCCATTTGGGTATTGTCAATGATCACATTGGCAAACGGAATCGATTCGTTATTGATCTCATTGTACACCCTCCCGAGGATGCTTCCGGTTTGTGAGAAGCCCATGTGAAAAGAGAGGCTAAAAAGCAGGAGAATGAGGAGTGTTTTATTCGTTTTCATAGAAGATTAAAAATAGTGATAAACCAGGTAATAATTACATATTCAATTAAAAAGAAAGGACCGGTGACTGGGAATCACCGATCCGTTTCTCATCCAAAATAAATCAAACTATCAAAAATGGGAACTA
>CBDUAY010000271.1:0-1835 GCA_965365245.1 uncultured Flavobacteriaceae bacterium | reverse complement strand
ATGGAGATCATTGTAAAATCCTTTGGTGCATTTTTTGGTTTGGCATCCATAGTGCTGGGAGCATTTGCCGCCCACAGATTTAGACGCATACTCTCGCCTGAGGTTTTGCAAAGTTTTGAAACGGGAGTGAAGTACATGATGTATCATGCACTCGCGCTTATTTTGTTGGGTTTTCACCTCAATTTTGTCAGTCTGGGTCAGAGACTGACCGCTTTGTTCATGATTCTCGGGGTCGTGCTTTTCTCGTTCAGCATCTTTGGGTTGTGCTATGGGGCCTATAAAAAAAAGAATTTGAGATTTTTAGGACCGGTCACCCCGATGGGAGGCTTGATGCTGATTGTGGCCTGGGTTCTTCTGTTCACTCAGTTTGTACTGGGCTTCTGAGTAGGTGAATAGTTATTTTTTGTTCTTGGCCTCGATCCATTTGGACAGGTATTTCGTGCTTTGAGCGGAGTGATGCCAGAGCAGGGCACCGGTAATATTTTGACTCCGGTGGGTATTCAGTTTCTCGTTTAGTGCTAAAATCCGGTTGCCGAGCCTTGGCAGGAATTCTTCTTCAGAAAAACGGCTGAGTAAAATTTCTTTGCTTCGAGACTGAGCATCAAGCCAAACTTTTTCATCGGAATACAGATTGACCGCTTGTTCAGCAAACTTTTCGGGCTCGTCGCAGACGAATCCACTCCACGAATCAGGATTTGCAATCCCTTCGACACCCACGCTCGTGGTAATTGATGGCGTTCCAAATCGCAATGCATCAAAGAGCTTTCCTTTCAGGCCTGCTCCGAAACGCAGGGGCGCCAGGCATACCCGATGCGATGTGAATGCAATTCTTTTCGATTCTACCCAACCTTCGATGAGAAATCCATTTTTCGGGTCATGGAGATTTAATTTTTCCACGGAGCCATACGCGCCGTATATGTGCATTTGGGCTTTGGGAAGACGTCTTCGAATTTGCGGCCAAATCTTATTTTTCAAATAATGAATTGAGTCCCTGTTGGGCTGGTGTTTCCAGTTTCCAATGGTCATGAAATCGGCTCGTTCTGAAAAAGAAGGAAGGGACTGAAAGTCTATCAGACCGCTTTTTGTAATCATAAACGGCAGATAATGAAGCATACTGACCGGCACTTGGAACTTGTTTGTCAGCAACTTCATTTCTGCTTCCGAAATGATCAGTGTCAGATCGCTTCGATAAATGCTGGCCAATTCCCTGAGGGTAACATCATCGAGTGGTTCCTGGTCATCTCTTACCGTCTTTTTAAGAAGAGAAAGGCGCCTTGATTCCCTTAGAAAATGAAGATCCTCGGTATCGAGAATACGGAGTGCAGAAGGACAGTTTTCACGAACCCGCCAGGAAAACTGCTCTTCAGTGATGAACCTGTCGAAAACAACAATATCAGGGGCAATATCCGCGATCCACCGATCGAAGCCCGGGTCATTCAATTCGATCGAATGGACGTGAACTCCCAACTCTTCAAGGGGGTAGGAGTAATCACCTTGTATTGCTGTGCTCGCAAAATGAACTTCCTCTGAGCGATCCAAAAAAAACCGGATAAGTTGCAGCATTCGACCTCCCGCTGCCGTTGTGTCGGGCTCCGGCCAAACCAATCCGATAAATACTACCTTTGAATACATGTTTACAAAGATGCGCAAGTTGCATCAAATAACAACGACGATCCAATCAACAGGCAAATCAACGTCATGAACCCAATCTTCAACTATGAACATCAAGAAAAATACAATTGAGTTTCTCAGCGAACTCAAGGAAAACAACAATCGTGAATGGTTTCACGAAAACAAGAAACGATACGAGGCGATTCGAGCTGATATGAAGCTTT
>CBDUAY010000270.1:0-1849 GCA_965365245.1 uncultured Flavobacteriaceae bacterium | reverse complement strand
TTGAGATCGAAATATCCGGGACGGATGGAATTGTAGTCAAGGACTCCATTGGTGCAGGTCCTCAAATATTTTCTGTATTCTACAAAGACCAAAAGGCCCATGAGAATTTTGTCGGCCACGATGTCAACCTTGTAAAACTAGATGAAAATGGAAGTCTCGAGGCTTTGGAGAATTGGATGAACTGGGCAGATCCCAAAGGCCTCATCGAGCCGGCTCCACCCGGCATAACTTTTCTGGGAGGCACCAACGACATGCCCGAGGGCAGCAAAGCATATTTCCATGCTGATCTCAAACCCGGAAACTACGTTCTGATATCCGAAGTTCCAGCGCCTTCCACCAAGAACATGATGAAGACGTTTGTCGTCAAGGGCACTTCCAACTGATAAAGACTTATTTTTGTCTTCATATCTCAGAATGAAAAAATCATGAGAAGTTTATTTGATCCTGTCAGGTTTTCTTGCGGGGAAGCTATGAACAACCGTTTTATGCTGGCTCCGATGACCAATACCCAAAGCCATGAAGATGGGACCTTGTCTGAAGAAGAGTTTCATTGGCTTACTATGCGGGCAAAGGGCGGATTTGGCCTCACAATGACCTGTGCGAGCCATGTGCAGGCAAACGGAAAAGGATTTCCTGGACAGCTGGGCATCTTTGACGACTCGCAGATCCCTGGTCATACTCGCCTCGCAGAGGCTATTCAAGCTTATGACAGCCTTGCGATTGTTCAACTTCACCATGCTGGAATCCGATCCCCCAGGGAATTGGTCGAGGGAGGACCTGTCGGACCCTCTATCCATGAAAAATCGAGCTCGCGGGCTTTGAGTCTGAAAGAAGTGCACGCGTTGAGGGATGATTTCATAGAGGCAGGAGTTCGCGCGAAAAAATCCGGCTACAATGGGGTAGAGATTCACGGGGCACACGGATACATTCTATGTCAGTTTCTGAGTTCGAAGTACAATGTGAGAAAAGACTCCTATGGCGGGTCTCTTGAGAATCGATCCCGTTTGATCTTTGAGATCATCGAAGGAATCCGGCAAGCCTGCGGGCCGCAATTCCTGATCGGTCTCAGACTCTCTCCGGAACGTTTTGGAATGAAGCTCGAAGAGATAAAACAAGTATGCGAGCGAATTATCAATGAGGGTCGAGTCGATTTCCTGGACATCTCCCTCTGGGACTGTTTCAAAGAGCCTGAGGAAAAAGAATTCAAAGGGCGGTCCCTGCTTGAGCATTTCACGGAGCTTGATTATAAAGATATCAGGCTGACCGTGGCAGGCAACATCCGATCCGGAGCAGATTGTCGTGCTATCCTCAATGCCGGAGTTGATTTTGTAACCATCGGAAGGGCGGCAATACTTCACCATGACTTTCCGAAACTCGTCAGGGCCAATGAGAATTTTACTCCAGTGGATCTACCTGTTGACGAAGCCTATCTGAAAAAAGAAGGTCTCAGTGAACGTTTCGTGAATTATATGCGCCGGTGGCCGGGGTTCGTAAAATAATGACAAAAAAAAGTGGCCCGTTTCCGGGCCACTTTAAATTTAATCACAAACTGGTTTTGAATTCGATTCGATTTAATCCAAGTCAAATCGATCGGCATTCATAACCTTCACCCATGCGTCAACAAAATCATTGACGAACTTCTCCTGGTTGTCATCCTGGGCATAAAGCTCCGAATAGCCACGCAAGATTGAATTCGATCCAAATACGAGATCCACTCGTGTTGCTGTCCACTTGACGCTGCCTGATTGACGGTCACGAATTTCGTATGTTCCATTTCCGACAGGTTTCCATTCATTGTGCATGTCGGTCAGGTTTACAAAGAAATCATTGGTCAGGGCACCCGGACGAT
>CBDUAY010000269.1:0-1851 GCA_965365245.1 uncultured Flavobacteriaceae bacterium | reverse complement strand
TGGAGAGCACATATAGGATCGATTTCGGTGACGATCACTCGGGCACCTGTTCCTTTAAAAGAAGCGGCAGTTCCTTTTCCAACGTCGCCATAACCGGCAACGACGACTACTTTTCCGGCCATCATGGTATCGGTGGCCCTTCTGATGGCATCCACCGCGCTTTCACGGCAGCCGTATTTATTGTCGAATTTGGATTTGGTAACCGAATCGTTGACATTGATGGCTGGCATAGGCAATGTTCCTTCCTTCATGCGATCATATAGTCGGTGAACCCCTGTAGTAGTCTCTTCAGAAAGTCCTCGAATGCCATCGACGAGCTCCGGGTAACGATCCAAAACCATGTTGGTCAGGTCCCCTCCGTCGTCGAGAATCATGTTCAAAGGCTTTTTGTCTTCCCCGAAGAACAAGGTTTGCTCAATGCACCAGTCAAACTCCTCTTCAGTCATCCCCTTCCAGGCATAAACCGAGATTCCTGCATCTGCAATGGCAGCTGCCGCCTGATCCTGGGTCGAAAATATGTTACATGAACTCCAGGTCACTTCTGCTCCGAGTTCCACGAGGGTCTCGATCAGCACAGCGGTTTGAATGGTCATGTGGAGGCATCCCGCAATGCGAGCACCTTTTAAAGGCTTTTCATTTTTATACTCTTCACGCAAACTCATCAGTCCCGGCATTTCTGACTCAGCCAGGTGAATCTCGTTTCTTCCCCATTCTGCAAGACTCATGTCTTTGACCTTATATTTCACGTAGGTTGATGTTTCTGAACTCATAATATTTATATTTGCTTTGAGTTCGCAAAAATACGAAATACCTCACAACTTCAACTATGCCCTTATATAAAACCATCCGGCCCAATGACCTGAGTGTCATTCACGTTTGGAAGATTGAGGAGGAACTTGAAGATTTGAGGGCTGAGGTCGAGTTGAAGCCTGAGAGTCGCGAGCGCCTGGAAGGAATGAAATCAATTCTTCACCAGAAGGGCTTCCTGAGCGTGAGACGATTGTTGCAGCAGGAAGGATATAGTGATCAAAACCTGAGCTACAATGTCTACGGAAAGCCTCTGCTTGATGATGGAAAGCACATTTCCATCACCCATTCGTTTGAATTTGCAGCCCTCATTATCAGCATAGATGAAGTGGGTATCGATGTAGAAAAAAACAGGGAGAAAATACTCAAGATCCAGCACAGGTTTGTCAACACGGATTACGACTCACTATCCGATGAGGACATGGTCAGGCAGCTGACGGTTATCTGGGGTGCAAAAGAAGCGATGTACAAGACCTATCCCTACGGAGGTCTCAGTTTTCACGACCACATTGCGATTGATCCTTTTCTTTTCAGAGATCAGCGGTCTGCCGGAAGAATTATTTTTGATCAATGGAAACGCCAGTACGACATTCATTTTGAATTTCTGCAGGAAGGTTTCACCCTGGTGTACGCCATAATGCATAATGAGTCTGAGACTTCACAACTGAACTAACTATTATCTATGCTACAAACCTCAGTTTATCAACAAATCGCACTTGCGCGCAGTGAGAACAGGAAGATGATCGGCATTTTGCTGGATCCTGACAAGTTGCGTCTTGAAGAAGTCGAAAGCTGTCTTGATGCGATTGACTCCCAGTTGGTGGATCTGCTCCTGGTGGGAGGGAGTACGGTTGAGAATGGAGATACCCAGGCCCTGGTAAGAAGGATCAAGGAGCTTTCATCGCTTCCGGTGGTCTTATTCCCGGGTGATTTCAGTCAAATCACAGGACAAGCTGACGCACTGCTCTTTCTCAATCTGATAAGCGGTCGCAATTCGGAATACCTGATCAACCAGCAGGTAAAGGCCGTACCCTTATTGCAGGA
>CBDUAY010000268.1:0-1853 GCA_965365245.1 uncultured Flavobacteriaceae bacterium | reverse complement strand
GAATCCTGATTTATGTTTTTGCTCGGAAAGAAAATTGAGTTCCCGGATGTGGAGCTGGCCAGCCCTGATGGCATCCTCGCCATCGGAGGCGACCTGAGCCCGGAGCGTCTTCTTTTGGCGTATCGGAACGGGATTTTTCCCTGGTACAGTGAAGGGGAGCCGATCGTATGGTACAGTCCCGAAAAGCGCATGGTTCTCTTCCCTGGAGAACTCAAGGTGTCAAAAAGCATGAAACAGCTCATTCGAAGAGGAACCTATCACATCACCTGGAATGAGAATTTTGAAGAGGTGATAAAGGCCTGCCAGGAAAGCCCGAGAAAAGATCAGGACGGCACCTGGATCACCGAGGAAATGAGACTGGCCTACATCAGGCTCCACGAGATGGGTCATGCCAAATCCGTCGAGGTTTGGAGAGAGGAGGAGCTGGTAGGCGGCCTTTACGGGATTGACCTGGGTCATGTTTTCTGCGGTGAGAGCATGTTCAGTCGCGAAGCCAATACCTCAAAATTGGCATTTATCAACCTTGCGGAGAGGCTTGAAAAAGAGAATTACCGTCTTATCGACTGCCAGGTCTACACGGCCCACCTGGCCAGTTTGGGCGCCCGTGAAATCCCCCGTAAGGAGTTCACTAAGCTGCTCAAAGACTTGAAGCCTTAATTTACAGGGACCACCGCCTTTTTAGGTAACCACAGCCCTTAATTCTTTATATTTGCCAGGTAAATCAAGATGATGGATATCAGGAATGCGCAATTGGCTGTGGATGAGTGGATCAAAGAACATGGGGTCCGCTATTTCAACGAGCTTACCAACATGGCCCAGCTTACCGAGGAGGTGGGTGAAGTGGCACGTATCATCGCCAGGCGTTATGGGGAGCAGAGTGAAAAGGAATCCGACAAGAACAAAGACCTGGGAGAAGAGCTGGCCGATGTGCTTTTTGTGCTTCTTTGCCTGGCCAATCAAACCGGGATTGATCTTCAGGAGTCTTTCGACAAGAAGCTCGACCTCAAAAGCAAGCGGGATCACGATCGCCATCACAACAACGAAAAGCTCAAATAATACAACCAGCTAACTCCGAATACATTTAACAAGTCTCACAGCCATGGCAAAAAGAAGCTTTGAATCATATTCCTTCATTCAGACCTTTGTGATCACCGCGATTATCTTCCTGATCATCGTGTTGTTGATCGAATTCTTTTACGCGCTGACCCAGGTAAGCTTCGAGGAGGCATTGACGGGCCTGGCGAATCCAAAGTACTTGCTTCGCAAGGTTGTAGGTGCTGGTATCTACGCGATTATCATGACGCTTTATTTCAAGCGCAAACGTAAAAAAGACAGCTGATTTTGATCAAAGAGTTGAATTATTTCAAGGATGCCTCCTCAGGGATTGATGTGCGTGGCGAGGTCAATATCTCCGGATCCAAGAGCGAGTCGAACCGGCTTTTGATTCTGCAAAGCCTGTTTCCAGGAATCAAACTGAAGAACGTTTCCAACTCAGATGATACGCGCTATCTGCAGAAGGCCCTCGACTCTGAAAAGGAAGTTGTAGACATCAGCCATGCAGGCACAGCAATGCGATTTTTGACTGCCTATTTTTCATCACGAGAGGGCAGGGAAGTCGTTTTAACCGGGTCCGAACGGATGCAAAACCGACCGATTGGAATTTTGGTGGATGCGTTGAGAACCCTGGGTGCGGATATCGAGTATGAAAACAAAGAGGGCTATCCACCACTCAGAATAAAGGGGCAAAAACTGCTTGAAAAAGAAGTGTCGATCCAGGGAAACGTGAGCAGCCAGTACATCTCGGCCTTGCTTTTGACGGCTCCCTCACTTGAGAAAGGACTTCGATTAAATCT
>CBDUAY010000267.1:0-1856 GCA_965365245.1 uncultured Flavobacteriaceae bacterium | reverse complement strand
AATAGCAGGTTACTCACCAGGGCCAAAAAAAGGCCGGAACGATAAGTTCCGGGCTTTTTAGTTTACTAATTTGTCAAACGATTTGCTCTATTCAGCCTGTCGAAAGAAAAAATCACTTTTTATCCAGGTCTTCGCGAAGGGTCCAGACCTCATGTATCGGATCCCCTTTGCTGCTGAGGCCCCTGTGGTGCCACTCGTCGTTCTCAATTCCAAACTCGAAGGATAGTGAAGCTCCGACACGACTGCTGTCCCTAGAGAAGAATTCAATGTTCTCGGTATATTCTTTGTCCTTTGCCGTGTAGGTTCCACCACCTGTGCCGAAGAACTTTTTGGTCTCAGTGTTGTAAGCGATCCATTGGAAACGGGTATCCGAGAGAATTTTCATGGTCTTTCTCGGTCCGGGTTCCCTTCGAGTCATTTCACCATCTCGCTCTCTTCCGGTTATCAGCCAGGCCCCGCTCAGGTTGCCTTTTTTCCCATCGTCGATACGCGTCCAGATGCGGTCGTCACCTTCAAAAGTGATGGTGTCACCCTGATAGTTAAAGACCACTTCTCGCGAAGTGCCCACTTCGGTCGAATCAGCAGAAGAGAATTCCATGGTGATTTTAAAGGTGTTGCCGTCGATCGTCCAGCTTCCGCCAAAAGTGTGATCAAACTCCTTTCTTTCCACATTGTAGAATGATTCGGCGATGTAGCCATCCATGACTATGGTTGTCACAACGATCTCCTGTCCCTCCCTGTTTCGATCCTTGGTTGTCCAGGCGCCTTCAAGGGCTTCTGTGTAATCAATCGTTTCTGACTTTTCAGGTGTCTCTGCATTTGCTGCATCCGATTTTTTCTCAGAGCAAGAAGTCATCACGAATACGAAGAGTACTAGCGGTAAAAAAAATTGATAATTTTTCATAATTAAGATTTGAATTTTTCTGTTTTTGTTTCAGGTTGCCCTTTCGCTTCAAAGGTAAAAATGTCTTTTCTATTATAGTGACCGTTCACGTCGAAATCCAAACGGCTGGCAGGAACTTGGCGAAGATCGAGATCTGCTACGAGCGCACCCGGACTTCCGAAGAGAGGCCCTTCCATGACCTCTCCCAAAGGGGAAACGATTAGGCTGCCTCCGGGGCAGATTTCCTCTGTTGAGGGGTCGACCAGCTTTTTATAGGTTTCCGGGTACATGGACCTGGTGAAATACTGGTTGCAGCCCAAAACAAAGCATCTGCCTTCCAATGCTATATGCCGCATGGTTGCGGTCCATTGCTCCCGGGCATCTGCAGTTGGGGCGATGTAAATGTCCAGGCCTTTTTGATACATTGACATGCGGGCCAGCGGCATGTAGTTCTCCCAGCAGATCAAACCTCCCAGTCTTCCGACAGAGGTGTCAAAACTCACCAGTGAGCGCCCGTCTGCCTCAGCCCATACAAGGCGTTCGGTGCCTGTGGGCTTGATCTTTCGATGCACTCCCAGCAGTCCTTCATTTGGCGAAATGTAGAGCATGGAACAGTAGAGAGAAGAATTGACCCGCTCTTTTTCTGTGGCTCCAATGACCAGGTACACCCCTAGCTTCTCCGAGAGCTTCTCAAGTCGCTTGAGGTGTTCCCCCTGGAGATCAAGACTGTTTTCGTGATAGATGGCATAGAGTTCCCTGCCTTCCTGGGTGCGGCTGCCTATGACGGCGCCAAAATCAAACCCACGGGGATATCCGGGGATAAAGGATTCAGGAAAAATGATCAGGTTGCAACCCTCTGCAGCGTATTTTTCGGCAAGTTTCTCAACTTTCCGGACGGTTTCCTCCAGATCGAAGAAAACGGGGCTGTCCTGGATCAAGGCTACTCTTACTGTCATTACTTAAAGGCAGGTAT
>CBDUAY010000266.1:0-1912 GCA_965365245.1 uncultured Flavobacteriaceae bacterium | reverse complement strand
CGATTGATTTGCGGGCTCATTTCATTCGCCCTTTTCCGAAACCTTCATTTGTATCATAAATGTGGTGCCTCCACCGATCTCGGATCGCTTGACAAAAATCTTGCCTTTATTGTAGTCTTCGATAATGCGTTTGGTTAGCGAAAGACCGAGACCCCAACCCCTTTTTTTGGTCGTATAACCCGGCTCAAAGATCTTTTTCTGCAGTCGCTTGGGTATTCCTTTTCCGCTATCCGTGACCGTGATGACAGCCGTGTTGTTTTCCTGGAAAACACTGATCTCAAGGCTTCCTTTGCCGCTCATCGCATCAATTGCGTTCTTGACGAGGTTTTCGATCACCCAGCTGTAGAGCTGTGGGTTCAGGTCGACATAGATGGGTTTGTCATTAAGGGTATTGAATTCGAAATCGATCTGTTTGAAGCTCCTTGAACGGATATAGTCAAAGGCAATCCGAGTCTCTTCAACGACGTCATGACGCGTGAGTTTTGGCACAGAGCCGATTTTGGAGAAGCGGTCGGCTATGGTGTTTAGTCGGCTGACGTCTTTTTCAATCTCGGAGACCGTTTCTTCGTTGGCGTCTTCCATCCGCAGTAGGGCCACCCACCCTAAAAGAGAAGAAAGAGGTGTTCCGATCTGGTGAGCCGTCTCCTTCGCCATTCCGGCCCACAAACGGTTTTGATCGGCAATTTTGTTTGATTTGAAGGCCAGGTAAATGATCGTTCCGAAAAGGAACAAAATCAACAGGAGGCCAAGAGGATAGTATTGGAGCTTGTTGAGCAGGTCCGAATCGCGATAGTAGATCTTCTCGGTGATATTGACGTTATCGAGCTTGAAGTTTACAATCAGCGGCTCATTCTCTTCCATCATGATCTGGAGCTGACGACTCAGGTAAAGCCTGTCATCAACAGGCAGCGCCGTGAATCTCATGTTGTTCTCCACATCGAGGTTGGCCCATCGGTTGATGTCTCCATTTTCGAAGGTGATGATCATCGGAATGCTTTTGTTGCTTTGAATGATCTTCTCTTCGAGGGATACATCGATGTCGAGGTCGGCGTTGTTGAAATTCTCGTAAGCCGTGGCAAGAACTTCCATCTTGAGGCGTTCCTCGTTTTTAAACTTTCTGAAAAATTGGTTGGTGTTCCAAAGGATAGAAGCGACAATTAAAAAAGACGCCAGGATCAGCGCCCATTTCATCAGAGTTTTACTGCTGGGGAGTCGGTTCATTAAAGGCAAATATAACTATATTCCTGACTTATAACTTAAATTCGAGGAGCTTAGTATTCGAGAAATAAATATTGGCTATTTTTGTTAAAAAAACAAGACAATTGTTAACAATTAATCCCAAGGATACACAAACGCCCGAACTTCATTCCTACCTGCTCTCTGCAGTTGCACCCAGACCCATTGCCCTTGCATCCACGATTGATGAAGAGGGAAATCCTAACTTGTCTCCCTTTAGCTTTTTCAATGTTTTCAGTGCAAATCCCCCGATCCTGATCTTTTCGCCTGCCCGGAGGGTAAGGGGCAACACGGTCAAGCACACCTACGAGAACGCCAAAGCAGTGAAAGAGGTGGTGATCAACGTGGTGACTCATGATATGGTCCAGCAGACCTCGTTATCGAGCACCGAATACGACAAAGGGGTGAACGAGTTTGAAAAGGCAGGCTTCACAATGAAGGAATCCGAGCGCGTCAGGCCATTTCGTGTGGCCGAATCCCCGGTGCAGTTTGAATGTGCGATCCGACAGGTCATCGAGCTGGGAAGCGAGGGAGGAGCCGGGAACCTCATCATCTGCGAGGTATTGCTCATGCACATCGATGAGAGCGTCCTCGACGCGAATAAGAACATTGATCAGAAGGCGCTCGACCTGGTGGCCCGTGCGGGCGGAAGTTATTACAGCCGTGCAAAGGAAGG
>CBDUAY010000265.1:0-1994 GCA_965365245.1 uncultured Flavobacteriaceae bacterium | reverse complement strand
TCTTAAAACCCGCCTTGTCAAAAGCTGTCTTGATCTTTTGACATCGGGGGCTGAGTTCCCGGTTGAGCTCTCCGAAAATAACCTCAGGCGTGAAGGTGAAATGATTGATGACCCCGGGGCTTTCAATTTTACTCACAATCTTGCAGAGGCCCCCAATCACATTTTTGGCTGGCAAAATCTTCATAAGACGCTCGGCATTGTCAGCGCCGTTCTGCAAGTGAAGGACGATCGTGTCATCGTCGAGATAAGGCTTTATCGATTCTCCAACCTCCTTGATTTGCCAGGATTTTGTGCAAAGTAGCACCAGATCTGCTCCCTGAACACAGTCTGGGCGATCAGAAACTTCGGGATGCACCGTGAAGTCTCCCATAATACTCCTGACGATAAGCCCGTTTTCACGGATAGCCTCCAGGGCCTTTCCTCGGGTCAGAAAAACCACCTCGTAACCCGCCTCACACAACTTTCCGCCAAAATACCCGCCGACACCTCCGGCTCCGACTACTGCTATTCTCATAATCCAGTCATTAATAATTCCAAAAGTTGATCTCGTAGTTATTCACTCCAAATATCCGCCATCGGGTCAAACACCCCCGAAAAAGCAGAATCAAAGGTTTCCAGAACATTCATATTGGCGCTGTTTCGCTTTATTCGCCCGTCCTGACCCAAGATGTACTTTTCCAATGTTCCCCGGGCATCGTTCTGCCGCATGCCGTTCCAGTAGATCTTTTCCTCAAAATCAGGAAAATTGACCTGTTGCAGGGTAACCCTGTAGGTATCCCCAAAAAAATCAATGATCAGAAAGGCTTTGTACGCGTGGCGTGCGTATTCGGGCAAGTTCTGTCCTTGCAGTTTGTGCGGTTTGGTCTCCACATCGGTGATGAAGCGCAGAATGTCAAGCTCCGAGGTAAACTCATTGGCCTTCAATTGCTCATTGAGCTCTTCCTTGTCGGTCAACGGATATGTCTTTTGCCAGACCAGTTTGTTCTTTTTGACGTACCAATTGCCCATTGACTCAACCTCATTGAATTGAGCCTGGGAAGTCAAAGCCATACCCAGAAAAATTATGAAAATTTTATTCACGGTGTAAAAAGGATTTCTTGGCCAGCAAGGCTTCCTCGGATTCCACATGCTCATCATCTGGAACGCAACAATCGACCGGGCATACCGCAGCACATTGGGGTTCGTCGTGAAACCCTTTGCATTCGGTGCACTTGTCGGGAATGATATAATAGTATTCGTCACTCACAGGTTCCTGGTCCTGATCGGCATTGACCGCCTTGCCATTCGGGAGAACCACATTGCCACTAAGTTCTGTGCCATCCGAATACTTCCATTCCTCTGCTGCCTCATAAATGGCCGTATTGGGGCATTCCGGTTCGCAGGCTCCGCAATTGATGCATTCATCAGTTATTATAATCGCCATTTGTTTTTTGCCTAAATTTGCGATCAAATATAAGGTTTCCACATCTATATTCCTATCCAGCATGACCCTAGAACAACGAATTGATGCCTTCTCGAAACTCGGGGATTTTCTCTCCCAATTTCATTCATCAGGTTTGGAGATCAACGAAGAACTGCCGACCAATGAGCTGTTTCTCGAACCATTTCGCATGCAGATAAAACGAGCCTTTGAAAGCAACGGCTGGTTTACAAATCAAAATGTGACTTTTGCATTTAATGAATGGGGTAAACTATTAAATTATAAAACTTTAAGTAAATGGACTTCATATTATAGTTTAAATTATGAATCCAGTAAGAGTATCGGTGTAATCATGGCAGGCAACATACCGCTCGTCGGTTTTCACGACTTTCTAACTGTGCTGATGTCCGGCCATTCCATACAAATCAAACAGTCATCTTCTGACGCCTTTTTCCTTCCATTGATTGCGAGGTTTCTCGAGCACGTTGAACCCGGCTTCAAAGGCAAGATTGTCCTTTCAGAAGAGCGTCTTTCGGAATTTGACGCTGTTATTGCCACGGGCAGCAATAACACG
>CBDUAY010000264.1:0-2051 GCA_965365245.1 uncultured Flavobacteriaceae bacterium | reverse complement strand
TGGAAATCGATTTGTTTCCCGATGATGGCATAGTTCATGACATTACCACCGGAACTTCCTGGTCGGATGGCTACCTGTGGGTTGCGACCTATTTCGGTTTGAGTCGTTATGACGGGGTTCACTGGAAGGGCTATTTTGATCACGACAGCGGACTCGCCAGCAATTTCATCAACTTCATCAAGGCATATGACGGGGTTGCCTATGCGTGCACTGACAAAGGTTTGAGCACAACAAACGGGGAGACCTGGGCTACTTATGTGAATCCTGAAATCGCGCACAGCTATGTATTGGGTGTCGATATCAGCGACGATGTGATTTGGGTGGCAACCTCAGACGGTTTGTCCCGGGGCGAAAAGATCAGCACTGGAAACAAAGTCAATTGAAACATTTTGTCATTGCTGAAGAACAAATGGGAAACCGGAGATAAAAAGAGAGACAAAGAAAAAAGAGAGAATAAATAGAAACAGAACAAATAACTAATAAGCAGAATAAAAAAATAAGATTATGGAAACAATGACGATAAAAGACAAAAAGAAAGCGATTGAAAGGGAGCCTTTGTTAATTGACCTGAACAAGTTGACAGATGGCGAAAAGTTGGAAATGAAGAAGCTCGGACTTCTCTCAGAGGACAATAGCATCATCGAATCGGTGTATCCAGAGGTTCACGCTGAACGTCCTCCAATCGAAAAATTCGTGACGCATGCGCCACACACGATCAACGAAGCGTACAATTATGAAAAACCTTCGTCTTTTTCAAGGGCACTCCGTCTCGACCTGGGAGACTACAAGGCATTGCTCATTTCAGGCACCGCCAGCGTCAATGAAGAAGGGAAGCCAGAGCATATAGGTGACTTCAAGGCGCAACTTTGGAGAACATACGTCAATATCACCAACCTTTTGGAAGCTGAAGGCATGTCGTGGCACGATGTGGTCAGAACGACGAACTACCTGCGAGACATCGAAAGAGACTATGAGGAATTCAATAAGATCAGAACCTCTTTCTACAGGTGGCTCAAGCTGGATCCTCTTCCTGCAAGCACAGGAATTCAAGCCAGGTTATGCTGGGAGACCCTCCTCGTAGAGATTGAGGTTTGGGCACTGTGCAAGTCAAAATAATGAATCATGAGGCAATATAAATATTTGTTCGGCTTGTTTCTTTTCGGACTTCTTTTCATTCCTTATGGTTTGGAAGCCCAGGATAAGGAGGTCAAATACGGAAATACGCCGGAACAGCTTTTCCCTTACAACAAATTCAGACAGGCTTACAAATATCATTTTGTAGAGCCCATTGAATTCCTCGGACCCGGGCGCGACAAGAAACCTCCCGCAGGGCTTACCGAGGTGCGCATCGGTTTCCTTGGCCCTCTCACAGACGATGAGATGCTTGTCGAAGGCAAGAACATGCTCAATGGAGCTTTACTGGCCCTTGAGGAGGCCAATGCCAGGGGAGGCTACAAAGGCTTGCCTTATCGGCTTATGGCACACAGCGACGCAGGTCTTTGGGGAGCGGCGGCGAATGAGGTGATCAAAATGGATGAAGAAGGCGTGTGGGCCTGGTTGGGCTCAATCGATGACATTGTGTCTCACGTTGCCCTGAGGGCCACCTTGAAAGTGGAGATCATGATGGTCAACACGGGAGACCCGGATCCTACTTTTACGGAAACCAATATCCCCTGGGCGATCCGGGTGATCAGTGACGACCGTCAAAGCGGTTATGCCCTGGCCATGCACATTTTTGAAGAAAAAGGACATGAACGTGTCGCAGTGATTCGATCCAACAACCGGTATGGGCGTGTAGGCGTGATGGAGTATTCGGGAGTTGCCACGCGTTTAGGTCATCCTATGATGATCGAGGAGCGTTTTGACAACGGGGAGACCGATTTCACGCTTCAGTTGGAAAATATCAAACGCGTGAAACCGGATGCGGTATTGATCTGGGCCAATGCCAAAGAGTCGGCGCTGGTCCTGAATCAGATGCGGGAGATGGGCATGGAACAGCCAGTTTATGCCTCCGACCGGGCGGTATCAGAAGAATTTCTGAAGATTGCCGG
>CBDUAY010000263.1:0-2103 GCA_965365245.1 uncultured Flavobacteriaceae bacterium | reverse complement strand
GCGAGAAGACAACGCCCCGCCCGCTGGGGGGCCAGCCGGATGTGCTCCGGTCGGTCGTGGTCGTAGGGCTCACTTTCGATATATTCTGGAAAATTGCTTCAATTCTTATTTCCGGATCGAAAAATCAATAATTCTTAAGGTTAATTTTCCTTGACCATTATCAATTCCATTATTGCTTGAAATCATTGCAAATCGATCTTGTTTGTAATTAATTGCCGTATGAACATCAATGGTGACACTCAATGAAAACCAGAAACAGAATTCTCTATTGGGCGCCTCGTCTGATTTGCATTTTAAACATTGTATTTATCAGTTTATTTGCTCTGGATGCCTTTGATCCTGATTTGACCATTTGGCAGCAGATTGGCGGATTCCTGATCCACATGATTCCATCCTTTATCTTACTGGCTGCTCTGCTTATTGCCTGGAAATGGGAAAAGGTAGGAGGCATTATCTTTATCATTATAGGGCTCATTCTTAGTTCCTTTCTATTTGTACATAATTTCAAAATGAACGAATCCCTCTGGTTGACTTTGGGCATCGTTTTATTAATGGGTTTTCCATTTGTTTTGGCGGGGATTCTTTTTGTTCTCAGTAACTCAAAAAAATAAAATCAATAGTGGATTAGCCTTCTTTGGTATTATTCTTGATGAAGCTTTTCATGAGGCATAGCGTTGAATTTCAGGATATTGAATCACACTTATCTTGCTCCTCGAAATCAATACCATGAGAATAGTATTTTTGATAGCGATTCTTGCTCTTGGGTCCTTGAGCTGCACCGATGACCAATTTTTATTTGGACAGGAAGTTGCTTCCGAAATTGTGCAAATATCACTCGACGAGCCCACCTATTTGCACGTTGTCAATGAACTCGAAGAGGATTTTTATTCCATCAATGCTGTTGAGTTAGGTCATTACACATTCAAAAAGCTGAATATTTCCCAGGGCAAATCGAGAAAATTTCGCCTGACCGGTGAGCTTCCTCTCGAAATTGATGGCATGGAAATAACAGTAACCTTCTCATCCGAAACGCGTACAATAATCGAAAAGGGAATTATTGATCTTTATCCCGGCGGAACGACCATTATTTGGCTCACAGGACGCGAGGGATGCGGTGGTTGCGGAGGACACAGCATCGAATGGGGGTGGGAAGACTGAAAGATCCCCCTTATATTTTCATGACTTATTGACCACGATCAATAAATTGATTGTCCTAGATCATTGCAAAATAGTAATGAGTGTACGTATTTGTGTATTGAGCATGAATAGTGAACTGAAACAAAAGTTTGCTAGAGAGACACCACGTGAAAACTTAACTATTTGAATCATGAACAAAATATTGGTTCCTGTCGATTTTTCGACTACTTCGTTAAATGCATTGTACTATGCAATCCACCTTTTTCAGCCAGAACCCTATGAAATAACCGTTCTGCATGTTTTCAGTTCAAATCCAACTATGATGGCCCTGAAGAACATAGATCAAATGATCCTGGAAGATTCTCAGCGGTCATTGGACAAATTAATGGCCACGGTTCGAAGGAAATATCCCGATGCCAATCTGAAATCCAAAATTTTGAAAGACCATGCCGTATCCGCAGTTGCCTCACTAGGCGACAGTGGTGACTTCGATTTTATCGTCATGGGCACCAAAGGCGCCAGCGGAATGAAAGAAGTCTTCCTGGGCAGTGTGGCAGGTGGGGTCATTTCCAAAACCATGGCTCCTGTCATAGTTGTTCCAGACGGACATAGCTTCCAACCCCTGGAGGAAATCGTCATCGCTCTCAGCGAGAGTCCGGAATCCGGTTCAAAAGTGGAAGATCCTTTGCGCAAGATCGCTGAAATGCACCACAGCAGGATCAAGGCTCTGCACATAGAAGATGAAAAACCACATGAGATGGAAAAGGCCCTTGCGGATATTACAGATCTCCGTCCAACTGTAGACTATACTTTTGGTTCAGGCAACACGCATAAGGACATAAATGATTATATGATCGAGAATGAGTCTGAGATGCTGTGTATGATACGCGGAAAAAAAGGTTTCTTCAACAGGCTTTTCAAAGAAAGTGCCACCCTGAAGGAGACTTTTGACAGTCCTGTTCCTCT
>CBDUAY010000262.1:0-2126 GCA_965365245.1 uncultured Flavobacteriaceae bacterium | reverse complement strand
CCTGAACTGTTGGGCGCCCAGCCCCCGACATCCTGCGTTTTGATATTGCCTGCTTTCCACCAACCGTCTGTAAATGAAAAGAGAGTGACTCCAGAGCAAATCTCTGCGTGTTTGAATATGCATTCAAGTATTTTCCTGTTGGCATCAGCCTGGGCTTTTTCATTTTTTCAATGGAGGCAATAAAACCGACTTCATCAATGCTTCATGATCGCCATTGAATGTTTTGGTTATGTTATTGCCATTTCTTTTCAATCCTTCAAAAGCTCCTTTATCAACCTTGTCCCACAGGGCATATTTTGCCTTGCCGTCGACGGTGAACAATCCAAAATGATTCTCCGAGCCATCGGCACTGTTTTGATCCTTCCATGGCTCGTCGAAGGCTTCAAAATAAAACAAGGACACCCCTGCCTCCATGGACCATTCTCTCATGAGCTTGTGATACAGGGCCTCCTTGAACTCATCTGCTGCCATGGTGCCGTCAGCTCCAAAAAAGTCATCTGATACTGTTGACCAACCGGTCTCACCAATGTGAATCGGTTTGTCAACTCCCAGGCTTCTCATGTACGCACGTACACTATCATACTCCGAAATGGCGAATTCTTTGGCTCGCTGCATCGCGGCTTCGATTTTCTCTTCATCCGACAGAGCCTCCTCATCCGCCTGAATACCCCAAAATTCAGGATTGTAGTGAGTATCCAAAAAAGGATATGTGTGAATGGATACATAATCCACAGCCCGATACAATTTGTTAAGATCCTCAACATGATATTCGGTGCCTCCTCCACCCCAGGATGCAAAATTGTCGGAGCTGGTGATCCATAAATCACCTGGCAGGCCACCAGACATCTTTAATTCCTGCAGGTAGTTTACCCATTTCAAGATGACACCGGGCTGGACGTAATAGGCCTCGGCCCATTTCACCATCGACTCGTTGCCGACGGCAAGAATCTTCACAATGTCCGGGTATTGATTCACCAGACGCACGGCTTCTTCAATTTGAGGCTTGTTTGCTTCGCTTTCGACATTGTGATCAGGCTCCTTTTCGGTCCAGGCATTTTTGCAGTCAATCCATGCTCCCAGCATAACGTACATCTCAAAATTCGCATCTTCAGCTTTCAATTCAGAAATGGCCTTCAACACATTGGACGCGTGCGGAAAGTGAACTTTATAAGTCCGAACCACACGAATTCCCGCAGCATGCAATATCTTCATATCATCCTTGAGCTCTTCCAAAGTAGGCTCGATGTCGTGATCTCTAAAGCGATAGCCTCCAAAAGAAACTCCGGGATAATCCGGATTTCCCAGAATATCAGAAGCTGTCAGCTCTTTCTTGCTTTGGGCACTTTCAGTTTGAGAGCCGCCTTCCGAAACTTTGTCTGACTTGTTCCCACAACCCGCCAAAGAAAAAAATAGAAACAGTCCCCACAATAATCTAAAACCAACTTTCATAACCCACTTACTTTTTGATTGAGACAACAATCCTTCTTATTTCTCCCGTTCTTTCAAAAACCTTATTGCTCGTCATTTTGTCGAGCTTCATTTCTGAGGATTCCGAAACGGAACCGTCAGCCATTTCTATCTTAAGACCTTGGCGGTCGCCCAACTTATAAATTACTGGTACCTGACAATAGGTAAATCCGAGTTGACCAGGTTTTAACTCAATCTCCCTGGTTTCCCTTTGAACGTCGATATATCTGAACGTCGCAAGCTGTTTCAAAAATTCATCTTTGCGAAGAAGTTGGGGATCAAATAAAAGCTGGCCATCACTGACTACCACTCCCAATTCGCCAAACCTGCTCAAGACATCTTCTTTGACCTGCCCGGTCATTCCGGGCTGCTGTGCTCCTTTGCCTGCCGGGGTATGAGAATAGGGATCTGTAGGAAATGCGCCATATAACTCAGGAGATTTATGAACTCCAATGCCTTCGTAGGCTTCATAATAGTGATCCAACAGTCTGCCCACCGTGACTTTATCAACGCCGTTCTCGATGGCATTCAAACAGATTTCCTGAATGCTAAGCACGAGCTTTGACACCATATGCCAGTAAATGGAACCGAGGCCTTCATAACCGAAGAAGGTTCCAGATCTACCGGTAAATGACTTGTGGTCGAAGATTTCCTCAAAG
>CBDUAY010000261.1:0-2151 GCA_965365245.1 uncultured Flavobacteriaceae bacterium | reverse complement strand
GAACGGGATCAGTTTAAAAAAGGCGAGGTTTTTCCTTACTTTGCATTCAGGCAGCTCAAGTAGAACCATTCAAAACTCATGAAATGAATAAACTCTCACATCTCGATAGTCAAAATCGCCCGAAAATGGTGAATGTAGGTGAAAAGTCGCCAACGAGACGCGTGGCTAAAGCGCAAGCAGAGATGTTCCTTGGCAGGGAAATCATGAAAGAGTTTTCAGGAGGTGAGATCCGAACTAAAAAAGGAGCCGTTTTTCACACCGCGATCATAGCCGGCATACAGGGGGCGAAAAAAACTTCAGACCTCATTCCGTTGTGTCATCCTCTGGCCCTGAATTCAATTGACATAGACATTCAGGAAAAGGACGATACGAATGTGCTGATAACCTGTACTGTTGAAACGGAGGGTAAAACCGGGGTAGAAATGGAAGCTCTCTCTGGTGCCACTGTAGCAGCCCTTACCATCTATGACATGTGCAAGGCAATCTCACACGGCATGATCATTAAAGAAGTCAAACTGGTCAAAAAAACCGGGGGAAAGAGTGATTTTGACCAGCTTGCGGGGGAATCTAATTGATGGGAAATCTCTTAATAGGGGGAATATCTTTTGATTCCGATTTTACCCATCACGGATTTACAGTGACTTCAGCCTCGAACTCTACCTCGAGGATGAAATCGAGATTGTCCTGATCGCATAGCGCCATTCCTGAATACCTAACCTGAATTGTGTTTTTTGATTTCAGCGCATTGGCGATTCTGTTCAATTCATCTACGTCCTGAACTTCATAAAAGGTTTGATCGTCAAAAGCTTTCTTAACCATGAATTGATTTTGGAACGTCTTTCCGTTGTCTGCCGAAAACGAACCTTGAACCTCTCCATTGGGGTCACCCAGGAACGCGAGCACCCTATACCTCAACCTCTTGATCTTGACTTTTTTGATCTTATTTAGATATTTCTGGGTATCATTGTTGACGATGCTGACATTCGTGGTTTCTGAAAACTGCACCCAATCCCCGTCAGTCTTCTGCACAAAAACCGGTATTTCTTCTGTTTCGCTCACTGCAATGTCAATGTCAGGAAGAACTGCAGCAATGTCATCTTCGTCACAACCGGAGAAGACGAGACCGAAGAACAATAAACTAATAGCCATTCTCTTTAACATGATCCAATATTTTAAGTTTAATAGAATTCTTATATCATCTTTGCCTCGCTCACAGAAAATGAGATAAACAAACAGCTATGGAAGGATGTTGATCGAACTGCTAGAGCATCCGATCAACCTGATACAGGACAAAACAAAAGACACGTATGACTTGAATATGGGTTTCATCAAAAGTAAAGTGAGATGGAGGCTAGGCCTGTATTAAAGTTAACACTATCTGCCCTGAACTTTTGTGACCCAGGTCACATTTATCAGGCGGCTATTCTGAAGGTTCAATGCTTAGTTGAATCTCCTGAATTATGGTTATTTTAGCATGATGATCCGTTACTGAGATTCTAAGGTTCGGACAAACATTACAATTATGGAACAACACCGAAAACATGCCAAGCTGACCAGGAGAGAATCTGGTTTCTATGCTCCTTCTGAAATTGCATTGCTCGGAACCAAATGCTCCGCGATTCAGGAGTTGTCAGAATACATTGCGACAAAACTGTATGGAAAAATCAGGGTTGCGTATGCAGATGCCTCTCATAGCAGCACTCTCGAACCGATGGCATTGGATAGCTTCACCTTTCATTCATCGGGAGATCTTCAGATCCGACGCCATTACCGGCAGAACCCTTACCAGGACAAGCTGTTCTACTCTTCCTACGACCTGTTGCTGATCAATGGGAATCACTACCAGGGCAAATCCCAGGTTGTGTTTCTGGATCCCGAAAAGGAGTCTTCAATAAAAAAACGAATAAACCAGATCACAGATGTTAAGCTCGTTATCAGAATGAGCAAAGACATCAAAGCCTTCGACTGCCTTCTTGACAAATTCCCGGGTTTCAACGAGATTCCACACTTTGATTTTGACCAGAGGGATCAAATCGCCGAGGAGATCGAAAAATTTGCCAATCATCATGTTTCGCCCGTCAAAGGACTGGTGCTGGCCGGAGGTCAAAGCATGAGAATGGGTCGGGACAAGGGCCTTCTCAATTATTTCGG
>CBDUAY010000260.1:0-2173 GCA_965365245.1 uncultured Flavobacteriaceae bacterium | reverse complement strand
ACTTCTCCAGGATTTGTCCAGGTATCGTCATAGGTGAAGAAATATCCGTTGGAGACGTATTTTGCATTGAGAAAATTATTCACCATCCCATTGAAGACTACAGATTCCAACAATTTGCCTGGATGGATCTCGTAACTTAATTGAAGATCATTGACAAAATAAGCATCGAGCTTCGAACCGGGGTGCTCGATATTGCTCATGAACTGCTCTCCCACATATTTCGATAACCAGCTGATTCTAAAATCCTTCAAGGGTTCATAAACCAGATTGCTTGCTGCAATGAATCCCGGGGAATAGGCCAGGTCGGTATTTCCAAAGTTTGTCAGCACCCCGTCAAACTCGAAGAGCTTGTCGATGTTCTTGTTCATGCTGACTGCAAAATTGGGCTGCCACATCAGGTTTTTTGAGAACCGGATCGCCGCGTCGACTTCAAGGCCCAGTCGATAACTCTCCCCTACATTATTTGCGATCGGATTACCCACATCGTCAAGTTCTCCTGTCAAAACAAGCTGATCCCTGTAGTACATGTAGTAGACATTGGTCCTTAGAATGAAATTTTCTGTCAGGTACTTCCAGCCCAATTCAAAATCGTCCAACGTTTCAGGACGCACCTCAGGATTCGCCAGATAGTCGGCTCGTTTGGGCTCCTTGTTTCCGCGCGCATAAGAAAAGTAAAACTGGCTGTTATCCTGGAAATAGCTCACCCCGAACTTCGGGTTGAAAAAATTATTCAGGTCTTCCAAATCGACCTCAACAGGACCTTCATCGATGCCCTCTACTTCATAATCCACTCTTCTGTATTGGAGATCCCCGAATACTCGCCAATTGTCATTTATCGTGTAATCCGCCTTGACGAAGACATTGTAGTCGGTCTTCACACCCGTATTCTCATAGAACTTCTGATCGGGCGTCTGACTTCCGAAACGGGCCCATTTGACCTCACCAAAATGGTCGCCATCGTATTTGTTGAGAGCACCTCCAATGATCAGGCTCAGGTTTTCAAAGTCCTTGAGGAGGGAGAAGGTTGTGCCGTAAAAATCATTGTCAAGCCATTTTCGCCTCACCAGATCCGTAGTGTTGACCTCTTCCTCATCTACGTCAATCGGCTCAAAACCATAGGTTGCAAAATCCCCGTCATTGATGTACTCTTCGTAGAAGCCACGTCCATAAGTGTAGTGAAACGCGAGGTTGCCGGTCCACTGATTGCCAAAGTCATGGTTGATGTGAAGCTGGTAATGGTCCTGCTTGTAATCGTCTACCTGGTTGTCGTAATAACCGACCAGTGAGCCTTCATCGTCATAGATTTCACCGGCTGGGTTATACCGCCTGTCTGTCTCCAGGGTCGCTTCGTCTATGCCGTACCAGGCCTGATAAGTCACCTCATGGCCCCCAAAAGCCAATGCCTTGAACATGGTTTTGTCGCTAAAGATAGTAGCAGACAGAAAGAGCGATTTGAGATCGGAAGAAGCCCGATCAATGTATCCATCCGATTGGATCGTTGAAACCCTACCCGAGAATTCGGCCTTGTACTTTGCGTCTCGATCAATGACCCCGGTTCCAAATATCGTATTGGCTTTGAAGGTGTTGTAGGAGCCTCCGGAGAAATTGACCTCAGCAAAAGCATCATCACGAATGCCGTCGGTTGACAGACTTAAACTGGCGCCGAATGCCCCGGCCCCATTTGTTGAAGAACCCACTCCACGCTGCAATTGAACGCTTTGGGTTGAGCTCGCAAAGTCCGGGAGGTTGACCCAAAAGGTACCGTGAGACTCACTATCGTTGAGCGGGATTCCGTTAATGGTCACGTTAACCCTTGTCGCGTCACTGCCCCGAACCCGGATTCCAGTATACCCGACACCGTTTCCTGCATCAGAAGTAGTAACCACATTGGGCAAAAAGTTCAATAAAATAGGCAGGTCCTGCCCAAGGTTTCGGGCCTCAATCTCCTGCTTGGTGACATAACTCTGGGTAAAAGGCGCGTCTTCCTCCACGCGAGTGGCTTTGACCAGCACCTCGTCCAGTTCGATTGTGTCTTTAAGTATACTCGCCTCCTGGGCGAAGCTTATCGAGCTGAAAACAACCAACAGCGTAAATATTCGTAATTTCATATTTATCCCGGTTAGGAATTAAATTCTGTAGACGAATCAAAGGAGTGAATATTCGCGTTTGCACA
>CBDUAY010000259.1:0-2216 GCA_965365245.1 uncultured Flavobacteriaceae bacterium | reverse complement strand
AGTTCCTCCCAATCTCAGGATCACCGACCGAAGGGAGGTAATCCGAAGGGAGGTAATCATGGAAAGTTCCTCCCAATCTCAGGATCACCGACCGAAGGGAGGTAATCCGAAGGGAGGTAATCCAGATTTATCCCGAACTTACAAAAATGAAGAAATCAGCCTGGCAATGGCGTATTTCAGCTTTTTGAAGACGCTGATTTTTTGCCAGGTGACTCTGTCTATTTCCTCGCATTCCTTCAAGTCAGCCTCGAACGATTTTGCAAGATCAGCTGCGAACTCTTCGCTGTAAATTACAGACATGATCTCAAAGTTGAGATCGAAGCTTCGAATATCCATATTCGCCGTGCCTACAATACTCAACCTGTCATCAGCGACCACCGTTTTGGCGTGAACGAATCCCTTTTTGTAAAGAAAAATCCGAACACCTGCGTCAAGCAGCTGGCCAAAGTAGAAACGGGAAGCGGCTCCAACAGTCGCGGAATCTGATTTCGCGGGAACCATCAGTCTTACATCCACACCACTTATGCCTGCCTGCATCAGCGTATTCATGATGGTCTCACTCGGGATGAAGTAAGGGTTTGTGATGTACAATTTTTCCCTGGCCATCCCAAATAAGCCGGAATAGGTCAGCATGATTCCGGATTTGGGATATATTGGCCCGCCAGCTACTACTTGTCCAATTCCATTGATCTCCGAATCGTGGAGTTCAACGACCGGAAATAGACTCAGGTCGAAATCCAATTTGTCAGGGCTCGATGAGTTCCAACTGACCAGAAAGTGACGCTGTAGATTCGCGACAAGAGGTCCCTTTATCCTGACATGTGTGTCTCGCCAGAACAGTTTTGTGTCTATGCTGTTGTCATATCTGTCCGAAATGTTTATCCCACCTACAAATCCTGTGATGCCATCGATTATGATCACCTTTCTGTGATCCCTGTGATTGATCCTGTTCGCCAGTTGACGTATTTTAAGTTTGATCTTGGGATAGGTTTCTATTCCCCCGGAATTTAGTTCCCTTACTATATTTTTCTTGATCCCCCGGCTCGCGTAATCATCATACAAGACTCTTATTTTAACCCCTTCTTTAGCCTTTTTCAATAAAACATCCTTGATTTGATTACCGCGTATGTCATTTTCCCAGGCATAGTATTCCATGTGAATGAACTTCTGAGCCTGTTCGAGTTCCTTCAAGACTTCTGGAAACTTTTCTTCTCCATTGATCAGCAATTTGAAATTGTTCAGAGTCAATCGTTCTTTTCCGACTCCACCAATGAATCGGGACAAAGGTTCGAAATGACTTATATCCTCTGAATGCACCTGCGACAGTTTTTCAGTATCATCAGGAATTTGCTTCAGAAATGAAGCGTCCAAATCCTCCTGGGCTTTTCGGCCTGCGTCGTTTGACTTTTGGTGGCGGTAATTGATGCCAACAGAGAAATAAAAAAGGATGCCTGCGACTGGTAAAACCAGGATCAACAACAGGTAGGAAAGGGTTTTTGGAGTAGATTCCGTATCCAGCAGAATTTTAATCCCCGTGAAGCAAAGAACAAGGAGATAGATTGAAAGTAGAAAATATTCCAAATCTTATATTTTTTCAATTTTGTACTGAGGCCACGAGGTTAAAGATAGCAAATTGCACGTTGAAGGCATATTTTTAAAATTTCAGCCTCTTATTTCGGCAAAGTAGCCGGCCAATGATAGCTACCCAGCCTAAATATCATGTGCCAGCGGGCCAACTCCAGGAGGACTCTCCAAAAGGACTGCATCCAGGTCAACCCCTTCAATGGGTACGATCACCTCTTCTTTTGGGTCCCATTCAATGCGCCTTCCCAATTTCCATGAGAGCCCGGCCATATGAGCCGACATAGCCTCTTCGAAGCCTTCCTGTATGCCGCAACTTACTTTTCCCGAATTACGCATTACACTGAGCCATTCCCGCATGTGCAGAAAAGTGGAATCCACCCGTTTGCCGTCAATATAGGTCCACATGAGTCCCTTGTCTGCAAAATACTGGGAGGTGGCTGAGGAGACCCCGTCAAGTGAAGACTCAGAAGGGTCATATCGGTAAATGGGGGTTTGCGGGTTCATACTGCCCGCCTTGAGCTGTTTGGCAAATCGTGTAGACTCTGAATCCGGCCAAATTGTCAACCGGTTGCCGAGCTCCATGGAGGCATCATGCCCCATGAGCATGGTAGGACGGCTAAATCCATTTCCCA
>CBDUAY010000258.1:0-2221 GCA_965365245.1 uncultured Flavobacteriaceae bacterium | reverse complement strand
AAATGGAATGGGGGTAGTGGCCAGAAATACAGGCGCCGGAACCGCAAATTTTGCTATTGCTGTGCAAGAAATTGTAGAAAACCAAAATGCTGCAGGAACAATGAACATTGCTGTGGGCTCTTGGCCACAGATCCGAAATCAGGGCGATATAGGTTATTCTGCGGGAATCATTTCTGAGACTTCCAACTCTGGTACCATTACTACCTTGAGAGGAATGGACATTAGTGTGACAAATGAATCAGGTGCTACGATGTCACAACCTTCCTTAGGCTCCATGTTCTTTACGAACAACGGAACAATAACTGGAGACGGTTACGGTCTCTTCATTGGCGGATCAGGATCTGGTTCGGTTGGTGGAGACAGCTATGCGCTTTACATTTCGACTCCATTCTCCAATGTTGCGGGTAATAGTTATGCCCTTTACTCTGACAATACCGGGGATTCCTACATGGAGGGCAACCTGGGCGTTGGGACATCAAGCCCTCAGCAAAAGGTGCATATCAATGGTGTGATGAGGTTAGAGCCACAGGCAACGCCTCCCACAGGGGCTCTTGGGGATTTGTATGTGAGCACAGGCGGAGACCTTTTCTTTCACAATGGAACGGGCTGGCAGCAAGTGCAGTTGGTTCCCTAAGAAAGTCAAGCCTTTTTAATTTCCAAAAATTTTCCTCGCTCAATTAAATTTGTTTTATATTTGCTTTCGCGAAAAGTTAGAGTTCGAAAATAAGAACGATTTCGTCATGAATAAGAATAAAGTACATAGCTGGTGGTGGTCTTTGCAAAACAAGAATTTGTGAGGCTTTACCGGTATATTATAAAATGATCCTGGCTTGTCTTCACGACAAGCCTTTTTTTTTGATTCAAATGAGAAAATTCAAACTCAAAACCAATTTTAAAAAGATCCTTGCGGATACTCTGACCCCTGTGAGTGTTTACCTGAAAATCAGGGACAAATATCCGAACAGCATCCTGCTGGAGAGTTCTGATTACCACGGGAATGAAAATAGCTTTTCCTATATCTGCTGCAATCCGATTGCGAGCATCGAAATCAAAGACGGGAGTTTGCAAGAGTCATTTCCCGATGGCAGCGAGAAACGGGAGTCCTTTGAAAAAGAGTCTAAGGTTTCAGATATCATCCAGGCCTTTGGTGAGCAATTTGAAACAGAGAAACTGCCCTTCAAGTTCATAAATAATGGCCTCTTTGGTTACGTTTCCTATGATGCGGTAAAATACTTCGAGGATATCGAGATCACGAAGAAGGAAGATCTCGACATACCGGACATCTATTACGCCGTTTATAAGAACATCATCGCGATCAATCATTTCAAGAACGAGGCATATATTTTTTCACATGCCTATGATGGAACCGATAACACAGAAGAGATCCATCAATTGATTTCCACCAGGAATTTTGCCTCCTACTCCTACAGCAATGAAGATGACGAGCTGTCAAATCTGACAGACGACGAATTTCTCGAGCATGTTGAACTGGCGAAAAAACACTGCTACCGCGGAGATGTGTTCCAGCTGGTACTTTCCCGCAGGTTTTCCCAGGGATTCAAAGGGGATGAGTTTAACGTCTACAGGGCTTTGCGTTCAGTGAATCCATCGCCTTACCTTTTCTATTTTGACTATGGGAACTTCAAGATCTTCGGATCCTCACCCGAGGCTCAACTTGTGATCGACCAGGGCAAGGCAGAAATTCACCCCATCGCGGGAACGTTTAAAAGAACCGGTGATGACGAAAAGGACCTTGAGGCGGCCAAGTCACTTGCTGAGGATGAAAAGGAGAATGCAGAGCATGTCATGCTCGTCGATTTGGCAAGAAACGATCTGAGCCGAAATGGGGAGCATGTGAACGTGGAGAGATATAAGGAGATCCAGTTTTTTTCGCACGTGATTCACCTGGTTTCGAAGGTTGTCGGAGAGAAGTATCCGGAGGTGCCGACCTACCAGGTGGTTGCAGACACCTTTCCGGCCGGAACCCTTTCCGGGGCTCCCAAGCACAAAGCAATGCAGCTCATTGACCAGTATGAGAAGAGCAACAGGACCTTCTACGGAGGGGCCATTGGGTTTATGGATTTTGATGGCAACTTTAACCACGCCATCATCATTCGCTCGTTTTTGAGCAAGAACCACAGGCTTTATTATCAGGCGGGGGCCGGAATTGTTGCAAAATCGGAACCTCAGAATGAACTGCAGGAAGTGTACAACAAATTGG
>CBDUAY010000257.1:0-2284 GCA_965365245.1 uncultured Flavobacteriaceae bacterium | reverse complement strand
GATGGGATGAGATTGGCTGACAGCTCGGCTGTGTCGGTTTTATTTCATCCTGATGTGAGAATGATGACTTCCTATGAGAGTGAATCTGGCGAAGCTGCCTTGAAAGAAGGGTCCCTGGAGGGGTTTCTTAATGCGATCGGAACTCCACACCCGGAAATTTGGAACGAAAAGATATGGAACACTGAAGTCCGAATTGACGATAACCTGGCTCAGGTCTGGACGGACTATGCCTTTTTCGTCGGTGATCGATTCAGTCATTGCGGGATAGATGCTTTTCAGCTCATAAGAGGTTCCGATGGTTTCTGGCGAATCATAAACCTGATTGACACCCGGCGCAAGGCACCCTGTAATCTTCCCTGATTACTTTCTCCCGAGCATAATCACTTTACCCGCTCGAAGAACCTTCAGCTCGATAGGGGATTCGGTTTCCTTTCGTTCAATGGTCTTGGCAATGTTCGACAAGGACTCATCTGAATCCTCAAATTTCACTCCATTGATCTCCAGGATGATGTCGCCTCCTACGATGAGCTTTTCTTCACCAATCTTGATTTCAGTGTCTCCGTCCTGAACTCCCAATATTCCAAACGGGGAGACTTTGACCACGCGTTGTACGAGGAGCCCGCTTTCCTGGGGCAGGTTGAAGATCTTTGCCATTTTACCGGTGAGAGGCAGTAAATCAGTCCCGTTCCAAATGATTTTCTTTTCAAAGAGTAGCTCCTTCGTTATATTCGATGAGGCGGCAAACCCAATTCCCTGAAAACCGCCCGACTTTGTCAGTATATTGCTCACAACGCCAACGACCTCGCCGTCCATATTAATCATAGGACCACCGGAGTTTCCTGTGTTGATTGCTGCATCAGTTTGTATGTACTCAGAATTCGTAAACGGATTTTCATCCTCCTTCATGTCGATTTTGCCGCTGACGTATCCCGATGACAGGGAATGTCCAAGTCCATAAGGCGCGCCCACCACGAAAACCTGATCACCGATCCTGACCTTGTCGGAGTCGGCCAGTTTGATAGTGACAGCGTTCTTTTTGGGCCAGATCAGTTCCAGCAAGGCGACGTCAGCCACGCTGTATGCCGATATGACTTTTGCCGGTATAGTCTCCCCATCCACAAACTGAACGTTAACTTTCTCTGCGACCTGGACCACATGTGCAGCTGTGATCACCTGGTTTTCAGATATCAAAAAGCCCGAACCCAATCCACCTGCCGTAACGGTTTTCGTCATCTTCCCACTACTTACCAATTCCTTCTGTTCAGTGAGAATCACGACGACAGCGGGGTTGGTTTTCTCATACAATTCGTTCAGGGATTGAGATTTCAAAGCAATTGTCATCAAAAGCATGAATAAAATCGAAAGCACTCTCATAATTCTCATATTTTTCGGTCAAAAGTAGCTATTTTCCTCCTTCCGGAATGAAAGCTGATGAAACTTATTACATTTGTTCTTCAATCGTCCTGGCATGTTTATTCACAAGAACTATTCCCCCCTTTATCTTTTCTTTCTCTTCTTTATTATATGGAGTTGCTCAGAAGACAACCTGCACACCGATCCTCCGGGATCAGACCCGGTAGAGGATCAACTTCAGGCGCTCATTGACTCCAGAATCGGATTGGATAAGCTAGTCGGCGTATCGGTCTCCATTCGGCAAGACGGGGTTGAAAAATGGAACCTAGTCGGCGGGGTGTCCAGGGAGGGGACTGCTATTGTAAAAGAGATGAAATTCGGCATTGCCAGCATTACAAAAACGGCCGTAGCCGCAGCCATACTCAAATTAGGCGAACAAGGAAAGGTAAACCTTGAAGATCCGATCTCTAAGTTTCTGGATATTGACAACGAGAATATTGACCCTGGGATCACAATTTTCCAACTACTGAATCACTACTCAGGTCTCAAAGGCTATTTTCAGCACCCTGAAATTTGGCCCCGGGTTGAAGGCAACCTGGATTTGGCCATTCCCTCAGAGGACTTGCTCAATTACATAGGAGAGCCTGTTTTCAATCCAGGAGACAGATTCGAGTATTCCAACTCCAATTATCTTCTTCTCGGCCTTATTGTGAAAAAGGCCTCGGGTAAGAGCGTGGGTGAATTCCTTAGAGAGCAATTTTGGAATCCCCTGCAACTCAGACAGACTTTTTTCGGAACGGATGAGAACGTGCCCGGCCCTGTGGCAGATGCGTGGAGGGACGGAGACGGCGACGGCAATCTGGAAAATATTGCAGATGAATTTGGCCTTGCCTATCACAGTGTATTCTTTACTGCTGCCGACATTTTCACA
>CBDUAY010000256.1:0-2289 GCA_965365245.1 uncultured Flavobacteriaceae bacterium | reverse complement strand
GCGATTGAAGGGTCCCAGTAAAATACTGGTTTCTCATAGCCTTCGTGAGACCGCCCGCTGATGTCCGAACCATCGTAATTGATGCCGTATGAAACCAAAGGCCATCCGTAATTCAGCCCTTCTTTGATCACATTGACCTCATCACCGCCTTTTGGGCCATGCTCGGTTGAAATCACCGATAAACTATACGGATCAAACGTCAATCCCTGGGGGTTTCGATGCCCATAGGAGTAAATGGATTTGCTCGCATTTTCAGAGCTGTAGAACGGATTGTCAACCGGTATGGATCCATCATAATTCAACCTGTGAATTTTACCCCAGTCATTGGTCAGGTCCTGGGCATTTTGACGTGGCGAATTTGCTCCGCCTTGAGAAGGGCTCCCTTCTCCTATAGACAGAAACAGATGCTCATTTGAAAAGCTGATTCTCGATCCGAAATGGCCATTTCTCTGACTGCGGGTACCAGTTCTAAAAATATTCTCTATCGAACTGATCTGATCATTTTCATATTTGAATCGGTCAAGCGCCAGGTAACTGAAATTTGAGCCTTCGATTTTTTCACTGTAGGTGACATAAACAAATCCATTCTGCTTATAATTCGGGTCCAACTTTATATCCAACAAGCCCCCCTGTCCGCTGGAATTCACGACTTCTTCGTAGTAGCTGGATATCAAGATTGATTGATTCCCTTTGAGCGCATAGATCTTGCCTGACTTGGTTGTGAAAATCACATGATCGTTGCTCACTGCGTCCAGGCCCCAAATTATTTCGTTGTCAAGACTGACGATCGTAGTTTTTTCGTATGAAAAGGGTGAGTTGGTATCGGCGAAATCCAGGTTTATGACCGTTTCTTTTTCTATTTCAAGAGTCAGAGTCTGTGAATAGTGTTCATTTTCACTGTTGTTCCAACTCACAAACTCGTATCCCGAGTCAGGGATTGCTTGCAATTCGTAGACCAATATTCCATTCGCGGAAGAAACGATTTCTTTTTCGTAGGATCCGCCTTCAGAAACTCGAATTTCAAGTAAATCGTCAACGTCAAAATTTGCAGTTACCGATTTATTCTGATCCAGGATTATCTCAGTTGGATTTGCTGTTCCTGTTAATGCGCCACCCCAGTTTATAAACTTGTAATTCTCCTCCGGCACAGCTGTCAATCGGATGGTTTTGTCATCCAGTTTCTCCTGAGAAACAGATCCGTTCCCAATCGTGTTGATTGTCAAAGTAAAATCATCAGCATCTTCACTGCAAGCCAGAATAGCCAATGAGAGAAGCGAAAAAAGCAGACCATTTTTTAGAAAAGCCATAAAATCAAAGTTTTAGCTAAATTAAGGAAAATGCCCTATCATTGTTTAAGCCAAGGGCAGAGAATCGATACATGGCCAAAGAACGAAAAATACTCATTGTGATCAATCCGGCTTCGGGTAGATCGACGTATGGAGAAAGGCTTCGTTATCTAAATCAGTGCTTGCTTAAATCAAGTCTGAAATCGACTGAATTCTACACGGAGCAAGAAGGAGAGGGAATCCTGTCTGCTTTTTTAGAGGATAATCCGGGGATCAATGAAATTATCGTACTGGGCGGCGACGGAACCCTCAATTATGTGGTCAATGAGATGCTTGAAAAACAATTGCCCATCAGCATAGTCAGCAACGGAACGGGTAACGATTCTGTAAAGTCCCTGCACGGTGAGAAGAATTTTAAGAAACAGGTGGAAATCGCTATTCATGGAGTACCGAAGAGGTTTGATCTGGGGCTTTGCAACGGAAGGGCTTTCGTCAACGGTCTTGGGATCGGTTTTGACGGGCAGGTAGTAGAGAAGATGTCAGCACGAAAAAATAAGCTGGGAAGCCACCTGGATTATTTGCTGATTGTCTTGAGAACCGTGGCTGGTTTCAGGGAAAAGGAACTGCGGTTTTCGTTGGACGGAAAGAACTTCAAAAGGAAGATTCTGCTAATGACGGTCTCCAATGGAACCACCTTTGGAGGAGGATTTGTGATCAATCCACATGCAAGGTCGGATGATGGATTCCTGGATGTCTGTGCGCTCAACGAAATATCACCTCTCGCCAGGTTCTGGCATCTTCCGAAACTGAAAACCGGATCACACGGCAGTCTAAAAGCAAGCGAGTTCTTCAAGGCCCGGAAAGTTCTGATTGATTCCTCGAACGAGCTCGTGGCCCATCTCGACGGTGAATTCATCGGGCATCCTCCATTTGAAATCTCAATCTTAGCAAATGCGATTGAGATAAGGGTTCCTATTTCCGACGTCAATCCCAAATAACAATC
>CBDUAY010000255.1:0-2349 GCA_965365245.1 uncultured Flavobacteriaceae bacterium | reverse complement strand
CAGGATAAATCATATGCGGGGAATAGAACTTGTTCAGTGCTATCATGCTGTCTGACCCGATGAAAAGAATGGCCCCGGTCAGAAGAATCCGGGAGTTTGCATTTCTGTGGTTCAGATGATAGTTCAAGGCCGTAATTCCAAACAGGGAAATCACCGAACCATAGATCAGTACCGGATAGAAGAGGTCCTCCAGTTTGGGTGCCAGGGTTTGCATCAGTACAATGAGGTAAATCAGAAAAGGAATTGCGCTCAAAAGCAATTTTGGGATTGAAAAGGCACTTGACCTCTTCAGGACTAAAACGATGAAAAGGATTTGTGTAATTAGGAAGGCTCCGATGCCTAATAAAAACATTCCTTCCTTGTCAAGAAGGAAAATGTCTCCCAGCAAGGAAAAAAAAAGAGCACCCAGATATAATTTGCTGCGCCTGGAAGAGACCACCCAATAAAATGCCATGAGGCTCGTCATCATCAGGGGTTTGCAAATCAGGACCAGCCATTCCTTGTCCAGGCCGACCCCTATCAGGTCGAGAGCTGTTACGACAAAGTAGATCCAGATCAGTTTATTTCCGAGGCTCTCCGGTTTCATTTCATTTTAGGCAGTTCAGTCAAATTTGGGATGCTCGCACAGTTCGCTCCTCTCCAAAAGTAAGGGATTTATTCCTGAAGTCAACGACCTTTGCATCAATGGAGAATCCGGGGCGTGGCACTTGAGGCAGGCACCCACGGTTAGTATTCGCTTTTGCTCGTCCAGGTCGAACGGGCGAAAATCGCTACGCGTTGAGAACACTTCAGCCTTAGGAAGTCCCAAAAAAGGAATCCAGGAATCTTCAGGAAGTCCATCATTACTATTCTCAGCGTATTCCGGTGTAAAGGTCCATTTGTTCCGAGATTGGGAAATATCGTACTCTAGTTCTCCTCGGCCATAACCAAGGGCTGCAGGGTTGGCATGGCAGGAAATACAGGTCCGCGACTCCTTCCCTATGGTATGCGGGGAGTTTGGCGCATAAAGACGTTTGAATGTGGTTCCCGACAAACTGTCTTCTTCAAAACTGTCGTGGTCAATCGTCAGGATCATACCGGGAACAGCAGGCTCGATATGGCGTTGCCCATCTCTTTCGCGAACACCAAGTGCTGGAATATCCGCCGAGAATTCATATACGTGCTCTACCCAACCCGACTGGGCAACCTTTTTTTCAAGAAGGTCATAGGCCATCGGATCGTTTTTCTCAAAACTGTTGTGGCAACCGATGCACCTCGGTGCCCACTGACTGTGACAACTCGAACAAGTGAGGTCCTGGTGGGCGGCATCACGGGCGCAAACCTCCGGTTGAGGCGATATGTTCCTTACTTTCTTGTCTCCCTTTCCTATCAGAAAAGCCTTGCCTCCTTCCAGGTAGGTGTTCACCAGCGCCGTGCTGTCTTTAGCACGCATCAGCATAGGCTTCTCTTCATGATCGAAGCCCCTGTGTGAGAATACGAGAATGGACTCCCTGTCCAGGTTTTTAAAATCAATCGTATTTGGCGTTTCCCTGTAGTGGCAGTCATTGCAGGTCAGGTGAACCGCATCCTCCTCATGGGTGTATGAGCGACCGTCCCCCATAACGTCCCTGACTCCATGACAATCCACGCAGAGCATTCCCGAAGCATGATGGACATCTTCAGGCTGCCTCTTGTATACCCGGCCATCTTGAAAGGTTTTGTAGTTCGGGTCTCCTTTGACATCCCTCTCTGTGCTGAGCGACTCCTGCCAACCCATGTAATTGGTAGAGATACGGCTTGAACGGCTATGACATCCAAAGCAATGCGTGTCTCCCACCTGTATGTCAGTAGCCGGGTGGAAGCCGGGCAAAACCTCTTTGCCGGAGGCAAGATACCGGGTCAATTCCTCTTCAGCCGACTTCGAATAGTTGAGATGACAGGCATTGCATCCTCCTCCACGGGTCAACTCGGTGACCGGTCCGTAGCTCGACTTTTCGGCTCCCAGGTGACAATTGGCGCACAGATTTCGCAAATGCTGATCTGCTGCGCTATGACCGATATTTCTAATATCGTAATGACCATCCGGAGTGTGGGCCTCGTCAAAAATGAATTTGTCTACAGCAACCAGTCCGGAATTGGTCGTCATAAGAGAAGTTTCAACCTTCTTAAGCTCATTCGGATGACATGTGCCACAGGTCTGAGCCGCATCTGCCAGGTTGCCTGGTATCAAGACCATCGACTCATGAGCTGCCTCCTTGTCAAGCTCCCCGGGCTGCCCCAAATGGCAAACCGCGCAACCGATGTTTTTCGGGTTGTGATATTTCGAGTAGCCTTTCAATTGATCGTGGCATCCCAAACACGACTCTTTTT
>CBDUAY010000254.1:0-2373 GCA_965365245.1 uncultured Flavobacteriaceae bacterium | reverse complement strand
CTGATGCGAGCGTCTCAACGGATACGATTGCGTCAGGTCTTCAAGGTTCCATTAACCCGTTAACCGATAATGCGCTCAATGAGTCGGGGGAGGAATTAATCGACGATTCTTTTCCCAGTTCCCTTCCAATTTTTGGGTCCAATGTTCGCATGAGAATAGGGGGCTTTGTAAAAGCCGATTTCATTCATGACTTTGACTATGTAGGAGACCGGTGGGAATTTGAATTGGGAAGTATCGCCGTTGAAGGAAGCCCTGAAAGAGAGTTGGGTGGTATCACCACTTTTCACGTCAAACAGACGCGGGTCAATTTCGACCTCAGGTCTAAATCCACATGGAAAAATGGAAAGGAGTTCCCCATGCAGGTCTTTGTTGAATTTGACTGGTTCTTTGATTCGGATGGACTTAGATTCGTTCCTCGCTTACGTCTGGCCTATGGGGTGATCGGCAGATTGTTGATCGGTAGGAGTTGGACGAATTCCGGCGACCTTTCCACGCTGCCGGGAACAATCGATTTCGCGTCTGGAGATGCGTTGTACGGAGGTAGAGTGACTCAGATCAGATGGCGGGACAAGATCGGAAAGAACTTTTCCTATACCGTTGCTCTTGAGGAGACTGGAGGTCAGCTTGCAAATCCTGAGAGTCTTGATGGTGCATTCAGGCCGTTGTATCCGAATTTGGCAGGAAATATTCGTTATGCTTCGAACGGTGGCTCCACCTTTCAATTGGGCTTTGACGTCTTTGCATTGAGTTGGAAAGGCTCTACAATCGCACCCGATGTAACCAAGGCTGGCTATGCAATCACGGGAACAGGAAGATTTGCTTTCAAGGTTGCTCACTTCAAGGACTCCTTTATGTATGGAGGAGGATTTGGCCAGGGCCAGGGTCATCGCATTATCGCCTTGTCCTGGGACGGAAAAGCATCCGGAATAATTACAGAAGACGGTGGCCTCGACCTTAATCCTTCATGGTTTGCCTTTGCCGGTTACAATCATTACTGGAGTAAAAGTTTCAATTCAACCATCTCAACTCATTGGGCAGGAACAGATCTGTCAGAGGATTATTCAGATGACACCATTCAAAAGGCAGGTTCCTTTCATGTGAATCTGATCTGGTTTCCCTATCCAAAAATTTCCACAGGAATCGAATATATGTGGGGAGTTCGTGAAAATAAAAACGGCATCGACGGCACAGCTTCTCGTGTCCAGTTCATGGCGAAATTCAAGTTCAACTAATAAAATCTTATATTATGACTAGCGTATTAAAAAATGCAGAAAAAATCATCAAATATTGGTGGGTGGGCCTGATTCTTGGCATCTTGTTCATTTTGCTGGGCATTTGGGTTTTTAGAACCCCGATTGAAAGCTTTGTTGCCCTCAGCGTGTTTTTCGCTGTGACCTATCTGATAAGTGGTGTGGGCAGAATATTCTTCTCCGTGTCGAATCGAAAAGAAATGGAGGGTTGGGGATGGCTGTTGGCCGGAGGTCTCCTTGAAGCATTGCTCGGTCTGGCACTTTTGGCAAATCCAGGAGTCTCAATGATCGTTTTGGCCTTCTTTGTAGGTTTCTGGCTCATGTTCAATGGAATCTCAACCATTTCCACTTCAATCGATTTGAAAAAATATCAGAAAAAAGGGTGGGTATGGATACTCCTTTCGGGAATCCTCACAACCATTTTGGCTTTTGTGGTTCTTGTCAACCCTCTGTACGCGGTTTCTTTCATAAGTGTTTTCATTGGTCTTTCCCTCATTTTTTCAGGAATAGCACAGATCATGATTTCCATGGAATTGAGAAGCCTCGGAAAGGATGTAGCCCATATTTAAACTCGGGAAAGCAAAATCGAGTTGATCGCCCCCTTGATTTTCAAGCATGAAGGGTACGAAGAAAACATACATTAAAAGCAAAGCGGAAACCAAACTAAAAAGGAAGAGGTACCTGCTCAATGGTCTGATGTTTCTTTTGGCGATGGTGGTGCTATATGATTCAATCGAGCATGGCACCCCGCTGTACTACATAGTGTTTTTTTGGATAGGGTTGTTCATTGGAAGGGTTTTTGTGCGATTGATGCGAGTAGAGCACGAAAGCCCGTCCGATGAAATCACATTGATATCCAATCGATGGAGCCTGGTTTTAACTGTCGTATTGCTTCTTTTACGGATTTTTGTCGCCAGGCAATTTCTGGAGATGGCTCATGTCGTTTACGCTTCAGATGCGGTTTACCTGTTTTTTATTGGTTTGTATCGATCCAAAATCAAAGGGTTGATCTTTCAGATTGATGAAATTGTGTATCGCTGGATACTAAAGTACAAGTCCTGACGAAGGTTCCTTCTGAAATCCTTCTTGATAAGTCGTAGTATCCGGGTTATTTTCCGATACA
>CBDUAY010000253.1:0-2390 GCA_965365245.1 uncultured Flavobacteriaceae bacterium | reverse complement strand
GGATGCAGAAACAGATGATTCGTGAAGGTAGCCTCGTTGATGATGTCCTTGAAGATTTTTTTAATTAAAAACGCAGTTAGCTGCGTTTTTCAAACCAAGAAATACAAGGAGTAATACCATGGAAACCAAGAATCAAGAACTGAACGTTAATAACAACAATCAAGATGAAAAAGGAGAAAATACCATGACGACTACAATCAAACAATCTGTGGATACTAACCATGATGTTAACGAAACAAACACTCAGACGGAGGTAAAGGAAGAAATGGATATCATTACGGACATAGATGATGCTCGAACTGATAAAACCGTTCAAGAAGAAGCCATCGTCTGGGACTTTTCCATGACCACAGATTCTACCTCTCTTAACCAGATCACCAACATCATTGTTGAAGATGACGGAGATCTACTTGGCGATTCAGACCTATTTGACCGACTTGAAACTTACCTCAATGGAGACATTGAATTTCGTACAAACATCGAAAAGCTCCAAGCAGGTCAGGAGTTGCTCCGTGAATTCTTTGCCGAGCACAATCGGTCTTGGTCAGGTATCTTCGGCACTTTCACCGGTTACGCGGTTCAGATTGGGCGCCTGCTTCTCGCCCTGAAAGCCCTTGTGAAAGCTTGTGGGTTGAAGTGGGAGCCTTGGGCCGCAGAGAATCTGAAGTTCATGACTCCCAGAACACGTCAGAGGAACATGCAACTCGCTAAAGTGCGGGGTATTGACAACCATCTGCACTTCGGTACGGAGCGCCTAATCCTTCTGGATGGTGCTACCAAGGGCAATGAAGGGGACGATCCCATCGGCGATTTCCTATCCAAGTACAACCTCGGGTTCGATCCTGCTGAAGAGATCAACCTTGACGCTTACAAGGATGCTGTCGACCTCGCTCTTGACCATGAACGGCTGACGAAGGCTGGTATCAACGTGAACATGGAAAGCTTGAAGATTTTCAAGGCTGATGGGAAGAAGGTCGGCGCCGGTCTGATTGACACTCTGAAAATTGTCATGAAGATGGGGAATGACCCCAACGATTACCTTGAAACCCCTCGAGATGACGACGATACTATTGATGGCCAAAAGAAAGCCCAGAGCTTTCAGAAGATTGCCATTACGCTCGCTGGAACCATTGATTGGTTATCAAACCACGAGGAGTTCGCCAAAGATATAGATGTGGCCAAAATTGATGAATTGGCCGAAAAACTGGATACCCTCAAGCGCTTGATTGCCGCTTCAGAGACTCCAGAATCTGATGACTAATCATTAAACAGAGGGGCTTCCTAATGATAGATTGGGGAGCCCCTTCATATTTGGAGGTTGAAAATGCGAATCAACTTTGCAGCAATGAACGTGAAAGCTTCTACAGCTTACAAAAAGCTATATCCCGGGAGAGATATTCATGTGTTGCGTGCTTATTCCCATCGAAATAAAGATGATCGGCTATACAGGTCAACTTGCAGGTCACAATGCGCAAGCTTCGATTGGGATTCTGGTACGTTTTTTATGCACAATGATGATGGTTTTCCGCTGGAGCTTGAGGACATGCCTCGAAGGCGGGTGACTTTCAATGGTTATCTCAACCACTTGGAATGTTTTCGAGACTGTTATGACCGGATCTACAATTTCGATTGTGATTTCAGTGATGATGGTTTCGAAACTAATATTTTCTACCAGAAGCGGCTTGAGGATGCCGGTTTTGATCCTGTCCCTGTCGTTCACAGTATCCATGGCAATGAAATCGATTATTATATCGAGCAAGGATATGAAGATGTGGCACTTGGATCGCCCCAGATTACCAATTTCGGGACCCTCAGTTATGTCATGTACAAGTTCAAAGGAACCAAAACCAGGGTCCACTTGTTCGGAAATACGACTTTCGATTTCCTAACGAGTTTTCCTATCTATTCCTGTGACTCTTCAGTTTGGGTGCAGGCAGCACGATTTGGTGAGATTGTGTGGTGGAATCCGTGGAAGCCCGGCCTTAACAAAACTGACCGCGTATACATCGAAGAATACTATCAAGAGACGCCCAAGCGCAATTCGATATCGACCTACCGACATAAGATCGAACTTCTGGAATATCTCGATAAAGAACTCGGAATCACAATGAACGATCTTTTAGGGCCTGATGGCTCATTGTACAAACAGTTGGTCAATATTCATCACTACTTGAATTTGCAGGACATCGTGAATGATATTCACGGGAGAAAAGGATTTTGGACGGCGGAATAGTTTTCCGCCAGATACGGCGGAAATTCTTCTTCAAGGGATCATATCTCTGGCGGCTGTGAATATGCGGCCGAGTCAGCCAGCCCTCAGGCGTTGAAGAAACCACTGGCTTGTGGACTCACCTTCCAGATCTGAAAGCACATCCAATGCCTGTTCGGTC
>CBDUAY010000252.1:0-2435 GCA_965365245.1 uncultured Flavobacteriaceae bacterium | reverse complement strand
AATCCTGCTCCCGCTACAAAGAAAGCCAGCTGAATTTCAGCTGGTTTTTTCATTTGTACACGAACGGAAACGAAGTTTTCCTATCTTAGACACTTCATAATCCGAAATCAAGTTCGAGCTTCCAATGAGTGACTACGGCTTCCTATCTGTCCTACCCCCCGTAATAGCAATCATCCTGGCCCTTAAAACGAAACAAGTTTACATTGCCCTGGTCTTCGGGATCTGGTTTTCCTGGCTCATCATGAGCGACTGGAATTTCCTCGAAGGGAGCCTCGCAACCATAGAAGGGATGGTCAACGTTTTCAAGTCAGAAGGCAATACGCGAACCATAATGTTCAGTGCACTGGTAGGAGCACTTCTCCTGTTCATCCAATACTCCAGAGGGGTTGAAGGCTTTATCAATCGACTGAACACACTCATCCAATACTTTGAGAAAAAACAGGCGGGGTACAGCCGGGTCATGGTGCAGCTCCTGGCTATGCTCACAGGAATACTGCTCTTTGTCGAGACCAGCATCAGTTCGCTGACCGTCGGAACGCTCTATCGCCCTGTGTTTGACAAAATGGGGATTCCAAGGGAAAAGCTGGCTTATATCGCCGATTCGAGTTCGGCACCTACTTCGATCCTGATTCCTTTTAACGCCTGGGGTGCTTTTATCATGGGTTTGCTCCTGACGCAAAATATCGACAACCCGTTCTCGATGCTCCTTTCGTCGATCACATATAATTTCTATCCGATACTGGCCCTGATCATTCTGGCCACTGTCATCCTTACGGGAAAAGACATCGGACCGATGAAGAAAGCTGAAAAAAGAACCCGAACCACGGGCAAGCTCATGAATGACGGATCAAAGCCCATGATTTCGGACGTAATCACATCCTTCAAACCGAAGGAGGGTATTAAGGCCAGGGCTTATAATATGGTAATCCCATTGCTTACGATGGTACTGATGATGCCCATCAACCTGGCCTATACCGGATGGGACAAGGTAGAAAGCTCAACTTCATTTGCGAATCATCTCTACCAGGCCATCGGAAAGGGCTCAGGCTCCTCATCAGTTCTTTATGCCGTCATCGCCTCGATCGTAGTAGCCATGATTCTTTATCGGTCACAGGGGATCATGAAACTAAAAGAAATGGTCGACCTGACCCTGAAGGGGATCAGCGAGCTCATGCCTCTCGCCCTGCTCATGCTGCTGGCTTTTGCCATTGGAGACGCCTGCAACCAGCTGGGAACAGGAGTCTATGTGGCAAACTGGTCGAAAGAATGGCTCTCACCTCAGTTCTTGCCAGCAATTGTCTTCGTGATCAGCTCTTTCATTGCCTTTTCGACGGGAACTTCCTGGGGTACATTTGCCATCATGCTGGCAATTTCGATTCCCATGGCAGAAGTCCACAATGCGGATTTGACCCTGGTCATTGCCGCCACCCTGGGCGGTGGAATTTTTGGAGATCACTGTTCGCCCATATCCGACACCTCGATCATCTCGTCCATGGCGTCGGCGAGCGATCACATCGATCATGTTCAGACACAACTTCCTTATGCCCTTATCGGAGGGCTCATAACGACCATTCTTTATCTCGTGCTGGGCCTCGCCGGAGTTTAGTTTAAAACAAAGACCTTACCTTTGTCAAAAAACAAGATCATGGCCCATAAATCCGGCTTCGTCAATATCATCGGCAACCCCAATGTGGGTAAATCCACTTTAATGAATGCACTGGTGGGAGAACGCCTTTCGATTATCACCTCGAAGGCTCAAACTACACGGCATCGCATTTTGGGCATTGTCAATGAAGAAGACTACCAGATTGTGTTTTCCGACACACCGGGCATTATCAAACCGGCCTATGAGCTCCAGTCTTCGATGATGGATTTCGTCAAGACTGCATTTGAAGACGCTGACATACTGCTCTACATGGTGGAGATCGGAGAAAAAGACCTGAAGGATGAAAGCTTCTTTGACAAGATTCGAAATGCTAATATCCCGGTGATCCTTGTTCTGAACAAAATAGACACTTCGGAGCAGTCCATTCTCGAGCAACAGATGGAATTTTGGAGTAAAAAAGTACCCAATGCCCTGATCTATCCGATTTCAGCCTTAGAAAACTTCAACGTCCGCGAACTCAAGGAGGAGATCGTTCGACTTCTTCCTGAGAGCCCACCGTATTTTCCCAAGGACCAGCTCACCGACAAACCCGAGCGCTTTTTTGTCAATGAGACCATACGTGAGAAAATCCTGATGCTCTATAAAAAGGAAGTTCCCTACGCGGTTGAAATCGAAACCGAAACCTTTAAAGAGGAGGAAAACATCATCCGGATCAGGTCGGTGATCATGGTGGAAAGAGATACGCAGAAAGGCATTATCATCGGACACAAGGGATCATCCCTTAAAAAGGTTGGCACCGAGGCTCGCAAGGATCTCGAGAAATTCTTTG
>CBDUAY010000251.1:0-2513 GCA_965365245.1 uncultured Flavobacteriaceae bacterium | reverse complement strand
ATGTCAATCCATTTCTCGGTTTCGAGGGCTACGCCGTCCACACCTCCGATTCTACCAATGATTATACCTATTCTCATGCATATTTTTTAGGGGTTCGAATTCAATAAAGATACATTTTTATAGAGACTAAGCCCCATTTTATAAGGGTATGCACGAGAATCTATCACTTCGGAAATTATACCGAGTTAAAATTCACATTTTAAAAAAATGACGTTCAATAATTGACGAATCGTCAACCCGGACTTTGAATTTTTGTACCTTCACGCGACTAATTCATAGCCTTGAACCTTTTATGATTCCTTTCTTTCGCAAGATTCGCAAAGATCTTTCTGACAAAAAATGAAGAAATACTGCTGCTTATTGACAAAGAATTAAGACTCTATTCGTAAATAATTGCTTTTCAGATACTTTCGGTTCTGTTTATTCGTTATCAACTCTCGACTAATAATGAATTGAATAAAAATCTTTAAACAATAATTATGAAAAATTTCAAGTATGTATTGATCATGTTAATCGCCCTATCCGTATCGGTGTCATCCTGTAACGATGACGATGATGACATGGTGAATCCCATAGTGGGCAGCTGGAGCCTCTCTGAGGCCGATGGCGATTTTGAGGTGAGCATTCTGGCTACATTTGCAGAGAATGGTTCGGGCACACTAACAGCGACTGTAACCCTTTTTGGAGAATCTGCATCAGAAACTGATTCTTTCACATGGAGTACAAAGGGAGATCAATTGACGATGACCATGGATGGGGAGACCGAAGTCTCAACCTATTCGATATCCGGAGACACGCTCACCATAACCGATGACGAAGGGTTCGTCACCCAGTTGAAGCGTGACTAACGATACCAATTAGAGCGCGACTTATTAAATGCGAGCTAACGATACAAAACCCTGCCGATGCTATTTGGCAGGGTTTTTCTTTTTCAGGTTCTCCAATTCTGTGACCAATTCTTCGTAACGATCCTCGACATCCTTGCCCAACACCTGGTCTGCTCCGTTAACCATGTAATACAGGTAGCCGATCTGTGAAAGGAGCATTTCCTGCGGGTAGGCCCCATCGTCATTCTTTATCTCCTTTAAAAGCGAATTCACCTCCTCTAGCCGCTTCTGTTGTTCAGCTTTGCCTTCAAGGGATTCAGCTTCTTTCTCCAAGTCTTCCTGGAGCTTTCTTGCTTCGGCATGAAGGTCTCGTACACGGAGCTGCATTGCCCATTGCTTTTCAATATCGTCTGCGGTCAGACCTTCCTCCTTCACCCTGGGGTCAAGAACGATTTCAAATGGTGCTTCGAGAGATTGAGAGCCCAAAGTCAATTTTACCGAATAGGAACCGGGAGGAACCATGGGCCCGTTTTTGTAACTGCGTTTAAGGTCCTTGTGCCATAATCCCTTTTGCCGAAGATTCCAGGCAAAGCGATTGAGCCCGGGTTTGTTTTCCAGTTTTTCACTCACATAACGAAAGCTTCGGCTGAGATCCATGTTTTCTATCTCTTTGTCAGAGCTGATCTCCGTGCTGTCGCTGAACACTGTCACAAGAGTTTGTTTTTTGTCATCCAAAATCTCCAGCTTCAACCCGCCTTTGATCGTGTCTGGCAGAAAGTAGTCGATAAGCACGCTAGTAACCGGATACTGTGGAAAGGTTCCATTCGAACGAACCAGGGGCTGATGATAGCGAATGGTTGCATCAGGTTGGAAAAGAACAGGTTCATCCTTCAAGGCAGTAATCGCATTTTGCCTGAGCGAGGTTATATTGTCCAGAATCCAGAAACCGCGCCCCATAGTGCTGATCACCAGGTCACCCCGGAAGATCTTCAGATCAGTGATTGGCGTCACCGGAAGGTTCTGTTGGAAGCTTTTCCAGGTTTTACCATCATCAAAAGACACAAACATGCCGTATTCGGTACCGGCATACAAAAGGCCTTTTCGCACAGGATCTTCGCGAAGCACCCGGGCCGTGTAATCGAGGGGTATCCCGTTGGATTCTGTGGTCAGGAGCTCCCAGCTTTTTCCATAATTGCTGGTTTTGTAGAGATAGGGTCTTTCATCGCCAAGCAAATGGCGATCAACAGCGATATAAGCCGTGGCAGCATCGTGATGAGATGGCTCTACCGATTCAACCCGACCTCCTGCCGGCATTTTTTTCGGAGTGACATTTTTCCAGGTTTTTCCACCGTCTTGAGTAACCGAGATGACCCCATCGTTTGAGCCTGTCCAGATCAGGCCTTCTTTCAGTTTCGACTCCCGAATTGAATACAGAGTGCTGTAGTACTCCTCCCCGGTAATATCACGGGTTATCGGACTCCCGGAGATCACCTGCTTGTCTGCCTCAAAGGCTGTAAGGTCGGGTGAAATGGTTTCCCAGGCCTTGCCTTCGTTGGTTGTTCTATGCAGGTATTGTGAACCATGATAGATGACGTTGGGGTTGTGTGGTGAAACATGAATGGGAGCGACGCGCTGAAAACGGTATTTCAGATCCTTGGGATTGTGCCCATAGATATTGGATGCTCC
>CBDUAY010000250.1:0-2519 GCA_965365245.1 uncultured Flavobacteriaceae bacterium | reverse complement strand
CCCAACAAATCTCAAGAAATTAAAGCGGTCGGAAATGAAAGAGAAAGAAACTCCAGAATATGTGATAATTTCACCTGATTTCAAAGAAGGTGATAACGGAGCTGACGCAATTGATGTTTTTTTTACAGAACTTAAAGAAAAATTCTCTAATTTTAAGAACAGCAACCTGATTTTGGATTTTTCTCAAGTTGTTAACACCGATGAAAGAAAAATCTTATTATTTTCGCCGATGTGTGGGAGGCAAAAAGATCAGAATAAATCTTTTGTAATCGTGAGTGAGGGAATCAATTTGGATGATATCCCTGAAGAAATGGTAGTAGTCCCGACCTTGCAAGAGGCAAAGGACATAGTTGAGATTGAAAATATCGAACGTGATTTAGGATTTTAAATAGTCTATATGGTAAAAAAACTACTCTGTCTTATTTTTTTATTAACCCTTTCAAACACAGTCTTCTCTCAGGATGACCAGGATTCTCGTGATCTTGAGATTCTCGAGAAAGCAGTCGTGGGGATCCATGACATAGTTGCTTCACCGAATCCGTTCAGTGTAACAACGCGGATACGTTTCGTTGCCGATGGCGAGTACGAAATGGACTTCCTTGTCAAGGACCTGCTCGGGAACACGATCCATGCCAGAAAGCTCGTGACCAAAAAAGGCCACAATACCATACCGTTTTTTCGCGAAGACCTCGAATCCGGCATTTACATCTATTCCCTCAAGACTGAAAGCAAGGTGATCTCGAAGCGTATTGTGATCAAATGAGTTTGCGGCTGACCATACTTGGATGCCATTCGGCGACTCCGAGAAGTCTGGCTCACCCCTCTGCTCAATACCTTGAGATCAATGGCGAGCATCTGTTGATAGATTGTGCTGAAGGGACCCAAATGCAACTCCGGAAGTTTGGCGTCAAATTTTCCAGGATTCGTCACATCTTTATTTCCCATCTGCACGGCGATCATTTCTTTGGCTTGATTGGTTTGATATCCACCTTCAGCCTCCTGAACCGACAAAACGAGCTGCACATATACGGTCCAAAAGGACTCAAAGAGATTATCCAGCTACAGCTAAAACTCTCCAAATCATGGATAGACTACCCGCTTCACTTTCATGAATTAGATTCAAAAGAGAGCGAGCTCATACTGGAAAATGACAAAATTGAGGTCCGAACCATCCCCCTGCGCCACCGAATCTACACCAACGGATTTCTGTTCCGGGAAAAGCCGGCTCCGAGAAAATTGAACATGGAAGTCATCTCAAAACATCAGGACATCGAGATTTGCGACTATCAGAATCTCAAAGACGGAAAGGACTTTACAGACTCCCATGGAAAAGTGCTGACAAATGAAGAACTGACCACTGAACCCCCTTCTCCCCTTTCCTATGCATATTGCAGCGACACAACATATTCCGAATCTGTAGCGAAATTGATTATGGGCACCGATCTGCTCTACCATGAATCGACATTTTTGGAGCAGCATGTTGAACTTGCCGAGACGACACGTCACTCAACGGCGGCTCAGGCGGCCAAAATAGCCTCAATGGCGAACGTGAAAAAACTAATACTGGGTCACTTTTCAAGTCGTTACAAAGACGTCAACCTGTTTCTTCAGGAGGCTCAAAAGCACTTCGCCAATTGTGATTTGTGTGAAGCAGGAAAAGTCTTTGAGCTCGACAATCGACACGTTTGAAATAACGGGAAGTAATAAGCCTAAAATGAGTAAGGAAGGGCGGCATTTTAACGGATTTCATTTGCCCCTAGCCATATTTTTTTAGATATTGCGGCTCTAATTCAAAATTTCACCGATACACATGTCGAAAAAAATACTTCCGCTCGCACTGCTATTTCTACCTTTTTTATCCATCGCCCAGGAAAAGGGCCTGGATGAGAGAATCAACGATAAGTTCATGCCGTTCGCCACCTGGTGGGAGAATACCGTCCTTACGACGATTCCCCTGGGATCCTACAATGTTCCAATTGTCTTGATACTACTAATTCTTGGGGCGAGTTTCTTCACGGTCTTTTTCAGTTTTCCGGCGATTACCAAATTCAAGCTGGCCATCAATACCGTTCGAGGGAAATACGATGCCCTGGACCATCACAGCGTGGAAAAAGTCGAGCTCAATGTTGTTGACGGCGACTTGGTAGATACGATCAAAGATGAGAGCAAAGACGGTGAAGTCAGCCATTTTCAAGCACTTGCCACAGCTGTATCGGGAACTGTCGGGCTTGGTAACATTGCTGGTGTGGCGGTTGCCATTGCAGTAGGAGGACCCGGTGCCACTTTTTGGATGATTGTATGCGGTTTGATTGGAATGTCCACAAAATTCGTTGAGTGTACGCTGGGAGTTCGCTACAGGGATGTAGGTGAAGACGGAACCGTTTACGGAGGGCCCATGTATTATCTCAAGCGCGGTCTGCAAGCGCAGAATAAGGCTATTCTCGGAAAAATCCTGGCAGTTACATTTGCGATTCTCTGTGTCGGCGCCTCGTTCGGAGGTGGCAACGCTTTCCAATCGA
>CBDUAY010000249.1:0-2520 GCA_965365245.1 uncultured Flavobacteriaceae bacterium | reverse complement strand
TCCCTGGATGAGACCGAAAAGCTCTTCGAGACCCGAAAAGAAGAGATACGACAGCTTTCCCTGAATGACAGGCTCGTTAGCAATAGCATACAGATCGGATTGAACGACCGGATAGCATTTGTGAACAAGTTGTTCAATTTCAGCCAGTCTGATTTCAATAAAGTGCTGGCCCGACTCAATGCGTGTTCAACGCGCGATGAGGCACTGCATTATGTGCAATACCAGGTTAAAATTAATTACAACTGGAAGGGAAAAGAGGATTTGGAGGAACGTTTTATCAGCCTGATTGAACGAAAGTTCATGGCTTGAAATCCCTTAGTGTCATTTACCCGTTCGAGTGAGAAGAGAAATATTGATTCAGTGCTTCCAGATTTTTCTTCCCGCTTCCAATAAAAATCTGCTGGTCAATCACTATTACGGGTCTTTGTAAAAAGGTGTAATCACTGAGAATATAGTGCTTGTAATCCGACTCTTTCAGGGAAATGTCCTTGAGTCCCATTTCCTTGTATTTTTTTGCCCTGCGGCTGAACAAGGCTTCATATGAACCTGCCAATTCTTTTAGTTCGTTAAGTTGTTCTTCAGTGATGGGCTCGGTTTTGATCTCCTGGAATCGGAATCCTTCGGTAGGGAAAGACTTCAATATGCGCTTACAGGTGTCGCAGGTTTTCAAATAGAAGATTTTTTTCATGAATTTCGGATCTGTCTGGAAGAGATTAGTCAAAGTTATCTATTTTTAGACAAATATTCTTTGCATGGATAAATTATTCGAAACAGCTGTATTTGCGCGAAAAGCGATGCTTCAAATCCTTGATAGCCTGTCAGAAGAACAAATGGTCAAAATTCCGGAAACGCACAGAAATTCCGTATTTTGGAACGTTGCTCATCTCATGGTGACGCAGCAGCTTCTCACCTACAGGCTTTCGGGTCTTCCTTTGTGCATTGATGAGGCATTCGTAGAGCGTTACGGCAAAGGATCGGAGGCCACGGAAGAAGTCTCGGTTAAAGACATAGACTTCGTAAAAGAGAATATCGTCAATTTAAGTGAGCGAACTCAACAAGACTATGAGAAGGGTTTGTTTGGAAACTATAAACCTTATATGACAAGTACAGGCATCGAACTGACTTCGGTTGAAGAAGCGCTGAAATTCAGTGCATTTCACGATGGAATTCACCTCGGGGTTATCTTGTCCCTCAAGAAATTAGTACAGAATAAAGACACTTCAAAAAAAGACTGAAAATCTAAATTATGGAATTCAACACAAAGGTGATTCACGGAGGTCAGCAGCACGATCCCAGTACAGGAGCCGTCATGCCGCCCATCTATCAGACCTCTACTTACGCCCAGTCGTCGCCAGGACAGCACAAGGGCTTTGAGTATTCGAGAACTGGAAACCCCACACGGCAGGCCCTCGAGAAGTCGCTGGCCAGCATCGAAGGAGGAAGCTATGGCCTAGCTTTTGCTTCCGGCTTGTCCGCGATTGACGCAGTCATAAAACTGTTGAATCCTGGTGACGAGGTGATTTCGACCAATGATCTTTACGGCGGAACTTTTCGCCTTTTTAATACGATCTTCAAGAAGTTCGGGATTGTCTTCAAGTTCATTGGAATGGAAGAGGCAGATCGAATCGAAGATCACATCACGGATAAAACCAAACTGATCTGGACAGAGACTCCGACGAACCCAATGATGAATGTGATCGATATTCGAAGATGCGCGGAAATAAGTAGAGAGCATGACCTGTTGCTTGTCGTAGACAATACCTTTGCCACACCCTATTTGCAGAGACCTCTGGAATTGGGGGCCGACATAGTGATGCATTCAGCCACAAAATACCTTGGCGGGCACTCAGATGTTGTGATGGGGGCACTGGTCTTGAACGACAAGGATCTTGCGGATAAACTTTATTTCATTCAAAATGCGAGTGGAGCCGTTTGCGGGCCCATGGATAGTTTTTTGGTTTTGCGCGGGATTAAAACCTTGCATCTAAGGATGCAAAGGCATTGTGAGAACGGTAAAGCCATTGCACATTATTTAAGATCTCATCCAAAAATTGAAAAAGTGTACTGGCCCGGATTTGAGGACCACCCGAATCATGAGATAGCCCGGAGCCAAATGAAGGATTTTGGGGGGATGCTGTCATTTAAAATCAAAGGGAACAAGTATGCTGATGCGATCAAGGTGCTTGAAACCCTGAAGGTGTTCACACTGGCAGAGTCCCTGGGTGGAGTAGAGTCTTTGTCTGGGCATCCCGCGAGCATGACGCATGCTTCCATTCCGAAAGAGGAACGTGAAAAAACAGGAGTGAGCGACTCATTGATCAGACTCAGCGTTGGAGTAGAGGACGAAAAGGATTTGATCAAAGACTTAAGAGGAGCTTTGGAATTGGTTTAATTCTTTCCAAAGACGTAAACGATCCCCACGTTGATAAATACCATGGTATCGTTGTTCTTGTTACCCGGATCATCCGGTGCATACAGACCTTCCAGCTTGTCCGAGAAGAAATACTGATAGCGGCCTTC
>CBDUAY010000248.1:0-2537 GCA_965365245.1 uncultured Flavobacteriaceae bacterium | reverse complement strand
ACAGTAATGGGCTTCCGGGACAATGACGGGAATCTTGTCAATAAAGAGAATGAAATCACTTACATCCAAAGTGATCATATCGTAGGGGGTCTCGAGTACAACCCCACCAAGTTTTCAAAAATAACGGTAGAAGGTTTCTACAAAAAATATGACAATTACCCCTTTTTGCTCAACGACAGCATCTCGCTGGCCAACCTGGGAGGGGATTTCGGAGTGATCGGGAATGAGCCCGCCAAATCAATCTCTGAAGGGAGAAGCTATGGTGTAGAGCTCTTCATGCAGCAAAAATTGAGCTCCTCAATTTACGGTTTGCTCTCTTACACCTTTGTACGAAGCGAATTTCAGGATAAAAATGGTGAATACGTCCCCTCTTCCTGGGACAACCGACACATTCTCAATATAACTGCTGGAAAAAAGTTCAGCAAAGACTGGGAGCTGGGCATACGGTTCCGATATCTGGGTGGAGCCCCTTACACCCCTGACGACGTGGAGTTATCCATGCAAAAGGAAATATGGGACATCAGAGGACAGGGAATTCCCGACTATGACCTGCTCAATACCCAGCGCAATTCGGTATCCCACGGGTTGGACGCTCGTATTGACAAGCGGTGGTTCTTTAAAAAATGGTCACTCAATGCTTACCTCGACATACAGAACATCTACAACTACGAAAGCGTTGGAAAACCGTTTCTGGATGTGGTTAGAGATGATAACGGTGATCCGGTCACAGACCCGAACAACCCGGACTCCTATCTGTCTCGCGAATTTGAAAACACAGCGGGAACCATATTGCCTTCCATTGGCATCATGATTGATTTCTGAGGCGAAGGCATTACACCTTCACCTCAGCTTTCTCATAGGCATCATCGTGCACCTGGGCAACAGCCCTACCCGAGGGATCATTCATATTCTTGAAGCTCTCATCCCACTCCAGGGCCGTCTTCGTGCTGCAAGCTACAGAGGCCTCCTGAGGGACGCAAAGGGCTGCGGTATCCGAAGGGAAGTGTTCCGCAAAGATGCTCCTGTAGTAGAATTCCTCTTTGTTCGTAGGCGTCTGAATCGGGAACTTGTATTTGGCGTTGGCAAGCTGCTCATCGGTGACTTTCTCCTCGACGACCTCTTTCAATGTATCGATCCAGCTGTACCCAACCCCATCTGAAAACTGCTCTTTTTGCCTCCAGGCCACGCTCTCTGGCAGGTATTTCTCGAAGGCTTTTCGAACCACCCACTTCTCCATGCGCTCCCCATTGATCATCTTGTCTTCAGGGTTCAGTCGCATGGCCACATCGACAAACTCCTTGTCGAGAAATGGAACGCGCCCTTCGATGCCCCATGCAGCGAGTGACTTGTTTGCCCTCAGGCAGTCGTACATGTGCAACTTCTCAAGTTTTCTCACCGTTTCCTTGTGAAACTCCTCCGCGCTGGGTGCCTTGTGAAAATACAGGTAGCCTCCGAAAAGCTCGTCGGCCCCTTCTCCCGACAGCACCATTTTGACACCCATCGATTTGATCACCCGTGCCATCAGGTACATCGGCGTCGAGGCCCGAATGGTTGTTATGTCATAGGTTTCCAGGTTGTAGATCACGTCACGTATCGCGTCCAGACCCTCCTGGATGGTAAATTTGATTTCATGATGCACGGTCCCAATATGATCGGCCACCTTCTGGGCAGCTGCCAAATCCGGGGAACCTTCCAGGCCCACCGAAAAGGAATGCAACCTGGGCCACCAGGCCTCCTGGGTATCATCGCTTTCTATCCTCTTATCAGCATATTTCTTCGCCAGGGCTGAGGTCACCGAAGAATCAAGACCACCCGACAAGAGTACTCCATAAGGAACGTCACTCATCAACTGCCTGTGTACAGCAGCCTCCAGGGCATCATGCACCTCCTGGATAAGGGTCTCGTTCTCTTTGACGGCATCAAACTCTGTCCAGTCTCGCACATACCATCGCTTCAATTCACCATCCTTGCTGGACAAGTAGTGACCCGGGGGAAAGAGTTCTATTTTGGTGCAAACGCCTTCAAGAGCCTTGAGCTCACTTGCCACATAAAACGTACCGTTCTGGTCCCATCCCATATACAACGGGATGATTCCCATGTGATCACGCGCAATTAAATATTCGTCTTTTTCGACATCATACAGAGCAAACCCGAAAATTCCGTTCATCTCATCGATGAAATCCACTCCCAACTCCTTGTACAGGGCCAGGATGACTTCGCAGTCAGACTGGGTCTGAAAGGCGTATCCCTGTCCGAATTTCTCACGTAACTCGCGGTGATTGTAGATTTCACCGTTTGCAGCTAAGACAAGTTTTCCATCTTCACTCAACAGCGGCTGCTTGCCCGAAGCCGGGTCGACAATCGCAAGTCTTTCATGAGCCATTATGGCTTTGTCATTGCTGTATATGCCACTCCAGTCAGGCCCTCGGTGACGTATTTTTCTCGACATTTCGAGCAACTGGGGTCGAAGCAGATCGGATTTTTCTTTCAGGTCAAAAGCACAAACAATTCCGCACATAAATTCTTTTGTTTTAAAT
>CBDUAY010000247.1:0-2550 GCA_965365245.1 uncultured Flavobacteriaceae bacterium | reverse complement strand
AACTTCAAAAAGCAACCTTCTAAAAGCGGTTCGGCAGATGAATCCAAGGGCATCCGCCTAAATAAATACATCGCCAATGCGGGCATTTGCTCACGCCGGGAGGCAGATACTTTCATACAGGCAGGCAGTGCGAGTGTCAACGGGAAAACTGTTACCGAACTCGGTTTCCGCGTGCAGCCCGGTGACGAGGTTCGGTTTGACGGAGCCGTTATCTCGCCCGAAGCCAAGCGATATGTATTGCTGAACAAGCCCAAGAATTACATCACCACTATGGATGATGAGCGGAACAGGAAAACGGTCATGGAGTTGATCCGCACCGCATCCAAAGAGAGAATCTACCCCGTAGGGAGACTTGACCGCATGACCACAGGTCTTCTCATGTTCACCAATGACGGGGAAATGGCCAAAAAACTCACCCATCCAAAGCACCAGGTAAGGAAACTATATCACGTCACGCTTGACAAAAAACTGTCAATGAGTGATCTGCAGGCCATTTCTCAAAACTTCGTGCTCGACGGTAAAATGGTTTTCGTAGACAAGATCTCCTATATCGAGAACAAGCCCAAATTCGAGGTCGGCATCGAGATTCATTCAGGAAGAAACAGGATCGTGCGCCGAATCTTTGAACATTTCGGTTATAAGGTCACCAAACTCGATCGGGTGATTTTCGCCGGACTCACCAAAAAGAATCTTGCTCGTGGGGTTTGGCGTCACCTGACCCCCCAGGAAGTGAACAACCTCAAGATGATTTGATAAAAAGGGCTTTCCAGGTGGAAAGCCCTTTCTTTACATACGACATCAGAGTCATCTACTACTCAACAATCAATCTCTGGGAAACACTTCCCTTATCCGTGCGAATTCTCAGAATATACATGGAAGGTTTAAGCGAGGAAGTGTCGTAATCATAATCCGGATAGAGCTCACCATCAAAACGTGAAAGAAGTCTTCCGGTATAGTCGAATACCTCAACGCTTCTCACGTTTCGGTTGATTCTGAAACTGTTTGCCGCCGGATTGGGATAAACTAAAAGGTCTCTTTCAGGAAGCTCAAATTCATCAACAGGAAGAACCACCTGGCTACTGCCATAGATTCTGAATTCCCCGGGCTGCAGCAAGATCGGCGCGTTGACATCCGAGACGTTCAGGCTCCTGTTGTCATCCAGCACATCGTACCATACGCCGGTGGTCTGAAACTCCGGGTCGATCTGTTGGGCTACTACGCCAAAATTCCCGAGTATGTTGAGGTGCCTGAGTTCAGCACCTGCCTCATTGTCTGTAATTTGCACCTTCTTCAGGCCACTTGCCTGGTCTGCGTCCACAGTAAACACAGAACTCTCAAAGATGGGTTCCTGCAACTTGAGCTTGATCAGCTTGGCCCAGGTCTCGTACAACGCATTTCGCTCCGGGTCGCTGGCGTACTCCCATTTGATGGGTTTGTTGCAGACCCGGCAAGGCTCGTTGATGCTAACATCGTAGCCGAGCTCCCCAAACTGCCAGATCATCTTAGGCCCGGGAACTGTGAAATAGAAGGCTCCAGCTGTTTTTTGACGTTCCAGAGCCGTTGACAGTTCTTTTACGGAATAGCTTCCATTCGAATTTCCGAACTCGAGATTCTTGTACATCAGCCTTTCCTCATCATGGCTCTCCATGTAGGCCACATTCGCAGGCACGGTCCAGCCCCTGTTCTTGTAGTCAATCCAGGAGAAGTCCGACTTCTTGTTTTCATTATAGCCCATAGTCCCTTCGTTGTACGGATCAGTGAGCTTGCTCCACATCATGATGCCCTTGCCTTCATCGAGCCTGTAATTGACCCATTGGGTTTCCTCGTTGTTCGTGCCCAGGTGCTCGAAAATGACATAAAAATCATTGTCTTTCTCCCATTGGTAGTCCGCGTATTTTTTGAGCACCTCCACTCGGTCGGCCTGGAAGGCATTGGTGCAGCCCTCGTTACTCGCGGTGCAATTCTGGGTGAATCCTTTTGTAAGATCCCAACGAAAGCCATCGATTTTGTACTCCTCGATCCAGTATTGAACAGTTTGCTTCACGTAATCACGAGTTTCCTGTTTGCTGTGGTTGAAATCGTTGAAAACGCTGTAGGAGTGGGTGGCCGCGGGGTTAAAAAAAGGATTCTCAGCCGTAGCCTGACCTCCATACCCCCCGTTGGTTGTGTTCCACATCCTGAAATAGGGGTGCTGTCCCGTTGCGTGGTTGTAAACCACGTCCAGGACAACTGCCATGCCCCTGCGATGGCATTCATCTATGAGGCTCTTGAAGGCTTCAGGAGTTCCGTAGTACTTGTCAAGGGCCATGTGAAAAGACGGGTTATATCCCCAGGATTCATTGGCGTCGAATTCACTCACAGGCATCAATTCAATCGCATTGACGCCGAGCTCCTCGAGGTAGTCCAACCTGGATTTCACGGCATCAAAGCTGTGCAATTCGTCAAAGTCGCGAATCAACAACTCATAGATCACAAGATCCGTTTTTTTCGGGCCCTGGAAATTATCGATCTGCCAATTGTACTCGTCTTCTCCCGTTCTCAGCAAGGTCA
>CBDUAY010000246.1:0-2576 GCA_965365245.1 uncultured Flavobacteriaceae bacterium | reverse complement strand
AACTAAAGCAGTCCTTCGAAAAATACCGCCCACAAGATATCCGCCCAGTGCAAAGCCCATATAGTACAAAGGTGTTTTGAATACAAATGCATCATATACCACATGTACAAGCATTACAGTGATCAGCCCCAATAAGATCCTGTTCAGTCTGTGGAGCCTTCGATCTACCCGATGTTTGATGTATTTCTTCCTAACGCCCATAATTCATCCAGGCCAATTCTGACGGATACTGCGTGCTCACGCGATACCTGCTTTGCAGCCTTGTTGATTTGCTAAAAAGGTGCTTAGTGAGGTGCCTGTGTACGTTAGTGAGAAGTAAAAGGTGCTTCCTCTGCGAACCTCCCCAACAGGTCTGTCGGATTCCAATGCCAAGTCTTGCCAGCTGACTACGGCTAAAAGAGTACGTTCATTGGGCCATACAGAATCCGGCAACAACTGAAAGACTCTAATTGCCGTTGATCTTTAACTCCGCCTGGAAGAGGTTGAATCCTGTGTTCAGAGAACTTCTTTTACTTTTTTAGAAACCTTCCGGACCTGGAATCCAATCATGATCTGTGCTACACCCGCCATGATCAATGAAAGTCCTATAAAGATGCTCAGCGTTGACACTGCATACAATGGGTTGAGCAGCACCATAAAGGCGAGAATGGTTGTCAGGATACCCGAGAATAGGGTCCACCCCCAATTTTTTGCTTCGTCCCTTTTGAGTTCCAACGCGATCGAAATGGTGGAGAACCCCCGGAACAAGAGCCAGAAACCCACAAAGAAGGACAGGACGATCATCGATACACCTGGGTTGGCAAGCAGGGCAATTCCCATGATGAGTTCAAGGATCCCGCCGGCAAGTTGCCATCCCCATCCGTCCAGGGCTTCCCGGTTGGAGATCGAAAAAGCAATGGCACCGACACCACTGATGATATAGGTAATCGCAAAATAGATCGCAAAGGTGACGAAGCTTTCAATGGGGGACTGCAGCACCCATATTCCCAAAAGCAGAAATAGGATTCCCAGCAGGACGCCCACCCACCAGTATTTGATCACATGGCTGATTTTTGAAAGTGCATTTTCCATAATGATTAGTGTTTAATGGTTATTTGTGTTACTTAGTTGAATTTGAATTTGGCCATAAGCTGGACCCTGGATGCAGTTCCCTCGATACCGTTCTTATTTTCGCGGACGCCCCACATATATTCGATTCCAGTCGATATTCTGGGGTATGGAAACCAAATAAGATTGGCGTGAAAGGAGCCTGCTCTTTGAATGGTGTCATCTGAATGAAATTGTGAGAGATCCGTTCCTGCCCAATGCGTGGAAATCGTTGAGTTGAGACTTTTGCTCCAATAGTGATTGAATCCGGCAAAGGCGAACCAGGCGGGAGATAGATCCAGACCGTCTTCAGTTATCACCCCGGATGCTTTGCCATCCCAGGATAAAGCGATAATACGATGCGCCTGACCCTGACCAAAACCACCACCGTACACAAAGGAGTCCTTATAATGAGAGGTTTTGAACACATAGCGTCCTGTACCGGTAATTGCATAACCTGTCTTGGAGACGTTCGGGGTAGCGGTTGAACCTTTCCAACTCAAAACAAAGAGGTCAAGGCCCAGCTGGAAGGACGAACCATTTGCAGATCTGTATTTCACGTTTCCTGCCAAATTGGGATACAAAGGCCTGAAGGCACCATCAAGTATGTTGGGGTTGTCGAGCTGACCCCCTGTTTCTTCGAGGGCTATGGCATAGGAAAAATTCTTTGCAAAGGTGTCCTGCCATCTTATCTGTGCCACCCGCCCTCCGTATAGCGCATCACCACCGGAAAAATCGATGGTCCCCGGTAGGGTTGAGACATCGCCCGAATTGGTCCAGGTCCTTCCGATGAGCAGACGCCCGATAACCCCATAGGCATGTCGCATTCTAGGGACCAATCTGAATGCGTCGGAATCAAAGAACCAATCGAATTCAACGAATACCTGCATCGGGAACTCTTTGCCATTTTTCCACCTGGCTTTGGACCTGAAGTCCAAGTTGACCCGGGTTTGTTTCACATGAAATGTGGTTATTCCCCCGAGTTCTCGTTCCGGGCTTCCCTCCACCGCGATGCTACCCAATTCAAACTCCCACCGATCACCTATATAGTCAAAATCATGCAGAAAATCCGCTTTTACATAGCCCCCGATTCTCATACGAACATTTGTGCCTGGAATGGGAAGGGAGCTCGGAAAAGAATCGTCAATCAGCTCTATTCCTGTGAGAATGTCTGTGTTGTCCGTCAAAGGGTTTATGGAACCTTGAATTCCCGGCTCGATCGTATCGGTGGAAACCAATTTATCAGTATCCTTCACATTCTGCCCGAAAACCATCAACGGTAAGAAGAAGAGAAATGAGAGGATAACCAACGGCATTGAAACTACTTTCATAACCTGTTTTTTTTGAAGTTCTATTTCTTGCAGCACCATTCAGCGCGTATCTATTGATTACTGATTGTTCTGATTACAATTGAAAAAGCAACCAAATTGCGGACCAAAAAGACTCATATCCACTTTTAAATCGGTGTCATTATCGTATTGAAATACTAA
>CBDUAY010000245.1:0-2640 GCA_965365245.1 uncultured Flavobacteriaceae bacterium | reverse complement strand
TCCCAATGCGGCTTTTGATAACATAGTATCCTGTTTCGATGCGGGGGTACCGGTTGTGTCCGGAACCACAGGTTGGCTGGATCGTTTCGAGGAGGCAAAAGCACTTTGCTCAGAGACCCGGGGCGCTTTTTTGTACGCCTCGAATTTCAGCATTGGGGTAAATCTCTTTTTTAATTTAAATGCCTATCTTGCCCGCCTGATGCGGCCTTTGAAGGATTATGACGTTGAGCTTGAGGAGATTCATCACGTTCATAAACTTGATGCTCCAAGCGGCACGGCAATCACTCTGGCCGAAGGCATTTTGCAACAAAGTGAGAAAGAAAGCTGGAGCCTTGACAAAGAGTCCCAGGCCGATCTTTTCATCGGAGTGAAACGCGAAGGAGAAGTTCCCGGAACACATAAAGTGCGATACAGTTCCGAGGTGGATAGCATTGAGATCAAGCACACCGCCCATAGCAGAACAGGTTTTGCCCTGGGGGCCGTTGTCGCCTCAGAATGGATCCTGGGAAAACAGGGTGTGTTTGGCATGAAAGACGTACTTGATTTATAAACCTGTCTGTGAAAATTCCTCTTTTGGAAACGTAACAATTCCGATCAGGAACGCACTAACATAGAAGAACGATTAAAATTCGATTGAGATTATGACATTGCTACAGTGGTTGATTTTTATTCTTGCAATTCAGGTTATTCATGCTCTTGGAACCTGGAAGCTTTACGTGAAAGCCGGTAGAAAGGCCTGGGAGTCAATTGTACCGGTTTACAACGCAATCGTGCTGATGCAGATCATAAACCGGCCGAAATGGTGGGTAATCCTGCTTTTTATACCGATAATCAACCTTTTGATGTTCCCTATTATCTGGATTGAGACTATTCGGAGCTTCGGTCGAAATTCGCGCCAGGACACCTGGCTAGTGGTTCTGACCCTCGGGTTCTACATCTATTACGTAAACTATGCTCTGGATGTTAAATACATTGAGAACAGGAGTCTGAAGCCGAGAACGGCTACCGGTGAATGGGTGAGCTCGATCGCTTTCGCTGTGATTGCCGCAACGCTGGTGCACACCTATTTCATGCAGCCCTATACGATACCCACATCTTCTCTCGAGAAATCCTTGTTGATTGGGGATTTTCTATTTGTAAGCAAGTTTCACTACGGGGCACGCGTGCCCATGACAACCGTGGCGGCCCCTATGGTGCATGACACTTTGCCGCTGATCAAGACAAGAAGTTATTTGAATAAGCCCCAGCTGCCTTATTTCAGGTTGCCGGCTCTTCAAAAGATCAAACAGAATGATATTGTAGTTTTCAGCTGGCCGGTGGATACCGTCGAGCAGTTTTTCAAGAAGACGAACCGGCGAATCCGCAAACCCATCGACAAGAAATCGAACTATGTCAAGCGTTGCGTAGGGCTTCCCGGGGACTCCCTCGAAATTCGGGAAGGTTACGTCTACATCAACGGAAAAAAGAACGAGCTTCCCGACCGGGCCAGGCTCCAGTTCTTTTACGACACTGATACGGATGGACAGCCTTTAAGTGTCAAAAGCCTGAAGAGTCGATATCATGTGCGTGAGGGCGGACAACTGCGCGATGGCAACTACATATTGAACCTTACTGCTGAGGATGCTCAGCTCCTGAAAAAGAACCCTACAGTCAAGAGTCTCGAAAGGCGAATTGCACCAAAGGGGGAAGGAGAGGACGTGTTTCCTAATGTAGCGTCGCTCCGCTGGAACAAAGACAATTACGGACCCATTTACATTCCGAAAAAGGGACAGACCGTGGAGCTCAATGCTCAGACCTTGCCTTTCTATAAGAAGGTCATCGTGGAGTATGAAAAGAATACGCTTCGTTTGGCTGACGGTCAGATCTATTTGAATGAAAGTTCAAGCCCTTCTACCCAGTACACCTTCAAACAGGACTATTACTGGATGATGGGTGACAATCGTCACAATTCGGAAGATTCGCGATATTGGGGTTTTGTGCCCTTTGACCATGTGGTCGGCAAACCGGTGTTTATCTGGTTCAGCTGGAATTCTGATGGGCAGGGGCTGGACAAGATCCGATGGGAGAGGCTCTTTACAACTGTAGGAGGAAGTGGCAAGCCTGTTTCTTACTTCTGGCCCTTCGTCGGACTCATGGTGGCCCTTTACGTTTTCAACTGGTTTAGAAAGAGGAAAAAAGCCTGAGGCCTTACTTGAAGAGTTCGAGATTTTGATCCTGCATCCTACTTTTTTCGCCCCGATAATTCAATATGTTGCCCTGGCTTCGGGCAAGTCGGTGCTTTTTGAAATGCAGGACAATTTTCAAAAACAGACTTACAGAAACCGCTGCTATATTTACGGTGCAAATGGCAAACAGCTTCTTTCGGTGCCCGTTGTTCACGCCCATGGAAAAGGAAGGCAGAAGACTCGGGACGTTCGAATTGACAACAGTTTCAGATGGCAGGTCAATATGCTGAGGTCTCTTGAGGCATCCTACAGATCCTCACCGTTTTTTGAATTCTATGAAGATGACATTCGACCTGTCTTCGAAAAAAAGCACGACTTTTTAATCGACCTGAACCTGGCTTCTATTGAGGTAGTCAACGACTGCCTGGGGCTGGATATTGATTATTCAGTGACGGAAAAATATCAAATGGACGGG
>CBDUAY010000244.1:0-2667 GCA_965365245.1 uncultured Flavobacteriaceae bacterium | reverse complement strand
TTCGAATTCGTTCTTGCATTGATGGAGGTCAATGCTTTTCTTGATTCGTGTCAATTCCTTAAAACCATTTGTACTCACTTTTTCTTAAATTTAAAGACTCAACTACCCAAACAAATGACTTTGTCATGGAAGCCGCGCCGCGATACAGTAAGAAAATTGAGCACATTGACTATTTGAGAGAGCTTCATAAAAGGGTGCAGAAAAGAATCAGTGAGCTGCCTTCTTCGAGGATGAATATGGTCAGGTTCAATTTGTTCTTTCTGCCTGCGATTTATTTTGCCATGTATATTCTCGCGCTGACATTCTCAGCCAACTATTTTTTGTATCTGTGCCTCTACGCCTTGATGGGACTCATGGCTGTGGTGATATTTTGTGAGCTCATTCATGAACTCTGTCACAATAATGTGTTTCGAAGTAAGAAACTAAATACAACCGCATTCATGCTCTTTGACCTCCTGGGAGCCAATAGCTATATATGGCGATTGAGACATTTGAGGTCGCATCACAGGTATCCAAACGTTCAGGGCTGGGATACGGATATAGAGCAGAAGGGCCCCATAGCTGTTTATCATGATGAGGAGCTGAGTGATTTCATCAAATATCAGAACATATATGTGTTTTTTCTGTATCCCCTGTTTATGATCAACTGGCTTCTCGTGCGTGACTTCCGCGACTATTTTGCAAAAGACAGAATCGCAAACAAGAGGTTTGACATCCCCAGAGTTGAATACTTCAAATTGTTCTTTTTCAAATTTTCCTACCTGTTCTTCATGGTAGTTGTACCCTGGCTTTTTGGTGAGGTGACTCTTCTGCAGTCCATTTTTGGATTGATCGTTTTAACCGTTTCAGGAAGTGCTCTGGCTATGATTGTTCTCCTGACTCCCCACGTTAATGAAGGAAACGACTTTCCGGTACCCAATGAAGAAGGCGAATTTGAGAATTCGTGGTTTATGCACCAGCTTAATACGACCAATGATCTGACTTCGACGAACTGGTTCGTTCGAAATTTCATGGGCAATTTCAACTATCATCTCAGTCATCATTTCTTTCCGAATATAAGCGCCGTCTACGCGCCTGAAGTGACGGAGGTGATCAAACAGTTCTTGAAGGAACACAATCTGCCTTACAAGTCCTATTCGATCCGGGTCTCTTTGTGGAAGCATTTTCAACTCATCCGCCGCAATGCTATGGCCATGAGAAAATGAAGGACGGAGATTTCAAATATGCGGATCTTCATTGTCATCCCAACCTGAAGAGCTTTGGTCATTCCTTTGACGGGGGGGATTCATCACCTCGTTCGGATGTCTGGTTCGGTGAGGGCCCCACGTTTTTGACCAAGCTTTTGAACGTGCTTCTCGGCCTGACGCGATTCAATCAGTCTGATCTGACCACCATGAGTCGAGGAGGTGCCAAGATCGTTTTTGTCTCACTGTACCCCTTTGAAAAGGGATTCTTCATCAATGCCGCCGGGGGAGGCGGTCTATCAGCCTATCTGAGCAATTTGATAACAGGCATCGGATTTAACAGAATAAGAGACATCCAAACCCACAGTGATTATTTTGCTGACCTCGAAAAGGAATATTCTCATTTTCTGGGGAGCAAACGGCAAGCTGAAATAGGTGGTGTGGTGAATAAATGGTGCCCAGTTGAATCTGCAGCTGATCTTCAGAAAGGAATGAATGAACAAAACCAGATTCTCGCCTGCTTCAGCATTGAGGGAGCTCATGTGTTCAATACGGGTTTGGGTCCGTATGGAAAAGTCGCTCGGGAAAGCGAGGTGTTGGAGAATGTGCGCAAAGTCAAGAATTGGAAATATCCCCCGGTATACATCACCTTTGCCCATAATTTTTTCAACGATCTCTGTGGTCATGCCAGGAGCCTCGAACCCATCGAGAAATTCGTGGATCAGTCTCATGGATTGGATACAGGATTCACCCCATTGGGATATCGCGTTTTGGACGAACTGCTCTCGAAGGAGAACGGACGTCCGATTCTCATTGATCTGAAGCACATGAGTTTGAGCTCACGGAAGGACTATTTTGAATATCAGACAAGGGTTAGTCTTGACAACCTGCTTCCCACTATTGTAAGTCATGGAGCAGTGAACGGAATGAAATGGGAAGGTGGAAAAGACCAGGTTAATTCAGAAGACTTCTATCGTTCTGACATCAATTTCTACGATGAGGAGATTGAGTTCATAGGGCTTTCCGGAGGACTTTTCGCTGTGCAGTTTGATGCCAGGAGAATTGCGAGGTTTGAACTGGTCAAAAAAGGAAGAAAAGACCTATTCGGTCAGGACGATATGGAAAGAGCCGTTAGCGCCATCTGGCTTCAGTTGAAACACATAGCCATTGTTTTGGATCAAAAGGGACTTTTCAGTTGGGGATTCACCTGCATAGGCAGTGACTATGACGGCACGATAGATCCACTTCCCGGGGTATGGACGGCGGCTCAATTCCCAGGATTGTCTGAAGGAATCCAAAAAAAGGCAGAAGAATTTCTAAATGGTCCCAATCCAATGACACATAAACAGAACAAGTCAATCTCTTCAAAAGAAGTTGCAGATCGCTTTTTTTATCAAAATGCTGTTGAGTTTCTTCAGAGATACTACGAACTCTAATCAAGTTTCCTGTGAATCGTGGTCGCATCGCTTTGCGCGGATGGAAA
>CBDUAY010000243.1:0-2675 GCA_965365245.1 uncultured Flavobacteriaceae bacterium | reverse complement strand
CAGTTCTTCAAGTATAGCAAATATGCCATTGGAGAGATCGTGCTGGTGGTAATAGGGATACTGATCGCTATACAACTCAACACCTGGAAGACAGAGCGGGAGGAGAGGTCAGAGGTTTTGAAATACCTGGAGGGCCTTTCCGACGATTTGGAAAAGGATAAATCACGAATGGATAGTCTTTATGTGTTTTACTCAGGGGTAACGAACTCGATTCAGATTTTGCTTACCGCTGAGGATCAAGATCAACTTGTTACAAATGATGAATTGGGAAGAATGTTTAATTCGTCTTTGGAATACAAGAAGTTTGCAAATAAAAAGAGCACTTATCTTTCAATAATCAATGACGGCTTCATCAATAAAGTAAACGAAAAGAATCTGGTGAATCAAATCATTAATTATTACGAGAGCCCGTTTCTCACCTGGTCAACTGAAATCTACGGCAATCTTCTGGAATCAATTGACTATAATGAAAGTGACACATATGATTCCAGGGACATACTGATCTCTTTAAGCACTGACAATTCTATTCCCGAATGGCAGCTGAAAAATCAAGAATACAGGACTGACTATGAAGAATTGATTCGAACCCAATGGGCGGTCAATATTTTCTCAAGATGTCTCAAACAAAGTGATTTCATTTTTAAGAACCTCGACAGTTATGGGCAGTTGAATGCTGAATTGAGGGAGGAAATCCAAAATTATGCGAAAAGCTTAAAGAATTAGCCACAAAACAAACGCTTCCTTTCATGGTCACTCGCTTTCGAAGTTATCCCATGGTCACGAAGTCACTTGTAATTTGATCTATTGAAGTTGTACCTGCGAGTTGCATGTCTCGGATCAACTCAGCCTTTAAAATGTCTAATGTCAGTTCAACTCCGCTTTGACCAAGGGCGCCCAAGCCCCAACAAAATGGCCTTCCAATGCACACCGCGCTGGCCCCAAGTGCAAGAGCTTTGAAAATATCCGTTCCTCGTCTTATTCCTCCATCGATTAGAACGGGAAACGCACCATTTACTTCCTCTACAACTTCAGGGAGGCAGTCTATAGTTGCCCTATTGCTTTCCAGTTGCCTGCCACCGTGATTCGAGACTATTATTCCATCTGCACCCCGCTCTCTGGCTATCCGGGCATCTTCCTTTGTAACGATGCCTTTCAAAACGATTTTCATGTCTGAATTTTCTTTCAGCCAATCAATCATGTCCCAAGTCATTCCCGGATCTGTGAAACTCATCCCTTCTGGCAGAATGTCCTTGAAATTTCCCATTTCCAGTTCACCTGATTCGATCATCTTGCGAAGGGTTGTGCCGTGGTTTTCTCTATTGCCCACGACAGGGGTGTCAACGGTAAGAAAACAAATTTTACAACCAGCGTCTTTGGCCTTATCAAGCAATTTTTTAGTAACCGACCGATCTGGAGTAGGATAAAGTTGAAACCATAAATCTGCGTTGGATTCCTCAGCTATATCACCAACAGAGTAATTTGAAACCGAAGAAACGATCATTTGATGACCCTTTTTGACAGCTGCCTTGGCAGTTCCAATCTCTCCTTCGGGATGAAAAAATCTTTGAAACCCCACAGGACTGAGAATGATAGGATTGTTAAGTTCCTTTCCAAAAAGATTTATGTTGGTCGATACGTTCTCTACATTGATCAGTCTTCTGGCTCGAATTTGAATTTTGCCATATGCTTCGTGGTTTGCCTTTGCCGTAAGAAGATCGTCTGCCCCTCCATTCAAGTAATGCAGTGCATCCTCACCCATAACCTGACGTGATAGTTTCTCCAGGTCGAAGACATTTTTCAAACTTGTCAGGTCTGTTTTGATAGAATTGTCCTCTGAAGGCTTACTGCTAACGATGTCACAACCCACCATAGGAAGTGATAAGGCAAGTGAAGACATGCTTATCCACTTCAGGAATTGTCTGCGTTGATTTTCGCGATGTTCATTAGGGTTGTACATGGTTGGATGAGTTGAGGATAACTAGTTATCAGAAAATTTAGTCGCCTCCAGGATGGATAAAATTCTATTTTCAGCCTCCCTGAATTGAATTTTGGCATTGTTCAGAACATACAATTTGTCATCTATGTAATTCTCAAATACCGGATCAGATAAAAAGTGCTCGTTGTTATCTAAAAGAAGACTCTTTTCATATTGGAAGGTAGAACTTTGAACATCTACATTCCTTAGTGATCCGTTAACCTTAACATAGCCTATAAATTGAGAATTCGTCGTTTCGATCATCTGCTGTGTTTCATCCAGTTCACTGTAAAACCGGGCCCATTCGAAGAGCAGTTTTTTAAGTCGCTCATTACGGAGTTTTGTTAAATTTCCTGAACCTTCGAGTCCCTTGAGTACGTATTCACTTGGAATCCAGGTGGGGCTGTTGAGCGCTCTGGATAAAACGCTGTCTAAGGAGTTTCCTTTGAACTTTTTTTCAGGACTTCTCAACTCCCTGAAAAGGACTTCCAAATTCACTATGGTCGTTTGAAGAATTGAATCCTTGAATTTCAAATTTGTCAGATTCTCGTTAAACTCGTCATGCAAGTTGCTGAGAATATTCCTTTCCTCCAGTTCTTGCTTTCGCTCCTCATTCCAATTGTTGATTTGCAATGCGATCAATATGCCTATGACGACAAGAAGTATCTCTCCAATGGCGTACCTGGAGTACTTGAAGAAC
>CBDUAY010000242.1:0-2736 GCA_965365245.1 uncultured Flavobacteriaceae bacterium | reverse complement strand
CTGTTCCGGGGCAATCCCATAGGAAGCCTGAAGAAGAGTGAGTGGGATGCCTACAGAGTCCAGGTCAGCTATATGTTTCAGAACAACGCCCTTTTCGACTCAATGACGGTCTACGACAATGTTGCCTTGCCCCTGCAGCAGACAATGAGTTTGAGCAAGAGTGAGATCCAGCGCAGGGTGATGGCGCGAATCGAACAGACCGAGCTCACCGAAGTAGTTTACAAATATCCGTCGGAGCTCTCCGGCGGCATGCAAAAGCGGGTGGCTTTGAGTCGTGCCCTGGTCACTGATCCCACCATCGTTCTTTTCGACGAACCCACCACCGGGCAGGATCCCATACGCAAGAATGCCATCCTGGCCATGATCTCTGAATATCAGAGGAAATTGGGCTTTACCGCGATTTTGATCAGCCACGAAATTCCTGACGTTTTTTTCATCTCAAACCGCATTCTCGCCCTCTATGATGGCAAGATCGTTTTTCAGGGCACTCCTGAAGAACTCGATGAGTTCAGACATCCCTTCAAAGATGAAGTCATACAGAGCCTGGAGGGCTTCCAAGAAGAATTGACCGGGCTGTATTCTCAAAGACATTTCAAGGTCAGATACCAAGCGGATCTAAGCCGCAAACGGAGAGATGAGACGTACGCCATTGTCCTTTTTACTCTGGAGGAACTGGAAGCAATAAGTAATGTCTTGGGTCACACCGCGGCGCAAGGAATCATAAGAGCTATGGGTGCATATATTGACAAACACTTCGGTGCGGTGGGGGGATTTTCCACCCGTCATAGCATCAATGAATTTGTCACGGTGCTGCCCTACTCTGATTTGGATGAAGCTGGGCGCATTCTGGAGGATTTTGCCAAAGATTTTCAAGATCGAGGAATCCCCGACATTGAGTCTGTTGCTCAGAAGGAAGCGGTCTCGTCAGAGTGTATCGACTTCACAATTACTGCCGGGTTGGCCCAGGGGAAACCTTTTGTAGAAATGGAATCCATCATAGAGTTCGCCAAATTTCGACAGGAAGAAATCGCACGAGTGCAGTGCGAGCTGTGGAGGTAAACAGAGATGAAGAAATATGCCATGGAAACTGCGGTGGGCATTTTTGTGGTCATCGGGCTGTTTTGTGTGGGGTACATGACCGTGAAACTGGGCAATGTCGGCCTTCTCGGCGACGACTCTTACTCTCTATTTGCCCGGTTTACCTCGGTGTCCGGGTTGAGAACCGGCAGCTCCATACAGATGCTCGGCATTGAAGTCGGCCGGGTGGACGATTTTACCATGGATCAAGAGAATCAGATGGCGGTGGTGGAATTTAGGATCAACAAGGGAATAAAGATTTACGATGACGCCATTGCCTCAATAAAGACCGAAGGCTTGATCGGCGACAGATACGTCAGCATTGATCCCGGTGGTGGGACGGACGAACTGTTGCAACCGGGCGGAACCATCACCGAGACCGAATCGCCCACTGACATCCAGGAACTGATCAGCAAGTATGCTTTCGGAGACGTTGAGAAATAATAGGTGTCAGGTTTCAGAGCTTTAGGGGTCGGGTGTCAGGTTTCAGGAAAAAGAAAATCGAGACCGAAACCTGTCGAAGATTTCGTTTGAAGTGAAGCGGCAGCGAGGGAAACTGCTTGCCGCGCCGAAGCCCTGGAGGCGGAGGCGGGAACACTGAAACCTGAAACCTGACTCTAGGACCAGGTTTTCGATTTAGAATAAAACTACTGCTACTAAATCTACGGGGTGAACCATGAAAAAACTGTGTCTGGGATTCATTCTCCTACTTCTCTTGACAAGCCCGCTTCAGGTGCGTGCGGGTGTGCCGCTTGACACCGTTGAGGGACATGTGAACAACGTGCTCAAAGTTCTGCGTGATCCGGCCCTACAAGGCGAAGCCAACAAAGAAACCAAGCAAGAAAGAATTGAGGCTATTGCCGATGAAATGTTTGATTATGTAGCACTTTCCAGACTCACACTCGGTAGAAATTGGCGAAAATTCGACAACTCCCAGAAAAAAGAATTCGTCCAACTTTATCGATCGATACTGGAAAAGGCGTACATGGACAGGATTCTTTCGTACACGGACGAGAAGGTGATGTTTGATAAGGAAATCATGCTTTCCGACAAGAAAGCCGAAGTCCAAACCCACATCATCACGAAATCTGTGGAGATCCCGATCTTTTACCGGGTGTATCTGAAAGACGGTAAGTGGAAAGTATACGATGTCATTATTGAGGGCATCAGCCTAATTAAAAACTACCGCACCCAATTCAGAGATATTCTGGCGAACAACCCTCCAGAAGAAGTGCTTAAAATCCTCAGAGAGAAGACCGAACGAGCGTAGTTCACAAGAATTGAAAGAGATGGCAGGAGAGTTAGACGCAGGGCGTTACCACAAACGGAGCATGGACTTCATGAAGCCACTATCATGGCTGGTCCTGCTTGCTGCTTTTATCGCAGCCGGCTGTGCCCACAATTCTACTTCTACCCTTTCAATGGAGCCAACAGTTCCTTCCGTGCAGGCGCTGGGGGTAACCTTCGCCGCCGCAGAGCAGAACCCGTCCCAGTCCCAGGGGGCAACCGAAGAACAGAGTTCTCCCGAGGGAGAGGGCCTACCAGAAGAGAAAAGTCCACCGGCCTCAGAAGAGGGCACGGAAGGCCTGTCGGATGAGGACCTTGATTTCGAAGAGGATCTGGATTTCCTGGAAGAGGAAGCGGAAGAAGCCGAGGTAG
>CBDUAY010000241.1:0-2757 GCA_965365245.1 uncultured Flavobacteriaceae bacterium | reverse complement strand
GTGTCGAGCAGCACAATGCTCAGCACACCCAGAATAATCAGGAGCTTGATCAGGTTATGAAGGATGACATAGTGCTTTTTGGTCTGGGCCTTCCAAACTAGAAAAAGAAATGGAAGTGAAAAGATTCCCGCCAGGTAAAAATAGTATTTCATCATCCCCATCTCCGGGTACTTCCAAAGAAAATAGATGGGATTCAGTGTCAGCAGCACTAAAAGGGTGATCAGCATTTTTGTGAACCGCTCCCCGTATTTGACGGCAATGGTCTGGTAGTTTTGGACGATGTCCCCTTTGATGTTTTCCAGGTCTTTCAATAGTTGCCGAATCATCAGCACAAAAAACAAGTAGGCTGCAAAGGTGAATATCAGCGCTGAAAAGTTTTTGTAGTAAACAAAGACGGCAAAAAAGGGCAGGATTGAAAGAATTGCCGATGAGAAAAGACCCGTCAAAGGATACTTTTTCAGTTTATGCGAATAGAGCCAGATCAGGAAAATGTAAAATGCGAAGAATACCGCGGCTCTCCAGGAAACCAGGAATCCAAAAGCGACCCCGACAAAATTCAACAGGAAATAGATACGAATTTTCGTTCCCTGACCGACGATGCTGTCAATCCGTGATTTGAGGGGCTTATTTATCTGATCGGTTCGGGTGTCGTAAAAATTGTTGATGATGTATCCGGCAGCTATGACGCAGATGGTGGCCAGCACGATAAAATAGAGATCGAGATTAAGAACGATCTCTTTCAGGGGCTTTTCCGGGGAGAAAATGAATATGGCTGCAAGGTACTGCGCCAGGACGATAACAGCAATGTTGTACCCGCGTACAACAGACAACATGCTCAAGAACTTGTATAGGAACGAATATTTTTTCTTTTTCTGAGGAGGCTGAGTTTGCTCCTTTGGGCCAGGTACCATAATATTTTCAGGATTGCTACTGATTAGCGGAGAATGCTGCTAAAACCTGTAGACAAGTTCCAGCTTGTAGTCCTTCAGCGCCGACTTTGCTTTGTCGTAGTCCTCAGTAAACCCGAGTATATAACCCCCTCCGCCGGAACCGCAGAGTTTCAGGTAGTAGTCATTAGACTCGATGCCCTGTTGCCAAAGCTTATGGAATGAATTCGGGATCATGGGCTTGAAGTGTTTCAAGACCACCTTGGACAGCTTTTTCACATTGCCGAACAAAGAAGTGACGTCGCCTTTGAGGAAATCATCAATGCAACTGTCGGTATATCGCGCAAAATCCCGGTCGATCATCTTTCTGAAACCTTCGTTCTTCATTTTGTTCATGAAGATTTTGACCATGGGTTCTGTTTCTCCGATAATTTCGGAGTCCAGCAGGAAAACAGCTCCCTTGCCTTCCGCCTGGGAAGGTATTCCGGTAGGCTCGAGATTGTCTTTGGAGTTGATCAATATCGGCAGGCTCAGATAGGAATTCAACGGGTCCAGCCCGGAGCTTTTTCCGTGAAAAAAGGATTCCATTTTGGAAAAGATCGATTTGAGCTTCAACAGCTTGTCTCGTGTCAAATTCTCCAAAACCGTGATTTTGTCATTGGCGTACTTGTCATAAATGGCAGCGACCAATGCTCCTGAGCTTCCAACGCCATATCCCTGGGGGATGCTCGAATCGAAGTGCATGTTCCTCTCGATATCCCGCTCCATTTCGTCCAGTCTGAGACTGACATCCGCATCGTTCAAGTCTTTGAGGTATCGGTAAAAGGCCCGAAGCTTCTCATTGGATTCCCGTGCCCGATCACTCGGGTCATCTGATATGATGAGGGAGCCCTGGAAGGAATTGTAAGGGATCGCAAGACCCTTGGAATCTTTTATGATCCCGTATTCTCCAAAGAGAAGAATTTTTGCGTAGAAAAGAGGTCCTTTCATATTTCTGAGGTTTTACCCCGGCTAATTTCGCTTACAAAGATACGATAAAATACAGTTTCATCTCGTATACAGCTTATTAGAACGAAAAGAAACTAATTTAATTACATGATTTCTTTGGCTCCGCTACCTGTATGATCCGAAATATAGTGATTATTCTGACAGAAACGCGCCAAATCTTTTTCAATGAAAGCGTCTACATTCTCTTTTTCACCTTCTGGATAGAGCAGGTGCACGTTGGCACCGGCATCCAAAGTAAAGCAGAGTTTGCTGCCTGTTTCCCGGCGGTAGGCCCAAACGCGTTCAATGATCTCGAGTGTGTTCGGACGCATCAAAATAAAATAGGGGGAGGAGGTCAGCATCATGGCATGAAGAGACAGGGCCTCTTTTTCAACGATCTCGACAAAGGCATCGAGATCCCCGGATTTAAGCACAGGAATCAATTCGCTCAGGTGATTTTCAGCCTGGCGGAATCGCGCTTCAGAAAAGGGATGACCCTTCATCAAACCATGACCTACGGTGCTTGACACTTGTTTGACTCCTTTGTCCACAAGCAGGATGGTGTCCTGGTAGTCTTTGAATGCCTCGTCGACCTCGTAGGGATAGGCTACCCCGAAAAGATCGGAACTAGATTTTATTTCTTTGTGCTCACCCCAAACAACAAGAGGACCCTCAATGCTTCGACAAGCGCTACCTGATCCGAGCCTCGCAAGAAACGAGGCCTTCTCATTGAAATACTCATCGGAAATTGTAGGATCGAGCTCCTTTTCAAGGCTCATCAAACAAAGTGCGAGCGCGCTCATCCCGCTGGCGGAAGAAGCTATGCCGCTGCTGTGCGGGAAAGAGTTTTCTGTGTGGATTTCAAATTCGTAGGCCGCCAGAA
>CBDUAY010000240.1:0-2758 GCA_965365245.1 uncultured Flavobacteriaceae bacterium | reverse complement strand
GACTCACCAATAAGGAAGAAGAAATCATGCGGGTGCTGTGGAAGCTGAAAAAGGCCTTCGTCAAGGAGGTATTGGCGGAACTGCCCGATCCCAAACCCCATTACAATACGATCAGCACCATTATTCGCAACCTGGAGGAGAAAGGCTACATCCGCCATGAGGCGTTTGGAAAAACCCACCGATACCAGCCTGCTGTGACCAAGGAGCAGTATAGAAAGACCTTTATGCAGAAAACGATCAATCACTACTTTGAAAACTCCTACAAGAACGTTGTGTCTTATTTTGCCAAAGAAGAGAAGATCAGCGTAAACGAATTGAAAGAAATCATCGACCTCATCGAAAAAGGGGACGCGTCAAAACCAGAAAAATGATGGAATTCATACTCAAAGCAGCCGCCGTACTCACCTTGTTCTACCTTGTATACAAGATCTTCCTGGAGCGGGAGACTTTTTTCCAGTCGATCCGCGCCTATTTGCTTCTGGGCCTGGTGTCAAGCCTGCTCCTACCCGGTCTGAAAATCAGAGAATACGTTTATGTGGAGACCATAGAATTGACCCAATCCCAGGCGATCACAGAGGCTTCACCTGCCATGGGTCAAGCCTTCTCGATGGACTGGTCGGAGGTCTTGGCATGGATCTACCTGTCCGGCCTTGTCTTCTTTGCCCTTCGATTTTTGTTTCAACTGGGTTCGCTGTACCTTTTTCTCAGGAAGCGACCCAAAACCAGGCAGGGTCCTTACTGGATGATACCGACGAGTGACAACACGGCCCCTTTCTCGTTTTTTCGCTATATCGTTTATCCGCACAAGCGCTTCGAGGGATCTGAACTCGAACAGGTGCTGGCTCACGAAAAAGCGCACTCTGACCAGTTTCACAGCTTTGACATCCTATTCTCGGAGCTCATCTGTGTTTTTCTCTGGTTCAACCCGGTGGCCTGGCTTTATCACAAGGAGCTTCAGAAAAACCTTGAGTTTATCGCAGACTCCGATCCGAAAATCATCCGAAACGAAAGCAAATCCTATGAATTTTTGCTGCTGAAAACGGTGGAGCCCACTTACCAGTTGGCCCTGACCAGCAGCTTTTATCAATCCTTAATCAAAAAGAGAATCCAAATGTTACAGAAAAGCAAATCAAGCAACATCATGTACCTGAAGTTCGGCATTATCCTGCCTCTTTTGGCCGCCTTCGTCATGAATTTCAACACCGAGATCGTGGCCCAACGAATGAGCACTGCCATTGAAGAGGTCGAGATCGATGAGGAAATGGAAGTAATTGACAAAGACTTCTCCAAGAGCGACCTGGAGAACCTCAAGGCCAACCTGCTGAAACAAGGCATTGACATGAAATACAAGAAACTGAAATACAACGATGCCAATGAGATCATCGGGATCGAACTCACCGTTTCAAACAACCAGGGAAACAGGGCCAAACTCAGTCAAAGTAGCGATGAGCCGATTGCCCCTATCAGCATCCGGTATGACCGCAAGAACGGAACTCTGGCTCTCGGTAATATGACCGGCCTGCACGACGTTCACGTTACAGTTCTCGAGGATGTTCTAGAAGATGTTCACGAGGGGCTCAGAGAGGTACACAAGGAAATCCGCAAGGAGATCATCATCGACAAAAACGGAGAAAAAGAAGTGATCATCATTGGCGGAGACGGAGCAAATCATTTTACGCATGAAGACGTCGATGTCAAGGTCATGTCAGATGGCAATGTCTGGGTCTCTGACTCGGGTGATTCCACGAAGATCAAGCAAATCAAGGTGATCGAGATTGATGAAGATTCCCCCGGCGCCACAAAGATTATGATCAAGAAAGGCGAACCGGGCGAGGAAGACATTGAGGTTAAAATCAAAACAGCATCAGGAGATCACGGAGAAAACGACTTCATGTTTATCACCGACGGGGATGACAAACCGCTGATCATCATGGATGGAAAAGAGCTTCCCGATGGAAAGATGGAAGACCTCGACCATGAAAACATCGAAACCATCGAAGTTCTCAAAGGCAGCAAGGCCGTCGAAAAGTACGGAGAGAAGGCCCGTGACGGAGTGGTTATCATCACTTCGAAAAAATAAACTGCCCGGGGAAACCCCTCAGCAATGATCTTGATTAAAACGCCTGAAATCAGGCGTTTTTTCTATTTTTGACCCATGAAGAAAAATCTTTTCAAGATACTGGCCAAAATCAACAAGGCGGTCCTACCCAGCCTGGCCAAGCAACAGGTCGACATGAGCAAGGCGACCAAACTGCAACTGGCCCTGATCGGATGGCGCTATTATGTGACCAAAAACAGCCTGGATTGATATTCATAGACATCTGTCATAGCACTTCCGAAAGAAGGAAAAATTCGCTATCTTTAAGTAAAAATCAGCACTATGGATGATCATTCAAAACACACACGACTGTTTACTGGCTCACTGATCGAGATTCAGCGTTTGCAGCTCGACCTGGATGACGCACAGATTCCGTCAATGGTCAAGAACAACTTCCAGTCTGGCCTGCGCGCCGGTTTTTACGGAGGTTCGCCCTCTCAGGTGGAACTCTTCATCTACGAGGAAGACAATGAAAAAGCCCGCGAGATCCTCGCAGCTTTCAAAGAGCAGATGGGCATTTGATTTTTTGGCTGAACTTTTTTCTATTCTGCAAAAAAGAAATATATTTGCAGCCCGAATAATTATGGCCTCGTGGCGCAACTGAATAGCGCATCTGATTACGGCTCAGAAGGTTACAGGTTTGAATCCTGTCGAGGTCAC
>CBDUAY010000239.1:0-2790 GCA_965365245.1 uncultured Flavobacteriaceae bacterium | reverse complement strand
TTTCTCAGGGGTGTCTTGCTGTCTGCTCGTAAGCTCATTTTGCTCGGCCGGCAGCTCGTTTTCCTCTTCCATCGCAATAGCCTCTCCTGCCCTGAAAACATCCTCTTGGGAATCATTCTCTTGCTCCTGGGCATCAGTCACCGCAAACTGGTCTTCCTCAAAAGAGGTTGCTTCAACTGCTCCAGCTTCAGTTTTTTTCGCCGAATCTGCGATTGTCGATTCATCTGACAAGGGAACTGTCGGTTCGCTCGCCTGTTCAACAACCAGGGTATCCTCATCGGCTACCAGGGTTTCCATAATTGTCGGAGCGTTTTCTGTCGAGGATTTCTCATTGACTTCGGCATCCGATACAGCCACTCGCACTTCTGAAGTAACGTCGACCTCTTCAATTTCTGCCTGATTAGACTCTGCAGCAAAATCAGCCGGGGCATCTTTCGGTTCTGCCAATGCGACAGGACTAACCTCTTGAGTCGGATCAACTTCCATGTGGAACACGATTTCCAAGGGCTCTGCATTGAGGTCATTCACGGTGGTGATGTCGAGCTCCCCGATTAGATAGCCCTCGAGATAACCCTTTATTTTATAAGTTGTATTGCAGGATTGATCAAAGCTGAAAGAAGCATCAGATTCCTTTGACATGAAGGTCTTGAGTTTCTGACCCTCCTCGTCGAAAAGCATGATCTTCACATTGGGAATCAATTCTTGCGTGTCTATGTTACGAACCACACCCGTAATCTCCTGCTGACATTCGATATAGATCGGCGGAGATGCGGTGAAGGAATAAATATCGTCGTCACCACGTCCCCCTTCCCGGTTAGAGGAAAAATAGCCTTTGTTTTTTGTCTCATCAATGATGTAGGCAAAATCATCCATCGGACTGTTGACCGGTTCTTCCAGGTTCATGGGCGCGGAGACCGTATTGTCAAAGATCTTGCTGGCATAGACGTCGAGTTCCCCATAGCCTGGGTATCCATCCGAAGAGAAATACAAAACGTTATCCTCACCAATGAAGGGGAACATCTCCCGTTCTGGCGTATTGATTTCAGACCCAAGATTCATAGGCTCCCCATAGGTGCCGTCTGGATATACGTCAACCACATAAATGTCCGTCTTGCCAATTGAACCTGGTCGATCAGACACAAAATATAGCTTCGAGTCATCATGGTTCAGAACCGGATGCCCCGTGGAAAAATCATCGCTGTTGAATGGGAGCATCTCCAAATTTCCCCAGTTGCCCTCGTCGTCAATGGTTGCCTTGAATAGCTGAATATTAATAGTGGCTTTGGTCTTGACCTCGTCCGATTTGCCCTTCTTGCCCTTTTTAACTTTTTTAATCTTTCCGTTGGCGCTGAAATAAACGGTTTTTCCATCTTTGGAAAAGGAAACCATGCCCTCGTGGAACTTCGTATTGATATCGCCGGGCATCTTCTGTTTGTGGATCAGTTGACCATCATCTGTAACCTCTCCTATGTAGAGATCCAGAAAAGGCTGGCTGTTGTATTCTTCCCTGTTGAAGGTAATCCCTTCCTTCGGTGCGGCAAAAACAATCTGGTTGTCTCCGTAGAAAGCTGTTCCAAAATCGGAAAAATCCGTATTGACTCTTACATTTTTCACCGTATACAACCCCGGTGAATCCTGGGCATACACAACCGCATTAAGACAACATATGACCAGCAGCAAAAGCTTTTTCATAAGAATTTGAGTTTGTTAAATCCACCCAATGCACGGGGTAAATTTGTAAACTACATGTTAACCACAATTGGCGATAAATGCTAGACAGCTGTCTATTAGTTATTAAGATATTTATTAACGAAAGATGAGCCTACGAGAGAAGTTAATGTATCGTGACTCAAAAAAATACTTGTCTGAATTGAATCAACTCAATTCATTCTTCTGAACTCATTGGGCGTGTATCCGACTTTGCTCTTGAACAGCCGGGTAAAATGCTGGGGATATTTGAATCCGAGTTCAAAGGCAATTTCGCTCAAAGATTTTTCAGGATCAAAGATCTTTTCTTTGGCGATGTCAATGAGTTTCGCCTGAATAAGTTCATGCGCACTTCTACCTGTCTCCCTTTTTATCAAGTCTCCAAAATAATTCGATGAAAGGTGTTGTTGCTCTGCAAAATAACTCACTTGAGGAGTTCCCATCTCTCTGGCCTTTCCGGATTTAATGTAGTCGTTCAATGAGGATTCAAAATTCTCTACGACCCCGAGGTTCGCTGTGTCCCGGGTTATGAATTGCCTGTCATAGAACCGGTTGCAGTAGTTGAGAAACAGCTCGAGGTTTGAAACAATCAGGTTCTTGCTGTGCTTGTCTATACCCTGGGACAGTTCGTAATGAATCTTGTCAAAACAATCCAGAACAATCTGGCGCTCTTTCTGAGAGAGGTGAAGCGCTTCATGCAATTCATAGGAAAAAAAAGAATACTTGTCCAGGATCGCCCCCAAATTGGTTCTAAGCAGGAAGTCCCTATGAAAGAGCAGTGCATAGCCTGAGGGCTTGGCTTCAGTATCGACATGAGAGATATTCACGATCTGACCGGGGCCAATAAAGACAAGGGTCCCGTCCTGGTAGTCGTAATTCTGTCTCCCATAGCGCATAACACAGCTCTGCCCCTGCTTCAGGAAAACTCCATAAAAATGGTATCGAACAGACTCCACTTTTTTCTCTACGTTCCAGGATCCTTTCGAGAGATCAAGTACCGTGACCAATGGATGAAGGGCGGGCATATTGAATGCCGAACAATAGTCGCTTATCGTTGAAATTTCCACTATATCACTCATGATC
>CBDUAY010000238.1:0-2820 GCA_965365245.1 uncultured Flavobacteriaceae bacterium | reverse complement strand
TTCCCGTTTTCGCGATTGGCGCGACAAACCGGGTTGTCCTTGTCATCTTTCGAGCGCAAGGCTTCCTTGATCAGAGCTTCGTCAACTGCCATTTGGCAGCGGATGCTTAAAGATATGAAAAATGAAAAAGGCCCGGGAGACACTTTGAAGTAATACCCCGGACCAAGTGAAGTTGAATACTCTAAAGATCGCATGTCCATAAAATAGTTACAGTTGAACCCTACTATTTTGGACTTCGCATGCGGGCAAAAAAAAACCGGACCAAATTCTTGGTCCGATCCTTCGGGGGGAAAAGGATTTTCATAGCAACTATTGAATAACGCTCGTCTTGATTCGGTATTGTTTTAGAGCAGAAAAATCTCCAATTTCGCATATAGGATTTAGAGTGGTAAAATAATATGACCGAATTGACGAGAATTGCTTTTAGAATACTAAGTGCCTTTATCGTGTTTGTCTTGCTGTCCGCTTGCCAATCACAGAAGGGAAAGCCCTTCATCCAGGACGTGCATGGAGCCCAAGAACTTGATCTCAATCGGAAATGGTTGTCTCACGAGCATATCCTGGTCGATTTCATCGGAGCTGACAGCATTCAGCCATCTACCTGGAATCACGATTCGATAATCGAGAAGGTGATGCCCTTTTTGGCTGAGATCAAAGAATTCCAGGTGGATTATTTTGTGGATGCGACCCCAAATTACCTGGGAAGAGATGTTGGGCTTCTTGAGCGTATTGCTCAAGAATCAGGCCTTAGAATAGTGACCAACACCGGGCTCTATGGGGCGCGCGAAAATAAATTCATCCCGCCGTACGCCTGGGAGATGACAGCAGAAGAACTCGCTCAGACCTGGATCGATGAGTTTGAGAATGGGATTGAAGGAAGTTCGATTCGCCCGGGTTTCATCAAGATCGGTGTTGATGCAACCGATCCTTTGCACCCCATGCACGAAAAATTGGTTAGAGCTGCTGCCCTCACGCACCTGGAAACTGGTTTGACGATAGCTTCCCATACCGGAGAAGCAATTGGTCTGTGGCCGCAGCTCACTATCCTCAGGGAAATGGGTGTTTCACCGGAGGCCTTTATCTGGGTGCATGCGCAGAATGAAGAGAACAATGAAAGTTATCTCAAAGCTGCGGAGATGGGATGCTGGATCAGTCTCGATGGTCTGGGTTGGGAAATGGATAAGCACGCGGAGAAATTAGGGTTTGCAAAAAGTAACGGAATTCTCGACAGAATTTTGATCTCACATGATTCCGGCTGGTACGATCCACAAAAAGAAGAACAGACGATCAACCCCTACACAGCCATCTTCAAAAAGCTCTTCCCGGAGTTAAAATCTCAAGGTTTTGCCGATGAAGAATTCGAACAACTGATGCGTGTGAATCCGTCTGAGGCCTACTCGATAAGAATCCGAAGATCCTCGGCAGACAATAGTGATTAATCGGGGTGATTTTTATCTGTAGTCCAATTTCACCAGGTCATTTCCCAGATTGGAAATATACAGGGTTTGACCGTCCTTGGAAAAGAACATGCCAGTGAGCAATCCTGGCAGTGGACTGAATAAATCGCCAGACAGCTGATCAAGTCTTTCCATGCCCAAACGGCTTCTTCGATGCCATTCATTGGTTACCCTGACATTTTCCGGAGTGGAACCATCAAAAATCACATGTTGAGAGTGATTTTCAAAATCGACTAAAATCACCTGGTTGTAAAGGGGTGAAGCAATGACCAGGCGACCTTCATTGTCGATTAATAGATTATCCGGAGTCCCCACGTTGGTGGCTACCCCCAAATAGCTTGATTTCCCGGTTTTTGTGTCTACTTCCAGTCTATGAACCCTGTCCATCATGGTTTCGGCGACATAGAGGTGCGTTTCCTCCTTGTCCATGGTGATCCCATTGGAGAAGTAAAGGCTGTCCAAAACCTTAACCGGGGCACTTTTCAAATCTGCCATCCGAAAAACGGCGCCGGTAGGAACAGGCAAATTCGCCGCCTGAAACATCTCGCCCAAATTTGTGCTCTCTGCCGATTGAGAAAACCAGAGCGCTCCAGTTCTGTCCCGATAAATAGTATTCACACCGAAAGGATGGTCGTAAATCATTTCGACTTTTTCTGAGGCAATATTTGTGCGATAGATCTTTCCGTCGGCAACATCAGACATGAGGATGTGCTCACCATCAGGTTCGAGCACCATTCCGTTGGGAGATGCAACAATCTCCGGTGGCTCATGTCTAAAACCAGCGGAGGCAAAATCACCGAAAGGGCGGTTTGAGCCATCTTTTTCGATGATTCTCAACCCATGGGCCTGATCAACAACGATGACCCGTCCATCATCCAAAGAGACGCCATCTTCAGCTCGGAGCAAACTCCCGTCCCCCGGGAATAAATTGTCTTTTTGGAAAGTCAAATAGGGTATATGTTCAGATTGACTTGTAGGAGGCGAGATTTGATTATCCGACTTTGGTGATTCACAGCTTAGAATTGAAAAAGCAAAAAGTATCAGAACATGCAGAAAAGGTCTCAATGTAAATTGGCAGGATCTCATGGTGAAAGTTTTAAGTTTTGGTTGTTGATGTCTCAAGGTACGAAAATTGAAATTCAGAAAATATTGCACGATTGTCTCATTGTTTCTGCCGTTCACGGATTTATTTTTCTATGCAGCCGGGAATTGAAGTTCTTTGTGTAACTATTAACTAAAGAGAAAAGATGATTCCCCCAAGAAACTTCATTCTGCTTTTGATAGCAGCATTGGCGAACTCCCTGTTTGCTCAAAACGATGCGATAACTGTCTCTGGTCAGATTATCGAAAAAGCCAGCGGGGA
>CBDUAY010000237.1:0-2837 GCA_965365245.1 uncultured Flavobacteriaceae bacterium | reverse complement strand
CGACATACGAAATAGTTTGGAGGTCGGTTATATGAGGGTCAGGGTGACTGGAGGCGACGGGCGTTTCACGGCAGATTTCGATGTGCACATCACTGATTCCACTTATGATCTACGAGCTTTTGACATGTATGTCGGAACAGATAAATACCCGCTTGACAACTCACTCAACCAGACGGTTCTCCCGGAATTCTACAATTATCACGAGACACTTTCCGGAACGCGAATTTTGACGCTTAGCGATATTCCATGGCCTTCGAACGCATATTTCATAGGCCGAAGCGAGTTGTGCCCTGCGAATTGAGAATTCATTCTGTCTTTTTTGTGCCGAATGAGAGGGAATTGATATTTTTGATCCAAACAAAGCACCATGGAACAGATCAAAGACCGATTTCTCAAATACGTTCAAATCGACACTCAGTCGGACCCAGAGAGCCAAACCACACCCAGCACGGAAAAGCAATGGAACCTTGCGCGCTTGTTGGCTAAAGAACTCGAAGAGATCGGGCTTGAGGACGTGAGCATAGATGAGAATGCCTACATAATGGCAACTCTTCCATCCAATGTGGCACATGAAGTGCCCACCATAGGTTTCATTTCTCATTTTGACACCTCTCCGGACTATTCGGGCACTGAGGTGAAACCCATAATTCATGAGAACTACCAGGGTCAGGACCTGTTGCTCTGCGAAAAGGACAATATCGTCCTTTCTCCCTCCTATTTCGAAGATATGCTTCTGTACAAAGGTCAGACCCTGATCACGACCGACGGAAGCACGTTGCTCGGAGCGGATGACAAGGCAGGAATCGCAGAGATCGTGACGGCCATGGAGCATCTTGTTCAGCATCCCGAGATAAAACACGGAAAAATACGCGTGGCCTTTACTCCTGACGAAGAGATAGGACGTGGGGCCCATAAATTTGACGTTGACAAGTTCGGAGCCGATTGGGCCTATACCATGGATGGCAGCCAGGTAGGCGAGCTGGAATACGAGAATTTCAATGCGGCAGGCGCAACTGTGAAAATTCATGGGAAAATCGTCCATCCGGGATATGCAAAAGGCAAAATGATCAACTCCATGCTGATCGCCGCAGAATTCATCGAAATGCTCCCCAACAAGGAAATCCCCCAGGAAACAGAGGGTTATGAGGGTTTTTTCCATTTGCAGCAAATGAAGGGAGAAGTGGAACAGACGAGACTGGACTATATAATTCGGGATCACGACATGGAACTCTTCGAAAAAAGAAAGAAGCAGATGATTCGGGTCGCGGAAGATTTGAACGCCAAACACGGAGAGAAAACGATAGAGATCGAAATCAAGGACCAGTACTTCAATATGCGTGAAAAGGTGGAACCGGTCATGCACATTGTAAATGTAGCGCGTGAAGCCATGACAGAGCTCGGGATAGAACCCATAGTAAAACCCATTCGTGGTGGAACTGACGGATCGCAGCTGTCTTACATGGGCCTGCCCTGTCCGAACATATTCGCCGGGGGTCACAATTTCCACGGGCGCTACGAATATGTCCCATTGGAATCTATGATCAAGGCTACCGAAGTGATTGTGAAAATCGCAGAGAAAGTAGCGTCCAATAGCATGTAGAAGCAAGAAAAGCTTCACAGAAGCGATGCTGTTTCGAAAATAACACGAATTACAGGTATCTGTTATTATTTGCAATAAAATTTTGATAGTCACGGGGCAATATTAGATTTGCCGCTCTAACAATTCAGGAAATGACCCACGAGAACCTACTTTCACTGGTTGAGAAATACGAGAGTCCGCTCTACGTGTACGACGCTGAAAAAATCATCAGCCAGTACAACAAATTGCAATCTGCTTTTGAAACTGTCAATAAGCTCAAGATCAATTACGCGTGCAAGGCTCTTTCCAACCTGAGCATTCTAAAGCTATTCAATTCGCTGGGAGCTGGTCTCGATACCGTATCTGTGCAGGAAGTTCAGCTCGGCCTGAAAGCCGGATTTGACCCTTCGGACATCATTTTCACACCTAATGGCGTTTCCCTGGGTGAAATCGAACAGGCGACAGAATTGGGGGTTCAGATAAACATTGACAACATCTCCATCCTGGAGCAATTTGGCCAGAAACACCCAGACGTGCCGGTTTGCATACGCATGAACCCGCATATCATGGCTGGGGGGAATACTAAAATTTCGGTAGGACACATCGATTCCAAATTCGGGATCTCGATCCACCAACTGCCGCTGATCCACAGGGTTGTCGAAAATACGGGCATGCGCATCACCGGGGTCCACATGCACACGGGCTCAGACATCTATGACATCGATGCGTTTTTACGCGCTACGGAAATTCTTTTCAACGTCGCCATGACTTTCAAAGATTTGGAATACATAGATTTTGGCAGCGGATTCAAAGTGCCATACAAGGAAGGAGACATAGAAACTGACATCGTTGAGCTGGGAGAGAAAGTTTCAAAGCGCTTTAACGAGTTCTGCAGAGAATTTGGCCGTGAGCTGACCCTAATGTTCGAACCTGGGAAATTCCTGGTCAGCGAGGCGGGGCAGTTCCTCGTCCAGGTCAATGTGGTAAAACAGACGACTTCAACCGTCTTTGCAGGTGTTGACAGCGGGCTCAACCACCTGATCCGCCCCATGTTCTATGACGCTTATCATCAGATCGAGAATATCTCCAATCCATCGGGAAAGAAAAGGTTTTATACGGTAGTCGGTTACATCTGCGAGACCGATACCTTTGGAGCCAATCGTCAGATCAGTGAAATCAAAGAAGGAGACATACTCAGCTTCAAGAACGCCGGGGCCTATTGTTTTTCTATGGCCTCCAATTACAACTCACGTTACCG
>CBDUAY010000236.1:0-2895 GCA_965365245.1 uncultured Flavobacteriaceae bacterium | reverse complement strand
GGATTTGAAGAGCCTCCCGTGAAAATCTTCTTCTCATGAATCATTCTCTTTCTCAACCCGGCAACTTCAAAATCGAATTCAAGGCCCAGCATCAGACCCCGGCCTTTGATTCTTTGAACTCCTGGAAGTGATTTCAACCGATCAATCAAGAATTCACTGAGGTCACTAACACCTGCAACCAATCGTTCCTTTTGAATGACTTCAAGCACTGAGAGGGCGGCTGCACAAGCCAGGTGATTCCCTCCAAATGTGGTTCCGAGAAGACCGAAACTGGGCTGAAATGAAGGAGCGATCAACACGCCCCCAATCGGAAACCCATTGCCCATCCCTTTGGCAACCGTAATCAGATCAGGTCGAATGCCGTGATGTTGAAAAGCAAAGAATTTTCCGCTGCGTCCGTAGCCGGATTGAATCTCATCCAGAATAAGTACGGTACCGTTTTCACGACACAAAGATTCGAGTCCTTTGAAGAATTCCGTGGTGCCCTGGTTCAGTCCTCCAACTCCCTGTATTCCCTCGACAATAACGGCTGCTACATCTTTTTGACTTAGAGTTTTTCCCAGTGCATTCAAATCATTCAGGGGCAGAAGCTCCACTGCATGCTGTCGATTGAGTGGCGCATTGATGCGCTCATTGTCTGTGACGGCTACCGCGGCCGAGGTACGTCCGTGAAAACTGTTCGAAAATGCCACCACCTTGCTTCGGCCTGTGTGAAAAGAAGCTAGTTTCAGGGCATTCTCATTGGCTTCGGCTCCCGAATTGCAAAGGAACAAGCTGTATTCTTCACAACCCGAGAGCTTCCCGAGCTTTTCAGACAGGGCCTCCTGAACCGGGTTCCGCACCGAATTCGAATAAAAGCCTAAGGTCTCAACCTGTTTCTTAACTGCCTCTACATAATGCGGATGACAATGCCCTATGGATATCACCCCGTGTCCTCCGTACAGGTCAAGATACTCTGTACCGCTCTCGTCATAAACTTTGGAACCTCTACCTTTGACGAGTGTCACATCATAAAGCGGGTAAACATTGAACAACTCCATTTTCTCTAAAATTCTATTGATTTAATCTCCCGATTGATTTCTGCCTCTCTATTGATTTAATCACGCGTTTCAAATTTGGTTGATCTTTTCATAAGAGGTCACCAGTCCTTTTATAATGGAAGAGCTCAAACCCTGGTGCTCCATTTCGTTCAATCCTTCAATGGTGCACCCGCTTGGGGTAGTCACCTTGTCAATTTCCTGCTCGGGATGACTTTGAGAATCTATCAAAAGGCTTGCTGCTCCGAGACAGGTGTGCATGGATAGCTTTTGTGCCTCCTCGCTGTGAAACCCCAACTGAACTGCTCCCTGTGTCGTTGCCCTAATCAATCGCATCCAAAAGGCGATACCACTGGCACAGATGACTGTAGCGGCCTGCATCAGCTCCTCCTCGATGATCATCGTCTCCCCGAGTGCATTGAAGATCAACTGGGCGCATTCTATCTTCTCCTTTCCAAGACCGTTTGTGCTGATACAAGTCATGGAGTGACCCACTGAAATCGCTGTATTGGGCATGCAACGGATCACAGGAACTTTATCTCCCACCACCTCTTCTATCTCATGTATCTTCCTTCCGGTGGCAACCGAAATCAGCGTGTGCTTTTTGGGATTCAATTCCGGCCTGATCTCTGCAAGAACCTCCTGCAACTGGGCAGGTTGAACGGCAAGTATGATGATATCGGAATACTTTACCGCACGCCTGTTGTCGGTGGTAAGCTTCACGACTGAAACCTTCTCCAAATGATCAAGGGAAGACAAATGCCTCTTGGTCAGGTAAAGGGATTTGCATTTGATCTCCTTTTTCTGACTCAAGATTCCGAGGGCAATGGAATATCCCAGGTTGCCGACTCCAATTATTGCTATTTTCATATGATTCTATTAAAAAAAGTTCGCTTTAAGTTCAAGTCCGAGTTTTCGATCGAGCCCGAACATCAAATTCATGTTTTCTACAGCCTGTCCGGATGCACCTTTCAACAAATTGTCAATTACGCTGGTTATTAATAGCTTATCCTTGTGCTTTTGCAAATGAATCAGGCATTTGTTGGTATTGACAACTTGTTTCAGAAAAACATCCCGTCGAGAAACAAAAGTAAAAGGGGCCTTCTTGTAAAACCCTTCATACAGCTCAACAGCCGAATCCAGGTCTTGTGAAAATGACGTGTAGGCGGTTGAAAAAATACCCCTGCTGAAATTTCCCCGGTTGGGAAGGAAATAGATCTCACGATCCCATCCGGGTTGTGCTTGTGACACCGACTGGGTGATTTCTCCAAGGTGCTGGTGGCTGAAAGCCTTGTAGTGGGAGAAATTATTGTCCCTCCATGTGAAATGCGTCGTTTTGGACAGGGATACCCCGGCACCGGTAGCACCGGTAACCGCATTCACGTGTATGTCATCCTTCAGCAAACCTTCAGACGCCAGGGGCAAAAGGGCCAACTCAATGGCCGTGGCGAAACATCCCGGATTGGCCAGGTATTTCGTCTTGCTGATCTCGGTCTCGTTCAGCTCCGGGAGGCCGTACACGAATTCCATGTCTCCCAGAAACCTGTCTTCTTTCAATCTGAAGTCATTGCTCAGGTCGATAATGTGTGTGGCTTTCGAGAACTGATGCTCCTCCAGGAACTTTTTTGAATTGCCGTGACCCAGACACAAAAAAAGCACCTCGACCTCAGGATTCAACTCTGAGGTGAAACGAGGCAATACCTCTCCCACAAGGTCTGCATGCACCAGGGCTATATCGTTGCCCGCATTGGATGTTGAGAACACGAAATCCAATTCAAGAGCCGGGTGGTTAATGATGAGCCGAATGAGTTCTCCTGCCGTGTAGCCGGCGCCACCAACAATGCCTGCCCGAATCATG
>CBDUAY010000235.1:0-2915 GCA_965365245.1 uncultured Flavobacteriaceae bacterium | reverse complement strand
AATACGGTCCAAAATGGCATCAGGCCGGGTTGAAAGAAAAGCGACAAAACGTTTTCGATGACTTCTATTCGGTAGCTGAAGATTTGATTCAAAAGAAAATCACTTCACCCCCACACCTGGGCGCAATGGGCGGAAGTAACGGTGGGTTGCTGGTTGGCGTCGCCTTTACGCAGCGACCTGATTTGTACAATGCTGTCGTTAGCCTGGTGCCATTGCTGGACATGCAGCGTTACAACAAGCTGCTTGCCGGTGCCAGCTGGATGGGAGAGTATGGTGATCCCGACAAACCTGAGGAATGGGCTTATTTAAAGAAGTATTCACCTTATCACAATCTTAAGGAAGGAGTGGACTATCCCGAGGTCTTTTTTTATACCTCAACTCGTGACGATCGCGTTCATCCCGGGCATGCACGGAAAATGGCAGCAAAAATGATTGATATGGGTGATCCTGTTCTGTATTATGAAAACATAGAAGGAGGTCACGGCGGATCGTCAACCAATGATCAGTCGGCTAAGTCAAACGCCATGATCTTCTCCTATTTGCTTATGAAACTCAGGTGAGCTTTAGAACTGAAACAGGAAGCCAACATTGAAGTTGCCCCAGGTAGCGGCATCTGAGATGCTCTCGTATGACATGTTCAGTTCGAGTATGTCAAGGACATCCACGGCGACGATGGGTCGGACGTAGAAGCCTCCGTCGAGGTAGTCAGAGATTCCCACAGCGTAACCAACATCTGCCCCGGCTGAGAGGACTCCAAAGATTTTTAATCGAGCGGCGGCAGAGATGGGCAAAAACTGACCGTCATCAATAGAAATATCGCCTATGATCTCATCACCAAAGAAATTTCGGAACCCAACATTAGCACCCAATTGGAAGAACGCGTCCTGTTTAGTGAAATAATAATAGGCATCAATACCCAGGACAAAGGAAGTAATGTCAGCAGCGTCTGCCGCAGGCAAGCCAAATGAAGCCCCGATTTTAAATTCCTGGGCATTCAAATTTGAGACTCCGAACCATGCGATTGCGACGAGAATAAATAGTTTTTTCATAAGATTGATTTTAGGGGGTTTATATCAAAAATAGCGAAATCGAGGCAGAAAACCACAGTCATTAACGAGATGAATTTTGACAATTTAAGTTTTCTGAAAAATCCTTAAATTGGATAATTCAATTTTGGACCCTGAAATCAGGAGGTCCATGAAAAACAAGAAAAGATGAAATGGCAAGGTAAAAGACAAAGTTCAAATGTTGAGGATCGAAGAGGGCAATCAGGTCCGTCAAGAAAATTTGGTGGGATTAACCCCTTGTTGCTTGGACCTTTGTTTAGACTTTTGTTTTCCAAGACGGGATTGATTCTGGTGGGAATCTTCCTCGTTTTTTCTTTTCTGACAGGAAATAATCCCTTGAGCCTTATAGGCAATTTTTTTACAGGGGGAGGAAGCCCGGCGGAAACCTCTGCTCCCTATCAGGGGACGGCGGAAGAGAACGAGTTGGCTGCTTTCAGTTCAACGATTCTTGCCAATACCGAAGACGTCTGGAACGGACTTATTGACAACTACCGTGAGCCCACCCTGGTGCTTTTCACGGGTTCGGTGGCATCGGCATGTGGTGCGGCATCGAGTGCAACAGGTCCTTTCTATTGCCCGGGGGATGAAAAACTCTACCTTGACCTGAGTTTCTTCGATGACATGGAGCGACGAATGAATGCGCCGGGGGATTTTGCCCAGGCATATGTCATCGCTCATGAAGTGGGACACCACATTCAAAAACTCATGGGAATCACCGATCAAATGCAGCAGCTCCGAGGGCAGATGAGCAAGAAGGAATACAATCAATATTCGGTGCGGCTTGAGCTCCAGGCTGATTTTCTGGCGGGCGTCTGGGCGCATCACTCCCAACAGATGACCCGCATGATGGAGGCGGGTGACCTCGAGGAGGCGTTGAATGCGGCAAATGCCATCGGGGATGACCGTTTGCAGAAACAAGCTACAGGGCATGTCGTGCCAGACTCTTTCACGCATGGGACATCCGCCCAGCGCATGCGATGGTTTAAAAAAGGGTTTGATACCGGAGACCTCCGACAGGGAGATACCTTCAATGCTAATCCCCTCTAAAGAGAATCAATAATCTTATCGCAATGACACAATTCAAAGCAGTTTTTTTAAAAGCAGTTTTTTCAGACCTGACTTCTGGTATACGATACTTTATTGGGTCATTATTTCGGAAAACTGCTTTTGCCGGAGCCTTGTTTTTCTTGATGTTTCTGCTGTCTTCCCATGAATTGTTTTTGAAGTCTGACACTTACTTTTTACATCAGGGGGAACCCACTGAGATCTATCTTTTCAACGGCACCTTCGACAACAGCGAGAACGCCATCACAACCAACAGGATTATCGGAGCTCAAATCCATGGGACGAATTTCGATTTCCTGCCGAAGGACTCAGACTATCTTATTAAGGATAAAGTTACGTATCTGAAATTCACTCCCGGAGAGCCCGGAACTTACGCTGCAGGGATTTCTACCTTGCCCAACATGATTGAGCTTGGACCAAAGGATTTCAAAGAGTACCTGGAGCATGAGGGTTTGGAAAAGATGATAGCCGAACGAAAAGAAAAGGGGGTTGAAGATCAGGCCGTACGAGAGAAGTATTCCAAACACGTCAAGGCCATCTTGCAGGTGGATGATAAGCTAACAGAGCATTTTTCTCAGGAATTCGGCTACCCAATTGAATTCATCCCTGTAAAGAACCCTTACAAGCTGAAGGTGGGTGACAAGGCCACTTTCAAACTCCTGCTAAATGGGAAGCCTCTGTCAGGTCAGGGCGTTCATATCAGTTCAAGAAATGATGGTGTGAATCCTTTTGCCAAAGAAATACCCGGGACAACCGACGCTGACGGCCAGGTGTCGTTTGAAA
>CBDUAY010000234.1:0-2916 GCA_965365245.1 uncultured Flavobacteriaceae bacterium | reverse complement strand
GTAATGTATTTATCCATATTGACTCATTTGAATTAGACATAAATGTGACTCTATCAGTATCGAACTTTTTCGGGGGAAAAATCATAGCAATTTGACCTAATTGTTTTAAAGGTAGTGAATTAAAGTGATATTTCAGCTTTTTTATCTCTTGATTTTTCAATTTCCCTTGTGCCTTCAACAAAATACATCTTCATCATACCCTTATTCTTGACATCTATCTTTTCCCGGTATTTGCAATTGAACTCATCTCGTACAAGCTCATACGTATATTCCGAAATATTGACCCTGCCCGGTTCGGAATTTGACTCCATGCGCGCTGCAACATTAACTGTATCTCCCCATATATCGTAGGCAAACTTCTTGGTTCCCACTACACCTGCCACAACTGGCCCCGTATTGATTCCGATGCGGATGTCAAAATGTACAATAGAATCATCCCCCGACTGCTTTACTTCTTCCACAAATTCGGCTATCTCAGTCGCAGCTCGAATCATCTTCTTTGGATGCCCTGGTGTTGGAAAAGGCAACCCTCCTGCACACATGTAGGCGTCTCCTATGGTCTTGATCTTTTCGAGGCCATATTTCTCTATTATCCTATCAAAGTTCGAGAAATAAAAATCGACACTTTTAACAAGCTTGGCAGGCGATAAATTCTGCGAGGATCGCGTGAAGCCTTTGAAATCAGTGAATAAAACGGTCACCGACTCAAATTGCTTCGCTTCGACTCGTCCATTTTCCTTAAGCTCTTCTGCAGTTTCCTTGGGCAGGATGTTCAAAAGGAGGTTTTCCGACCTGTCCTTTTCCGCTTCGATGATCTTATTGCTCTTTTTGACGTATTTGTACCTGTTGAAAATAGTCAGGGCTATTATGGCGATGAGCACCAATACAAGAAGTGAAACATAAAATGCGCTTTTCTGTCTCTTTTCCCTGAGCTGAATGATCTCTGACTCTTTTTCAAGCAATCCAATCTGGTCCTGCTTTTTTTGAAGATCAAAATCAAACTGCAGACCCCTTATCTTGTCATCCGTCTCGAGGTTGAACACCTGATCCTTCAATTCAAGATACTTGTCCTGATAAGCATAGGCTTCCTCGAAATCGCCGGCTTCCTTAAAAGCCAGCGACATTCCCTTGTAAATGTCCCTTAGCTCCTCCTTGGTGTCCATCTCCAAAGCGAGGGCCTCCGCCTCTTTATATGCCCAAACAGATTGATCAAAGTCATCCTCGTGGTAAATGTCTCCCAGGGCGATCAGGCTCTGAAGCATGTCCAGGTTCAAATTCGAGGCTTTAGCAGCTTCATAAGACTCCCAAAAGAGTTTTATTGCCCTTTCGCGATCTCCCAAAGAAAGTTCCTGCCGTCCGAGCGAAAGCAGGGAATGAGGATAATCAGGAGTGCCCTTGTTAATGGCCAGGGCTCTTCTCAAATAGCTCTCCGCAATTTCGTGCTCTCCCTTCAGTGCATAAATGTCTCCCACACCCATCAGGTAGGCTGACTGTATCATCACGTCATCAAGCTCATCGATATAGGCTTCTATCTGGTGAAAATAGTTAAGGGCCTTATCGTAATCCTGCATCTGACTGTAAACGGCTCCCGTGTTGATCAAAGCCGTTGAGATTCGAAAAGGATCCTCAAGTTGTTGACTGATCCTCAAAGATTTAAGATAATAGTCAAGTGCTCGATCAAGACTTCCCTGATCATAGTAAACAACTCCCAGATTGCTGGAAAGGTTCGCTATGCCAAGCTTGAAATCGATCTCTTCGAAAATCTCCAGAGACCGGGTCCAGCTTTCCAGCACATCCAGATAGTTTCCCTGGTAGTACTCCACGATACCCTTGTTCTTTATGGCATAGGCCTCGCCTTTTTTGAAAGGGATCTCACGGGAAAGCTCAATAGCGCGCTCGGAGCATGCGAGCGCGCTATCTAGCTGATCATTCTGAATGTAGGCTGTGCTCAGATCATTGAGCAGGTTGACGCGAGCGGTGTCCTGCCTTTCCTCTTCAATCTGGCTGATCAGGCTGTCTATCGCACCCTCTTGCCCGGTCAGCAAGCCAAACCAAAAGAAAAAAAACATCGCTATGTTCTTCATCCGCCCACCCATACACTACTGCTTCATCATTGTAAACGTATAGGTTCCTGAGGAAGTTGTGATCCTGACCAGGTACCAACCGTCGGGATAGCCCGTCAGATTGACCGAAAACAGATTCGAATCGTTCTTGCTGAACGGGATCGATTCTCCTTTCGGGACCCCATAGACATCATAGATGTCAATTGTTCCGTTTTCAGAGACGTTTCGCTCAACTGTGAAAGAGGTCTCAAATGGGTTCGGATACAATTTGAAATCTTGGGTCGCGTCATTGGTCGTAACATCCTTGGCCCCGCATTTTCCGGACTCATTCGTGGCCTCTGAAGAAACAGAGCTCTTGTTCGTGCTTTCAAAGGTGGTCAGATTCCAGATGAGCTTTTGTCCGTCAAACTGGATCTTGAACGTGCCTTCTCCAGGCAGAAAGACCGTTTGGGTCTCTCCTTCGAACCTGGCAAGACCCGTCAGATAATTGTCTTCTCCATGAAGCACATAGATGGTCTCTGAATTCGGGTTGTAATACCTGAAGTTCGCAATATAGTTCAACCCGTTAAGGCCTGCAGGATTGTCCTCGATGCAATCGAGATAGGTCCTGATCTTTTTCATGCCATTTCCATAAGGATTCACATAGAGCTGTCCGATCTCGGCGTATTCGATCACATAATTACGAGGAGCATCCATCAAGACGTTATAAACGCCCGGTTCTTTCGGTTCATCCAGATATTCTCCCGCGTCGGTCATATAGTAGTGAGGAATTCCTTCCGGGAAAACAGTGTCACGCGTCTCCTCATAAACAAATCCTTCTATCACGGTCAGGCTGTCAACCACAGCTTCATCG
>CBDUAY010000233.1:0-2916 GCA_965365245.1 uncultured Flavobacteriaceae bacterium | reverse complement strand
AAAGAAGAACCTTCTGAACTTTTTAACTGGGATGCGCCTATTTTGGTGAGCCCACATAAACCGTCACGCCTGTATTTTGGGTCTTATCGCGTTTGGAAATCAGAAAATAGGGGTGACGACTGGGAACCCATTTCTGAAGATCTCACCCGAAACCAGAATCGAATCGAACTGCCGATCATGGGAGGACAGCAAAGCTGGGACAACGCCTGGGACGTCAAGGCCATGTCGATGTACAACACGGTAACTTCTTTGGCGGAATCTCCTCTTCAGGAAGGTCTGATCTACGCCGGAACCGATGACGGCATCATTCAGGTCACTGAGAATGGAGGTTCATCCTGGAACCGAATCGAGGTAGGCTCGATCAAGGGAATTCCCGCCACGGCTTTCGTCAATGACATCCGCGCCGACCTTTTTGATGCAGGAACGGTATATGCAGCCCTGGACAACCACAAATACGGAGATTTCAAACCTTACCTGATCAAAAGCACGAACAAGGGGAAATCCTGGGTCTCAATCAACGGAAATCTTCCGAATCGACTTTTGACCTGGAGATTGGTACAGGACCATGTGAAAAAAGACATGCTCTTCGCCGCAACGGAGTTTGGCATTTACTTTACTTATAATGGAGGAACGAATTGGATTCAACTCAAAGGAGGACTTCCGACGATTTCCTTTAGGGATCTGACAATACAAAGGAGGGAAAACGACCTTGTTTGTGCCTCTTTCGGACGTGGCTTCTACGTGCTGGATGATATTACACCATTGAGAGAATTCGACCCTTCCAAATCCACTTCAGAGACCGTCCTGTTTCCTGTTAAAAAGGCCTACTGGTACGTGCAGAAAGATGGGGTTTACGGTCAGGGTGACGCGAGCTATTCGGCTAAGAACCCGCCGTTTGGCGCTATTTTCAATTACTACCTTCCGGATTCCCTTCCCTCGATGAAAGACATTCGAACCGTTCGGGAGAAAAAAGATCAAAGCTTTCCGGGCTGGGATGCACTTGAGAAGGAGAGAAGACAAGATGGACCTGAATTGATTCTGACAGTCAAGGATGATCAGGGTCGAGTCGTCAGAACGCTTGAGGGAACGAACAAAAAGGGGTTCAATCAGGTCAGTTGGAACCTGACTTACCCCGACAAAAGCGGTGAGCTGCTGAAAAAGAAAGTTGTGAGCGATTGGGAAAGAGCGGAGTTCATGGTGACTCCGGGAACCTACTCCGTAGCACTTTCTAAAAGAGAGAATGGGGCTGTAACGAGTTTGAGTCAGCCTCAAAGCTTTGAAGTCGTTTCTCTGCGTGAAGGAGCACTTCCAAGAGCTTCTTTTGATGAGATTGATGCTTTTAGAACCAGCTACTTTGAATTCAAGGAAGATCTGACGGCAACCCAGCAGGTCCTGTCTCGTGATATGGAAGTAGTCACTGCGATGAAAACTGCTCTGGACAAAGCTGATCGATCTTCAGCGGATCTGGCTGCAAAAATTGAGAAAACTCGTCTTGATCTGCTCAACCTGGATGAAAGGCTGACCGGAAACAAGACCAAATCCGAAATTGGAGAGCAAAGCAAACCTACACCTGAATCTGCCGATGGTGTTGCGAGAAACGCCCTGAGCAGTTCGACATACGGGCCCACAGGAACGCACAAAGCTACCCTTCAGTTGGCGACCGAACGTTTGAATGCTATCAAGGGGGAGTTGAAACAGATCGATGAGACGACGATTCCGAATCTAATCAAAGAGCTTAAAGAGGCTGGAGCTCCCTGGATTGAGGGTAGAGGTCTTTAAAAAAAGTCAGTAGGTTAAATTCATGTTAAAACCCATAAAACCGGTTAACATTTTTCTTTCATGAGAGTCTATTAGGTATAACCTAAATTAAACTATCATGAAAAAATCCATTCTGTCACTGGTGCTCTTGTTGAGCTTCAGTGCATCCTTTGCTTTGACTTCTTCCAGCCCTTTGTTGGAAGAGAGTAAAATGCCATTGATTTCCAACGTCAACTCCTTCTGCAAGCTCATTCAAATGGGTGACTATGATGCCGTCAAGGCATTGATTCAGCAGGGAGAGGATGTCAACATGAAATCAACGGGACTCACTCCTCTCATGTTCGCCGCAAGGCACAATCAGCCAGAGATTGCCCAACTACTGATAGACAATGGGGCCAAACTGAACAGCCGTTCTGAAAAAGAAGGGATGACGGCTCTTGAAATGGCTGAGAGGTATAAAGCCATTGACACCTACAAAGTGATTGAAAAAGCATCAGAGGCCAAAAAGAAAAAGAAGAAAAACAAGAAGAAATAGTTTGTATTAGAGTTTTTTGTTAATATGGTTGAGGGTCCGGATGTTGCATTCGGGCCCTTTTTTCATAGACATCACCTATAAATCCATAAGAAATAATAATAGCTTGATTTTGAAATTATATTTATTTTGTTTAACTTTGATTAATATAAGTTGAACATTTAAATAATTTTGAAAGTTTACCAACAGTTTTTCGACCATAGAATTTAATTAAATCCCCCTTGACATGAGTATTATTGAACAAGCACTAGCATTTGAGCAAAAAAAGATTTCCCTGCGATCCACTGATGAAAGGATTCACGTATCAAGAGAAGTCAAGAGCATGATTTTAAATCTCAATGAGATTTATAAGGAGAACAGAGATCAAAGCATCATGGACCTGATGAAGAGGCTGACTGCCATCAAAAGAAAAGCCGAGTCGAGGTTGAAGATGCATGTTACTATCTAAGTGAAGCATCTGGGACTGATTCTTTTATTTGCACTGATCAATTTTGGAGGTCTCGCCATAGGCAGTTGGCTGATGGGTGAAGGACCTTCTTCAGAGTGGTATCTGAAATTAAACAAAGCACCCTGGACTCCCCCGGGTTGGGTGTTTGGAGTGGCCTGGACCACAATAATGGTATGTT
>CBDUAY010000232.1:0-2919 GCA_965365245.1 uncultured Flavobacteriaceae bacterium | reverse complement strand
AATTGCCAAGGAAGTTGAAAACCTGTACCATTCGCTCATTTGAGCAAGCATAGTTCGTTTAAAAATTAAAATAGAAACATAAATCCCATTAAATATGTTCACTAAGAAAGTTTTAGCCATCATACTCGGAGGAGGACAAGGATCGAGACTTTATCCTCTGACCGAGAGCCGATCAAAGCCAGCCGTTCCCATCGCGGGTAAATTCAGGTTGGTAGATATTCCAATCTCAAACTGTATCAATTCTGAGATAAAGCGCATGTATGTGCTTACTCAGTTCAATTCGGCTTCATTGAACCGTCACATCAAGAATACCTATCATTTCAGCTTTTTCAGCAAGGCATTCGTCGACGTATTGGCCGCTGAGCAAACCCCGATGAGTGACAATTGGTTTCAGGGAACCGCAGATGCCGTCAGGCAAAGCATGCACCATTTCCTGGGGCACGAATGGGATTATGCGCTGATTCTCTCAGGAGACCAGCTCTATCAAATGGATTACAATTTCATGTTGGAACAGCACGAGAATGCCCAGGCTGATATCTCAATCGCGACAATACCTGTGAATGCAAAGGAGGCCACTTCTTTCGGTATTCTCAAATCCGACGAGAATAATGAGATAACCTCCTTCATCGAGAAGCCGGAGGCGAAGCTGCTTCCTGACTGGACCTCCGACGTGAGTGAGGAGATGAAGTCGCAGGATCGGAATTACCTGGCTTCCATGGGAATCTATGTCTTCAATCGTGATCTCCTTGTGGAGCTCATGAAGAACCCTGACACGGTAGATTTTGGAAAAGAGATCATACCTCAGTCGATCAATGATCACAAGGTGATGAGCTACCAGTACGAAGGATATTGGACCGACATTGGTAACATCGACTCTTTTTTCGAGGCCAACCTGGGGCTGACCGACAACATTCCGAAATTTAACCTTTATGACCGAAACAAGCGGATCTACACGCGGGCGAGGATGCTGCCCACCTCGAAGATCTCCGGAACGACCATGAACCGCAGTGTCATTTCAGAGGGTTGCATCATTCAGGCGGCTAAGATTGACAAGTCAGTCATCGGAATCCGATCCCGAATCGGGCATGAGAGTACGGTCATCAACACCTACATGATGGGATGTGACTATTACGAGACCCTGGATGAGATCGAAAACAGAAAGATCGACATTCTGATGGGAATCGGGGAGAGGTGTTTCATCAAAAACGCGATCATTGACAAGAACTGCCGAATTGGGGATGACGTCCGGATCAATGGGGGCAAGCACCTCAAAGACAAAGAAACCGATAAGTACGTCATCAGAGACGGTATCGTGGTGATCAAAAAAGGAGCCGTGATTCCACGGGGCTATGTGATTTGATCGGATGCACCAATTTGAATTTTAATCTATGTTAAGACAACAGCGAGTAGTCATTGAGGGAGTACGCCCTCAAATCAATTGCGGAGAGTTCCACATAAAAAGAGTTGTAGGGCAGCGCATCGAAGTGAGTGCAGATGTGTTGGTCGACGGTCACGACGTGATCGCGGCTTCGGTTCTTTACAAGCACCAAAATGAACGTACCTGGCGTGAACAAAGGATGAATCCGGGTTTCAACGATAACTGGCACGGATCGTTCACAGTTGAAAAGCAAGGTTTTTACGAATACAAGGTCCAGGGATGGGTTGACCACGCCCTGAATTGGCAATACGGAATCGGACGCAAGATAGCAGACGGGCAGCACGTGAAATCAGAGCTGCTGGAAGGGGCACAATACCTCGAGGCTGCTAAAAACCAGGCATCCGCCCAGGAAAACGATTATCTCGACGAACTCATTGCAATTTTCAGGGATCAAGAGCAATATGACCGTTCTGTTCAGGAGGCTGTCTCGGATAAACTGAGGAGCATTTTAGAGAAATACCCGGAAAAGTTTTTGCAGAACAGCTCTGAGCCTCTCAAAGTTTACGTGGATCGCAAGAAGGCCCTTTTCAGCACCTGGTATGAGTTTTTCCCCCGCTCCTCCTCGGAAGAGCCGGGACGCCACGGCACATTCAAGGACTGTGAAAGGTTGCTCGACCGCGTTGCCGAAATGGGTTTTGACACGCTGTATTTCCCTCCGATTCATCCTATTGGGGAGGTCAACCGAAAAGGCAAGAACAACACCACCACGGCGATGGAAGGCGACGTCGGGTCCTGTTGGGGGATTGGCTCAAAGCACGGTGGGCACAAAGACATCCACCCGGATCTGGGCACCCTTGACGATTTTAAAGAGCTCGTGGCAAAAGCGAAAGACATGGGTCTTGAGGTCGCCATGGACTATGCCTTGCAGGCGGCACCGGATCATCCCTGGGTGAAGGATCACAGCAGTTGGTTCAAGTGGAGACCTGATGGCACTGTGCAATACGCAGAAAATCCTCCTAAGAAATACCAGGACATCCTGCCGATTTATTTCGAAAGCAAGGATTACGAGAATCTCTGGAAGGAGTGTCTCGACATTCTGTTCTTTTGGATCGAATGCGGGATTCAAGTCTTTCGGGTCGACAATCCCCACACAAAACCCTATTATTTCTGGAGCTGGATCATCGAGCAGGTCAAGGCCAAGCACCCCGATGTGATTTTCCTGGCCGAAGCCTTTACCAAGCCCAAAGTGATGCAGCAGCTGGCGAAACAAGGGTATACCCAGTCGTATACTTATTTCACCTGGCGAGAAAGCAAACACGAGCTCATTTCCTATGTAGAGGAGTTGACCAAAACGGATCAGTCAGAATACATGAGGCCCAATTTCTGGCCCAACACGCCTGACATCAATCCTTATCACCTGCAGGGAGCCAATGAATCAAAATTCATACAGCGCTATGCTCTTGCGGCTACATTGAGCTCCAATATCGGGATCTATGGCCCCGTCTATGAATACATGATCAGTGAGCCCATCGAGGGCAAGG
>CBDUAY010000231.1:0-2921 GCA_965365245.1 uncultured Flavobacteriaceae bacterium | reverse complement strand
GGGATTGGCCTGAAAATAAATTGATATATTTACATCCTCCGAAATTGCCCTTTAGATGGAAAAAAAGAAGATAACGGTAAAAGAGCTCGCTCAAAAGTTGGGCGTTTCGATTTCGACCGTTTCAAAGGCGCTTAACGACAGCTATGAAATAAGCGACAAGACAAAGGAAAGGGTGCGTCGTTTGGCGGAGAAACACAACTACAAGCCCAACAGATTGGCCGTCAACCTCAAATCGGGCAATACGAGAACCATAGGGGTCATTCTTCCGAGCATTCTCAGCAATTTTTTCACAGCCGTTCTCTATGGAATCGAGCAGGTCACCAACGAGGCGGATTACAGCATTATCACGTGTTTCTCCAATGAGTCTTTTAAAAGGGAGGTCACTTACGTCGACATTCTCTCGAACGGAGCGATAGACGGATTGATAGTTGCCATAGCTGAGGAGACTCAGATCAAAAAAGATTTCTCACATTTTGAGAACTGCATGGATGACGGGAATCCCGTGGTCATGTTCGATCGCGTCACCAAAGCCATCGACTGTGACAAAGTGGTGGTAGATGATTACAATGACGCCCGAATGGCAACACAGCATCTGCTGGATTGCGGATGTGAAAATGTCGCACTTGTTTCTGCAATCGATTTTTTGAGCGTTGGAAAAGACCGTGTGAAAGGCTTTTCTTCAAAGATCGAAGAAGTCAAGGGACATGTGGATCAGGAGATGATCATCCGATGTGGCGTGGATGAGTTGGAAGAAAGAGTGAGTCGGATTCTTGAGAGTCAGCAGGTGGATGGGATCTTTGCGGTCGATGAGGATGCGTCACTGGCAATTTGCAAAGTAGCCAAGAAAAAGGGAATCAGGGTTCCGGATCAGCTGTCTGTAATTGGCTATGCCGGTAAAAAACTCGCCACCAACGTCGCCCCGGGTCTGACCACGGTCAATCAAAATGGGGTTTCGATCGGTCGTGAAGCCGCCCGAATCATGCTGGACCGAATAGAATCCGGAAACGGGCCTTTTACGAAAAAGGTGATCAAAACGACGATTGACCGGAGAGCCTCGACGCAAAGGAAAAAATGAACTGTTTCTGAAATCATCACTTTTTTACATTTCTAAGTGAACCCGCCAGGTCTTAGTTCAATTGAAATTCACTATTTTCGTTTCTTCATTCCAATTCAATAACTAATGAAATCAATCACGTTTAAATTTCGAAACGCTTCCTATTTTATCATCGCTCTGTTCTTGGGTCTGTTCATCGCTTGCTCGGGCGACAGCGACGGTGATGACACCGATCAGGCTCTCGCACCCAAGAATCTCCAGGTTACAACGCAGATCAAAGGATCAGATGGCCAAAACCCTGCAGGCGATGGGAGCGGGGAAGTTACCTTTCAGGCCACGGCGGAAAATGCCGTTCGCTACACCATCAGATATGACGGAAAGGAATCCGTAATGACCAATGGGTCGTATACGATGGTTTTTGATGATCCCGGCACCAACACGTATGATGTCGAGGTAAAGGCCTTCAACAGCGCCAACGCTTCGATAAGCAAAGCGGTCAGCGTTCAGGTGCTTCGCGAGTATGAAATCCCTGAGGCGCTCTTGACTTTTCTGACCGGTGATGACAAGAAGGAATGGAGGATCAAGAATGAGACCACGGGGCATTTGGGCGTGGGTCCAAAAGACTCTCGTTTTCCAGAGTTCTATGAAGCTCAACCCCTTGAAAAATTCCTGACTTCTATGTACGATGATGTTTTTATTCTGGAGGCTGATCAGGATTTTACACATGACACAAAATCCTTTGTATTCGGCAAGGCCGAGCCCTTGACTGATGACTTTGGTTCGATTCCGGATACGCCCAATGGCGATGATGAATACGAAAACTATCCCTTGGAAGCCTATTCGGGAACCTGGAGTTACTCTGAATCCAACGGGCGCCCAAGAATACATATGAGTGACAACGGTTTCTTTGGGTTTTATGTTGGAGGAGACCATGTTTTCGAGATCATGAATCAGACGGAAACCACGATGACCCTGAAAACGGTCGGCTTTGATGACAATGGTTGGTTTGTGATTCTGACCAGCGAAGGTGACGGTGAGATTCCGGAAGACCCTGTTTATAACAATCTGATTTTTGAGGATGATTTTAAGGTCAACGGTGAACCGGATGACAGCAAGTGGGGGTATGACATCGGAAGAGGAGACAACGGTTGGGGAAATGCAGAAGCCCAGTATTACACAGATCGATCCGAAAATGTTGTCGTTGAAAATGACAATTTAAAGATCATCGCCAAAAAAGAGAACTTCCAGGGGGCCTCTTACACATCAGCCAGGCTCAAGACGCAAGACAAATTTGACTTCACCTACGGACGAGTTGATGTGAGAGCCAAGCTTCCGAAAGGAGGAGGAACCTGGCCAGCCATCTGGATGCTGGGTGCTAATTTCCCTGAAGTGGGATGGCCGAATTGTGGAGAGATCGATATCATGGAACACGTTGGGAATGATCCGGGTTCTATTCAGAGCGCATTGCACAACCCCGATAGTTTTGCAAACACGAAATACAAGAAAAGCACGGATATCACAGACGAGTCGGATACCTATCATGTCTACAGCATGATCTGGTCTGAAGAGCAAATTTCTTTTTACCTGGACGGGGCGAGATTTTATATCTATCGGCCCGAGTCCAGAAATTCAAACACCTGGCCGTATGACAAGCCTCAGTTCTTGATTCTAAACGTAGCCATGGGAGGTAGCCTCGGCGGGGACATAGATCCCACATTTACAAGCTCATCTATGGACATCGATTATGTAAGGATATACCAGTAACAGATTTTGAATTAATAAAAGTTTCGAGTCCCACTTAAATTGGGCGCCTAAAACCAAACCATTATGAACAAAGGCTACACCATATTTATCAGTTTTGTAGTTG
>CBDUAY010000230.1:0-2929 GCA_965365245.1 uncultured Flavobacteriaceae bacterium | reverse complement strand
CTGCCGGTATGGCACCCTCCTTGCTAGCTACCAACGAACCCATGGCACATGCCGTGTCAAGTGCTTGCTGTGGAGCTGTGTGAATCAGCAAATGATAGCAAAGTGTAGCCAGGAATGAGTCGCCAGCTCCAACCGTGTCAGCCACCTCGACAAGGTAGCCCGAGTTGAAATACATCTTTCCTTTGAACATAAGCTGAGCCCCGTCTGCTCCTTTAGTGACACAAATGGTAGCTTCGGATGGTATCCAAGCAGCTAGGTCCATCATTTTTTGGGTGATTGTCGTTCCACTTAGTTTTAAATGACCGGCCAGCTCGTCGAGCTCTTCATCATTGAGTTTGACCAGATCGGCCTGCAGCAGAAGACCCTCCATTCGATGCATGTTGTAATGTGGCGGACGAAGGTTCATGTCGAAGATTTTAAACCTCGCTTCGTTCAACAAAGCTTTCAGGGTTTCCTCGGAGCGGAGGCTTCGAGTTGCAAGACTGCCATAGATCAAGGCATCGGAAGAGCTAACAGCCTCTTTCATTTCAGGGGTCATTTCAATGGCATCCCAGGCGGCCGGTTTATTGATGGTGTAGGTGGCAGTGCGCGTCGCATCGAGATGGACATCTACCGTACCGGTTTTATGAGTTGGGTCAATTTGAATGAGTTCGCAAGATAGCCCTTGATCTTTAAGGTACTTGAGAATTTCCTTTCCATCAGGGTCCTGCCCAAGGCGACTTATCATATGAACGGACGCTCCCAGGCTGTGCATCCGTAGGGCCACATTCAGCGGCGCCCCACCTATTCTGCGATAGGAAGGGAAGTTGTCCCAAAGGATCTCACCAAAACAGCTGATAGTAATCATGCCTCCTGTTTTACCAATTTTTTCTCAAGGTCCTCCAGCGAGATACCCTTGGTCTCTGGCATCATGAAAATCACGAACAAAAGCTGCAGGAACATCATGAATGCGAAGAAGGCGAAAACAGCCCCTGCGCCAACTTTTGCAAACAACAGCGGCACCAAGGACGGGATGATGGCGGCGAGCACCCAATGCGTACCACAGCCAAAGGCCTGACCCGAAGCACGCAGCTGATCCGGAAAGATCTCAGAAATAAAGACCCAGATAACCGCTCCCTGGCCAACGGCATGAGAGGCGATGAACAAAAACAAGAAAATCGGCACGGCCATTCCTTCCCAATTCAAAAAGAAGGCCATCGCGACAAGGCTAAGTGAGATGATGTAGCCAACGCTGCCGATGTACATGAGTTTTTTTCGGCCAAGCCGATCGATCAGCGCAACCCCAATTAGGGTGAACACAAGATTTGTGACCCCAATCCCAATGCTGCTGAGCAAGGCAGAGCTTTTTTCCAAACCTGCCTCTTCGAAGATGCGAGGCGCGTAATAGAGGAATGCATTGATTCCCGACAACTGGTTGAAAAACGCGATTAGAAAGGCGAGCATTAGCGGAAACCTGTATTTTTTCATGAAGATGTTCTCCTTGCTGCTGTGTCCCTGACGCTGACTTTCTTCTATCTCTGTGACGATATCCTCCACGGATTGATCAGGGTACAACTGGGCGATGATCCTGGAAGCTTCGTCGTGATGACCATTGAGCAGCAACCATCTCGGGCTTCTCGGAATCGTCAGCGCCATGAAAGTATAGATGATGGCCGGGATGGCTTCGACCCCAATCATCCATCTCCAGGCATTCTCTCCCAAACCACTCAAAAGGTAGTTCGATAGAAATGCGATGAGTATGCCCAGAACGATATTGAACTGATAAAGTGCGACAAGCCTCCCGCGGTCTTTGGGCGGAGCAATTTCCGAAACGTAGGCCGGAGCCGCGATGGTCGATGCCCCGACGCCAAGACCACCGATGAACCTGAAAAAGGCAAACGTGTAAGGATCGTTCACAAGAGCAGAGCCCAGGGCCGAGACAGTATACAGAACACCAATCCAGATCAGGGTTTTTTTACGACCCAGCTTGTTTGTGGGGATTCCTCCGAAAACTGCTCCAATGACAGTGCCCCAAAGGGCCATGGCCATGACAACGGTTCCGTGAAATACGTCAGACGAGCCCCAAAGCTCCTGTAACTGCTTATCGGCTCCTGAAATCACAACGGTGTCAAAACCGAAAAGAAATCCTGCGAGCGCGGCAACTATTGACCAGAGTACTATTTTATTCATTATGCCAGGTGTTTGCTACTGATTTGATCTTAAATTCTTGAATTGCCGTTCCATTTGAAGAAGACAATTGCAGCGAGTTGAACGCCGAGTTAGGGAAGAATTTCTCCGTCATGACATGTCGTCCACCGTCGATAAACACTTCAATTGACGCCCTGTCCATTATTATGCGCACATCCGAAGTTTTCTCTTTCGGGAGATAGGGCATGGAATGAATCTTGTCGGCAAAGGTTTCATGGAAATCCGTTTTCCCCGAATTCCTTCTATCGAGGATGATTTGTTTTCTTTCCGGATCTAAAAGCAAGACCAGGTATTCGCCCTTGTCATTCTGAAACTTGACTGTCATGTTATCATTCAGGTTCTGTTTCCAGGTCAAATCGGCCTGATCGAACTGGCCTTCCATGGTTTGAGGAGCATCGAGGATTATTTCATCCTGCTCAGAAACCAGTTTTGTGATTTTGTCAAAAGCCGGAATGATCCTGCTGGAAACAAAATAGCCGGTTTCATCTTTTCCCAGGTGTAGGTTTCGTGGCAGAGTCATGGCACTTCTCCATTTCTCAGTGGGAGTATTGCGCGCATAATTCCAGTTGCTCATCCAACCGATGAAGACAGGGTGCTCTCCGGGCGCGTTATTATAAGTGACCCCTGCGTAGTTATCGGCTCCATGATCAAGCCATTTGGTCTCTTTTTGTTCTGTCGTGAATTTTGTGCCGTCAAACTCTCCCACAAAATATTGAGTTGCCGACCCTCCATTCGGGCCTCC
>CBDUAY010000229.1:0-2977 GCA_965365245.1 uncultured Flavobacteriaceae bacterium | reverse complement strand
AGAATGCTGTAGAGATCTACCAGACCCAATTGGAGACCATGCACACAGTCATGCGCGATCACGATCTCACATATTCCGACATCGCCTGCATCGGCATTACCAATCAAAGAGAGACCACGGTTGTATGGAACAAGAAAAACGGGGAGCCGGTCTACAATGCCATCGTATGGCAGGACGTGAGAACCACAGCCTATTGCAAGGAGCTCAAGAAAGACATTGAGCTGGACAAATACATCCGAAAGAATACGGGATTGGTCATCGACTCCTACTTCTCTGCCACGAAATTGAAGTGGATCCTTGACAATGTTCCACGGGCGCGTGAGCTCAGCAAAAGCGGGAATCTTCTCTTCGGAACCGTTGACACCTGGCTCCTTTGGAATCTGACAGGTGGCAAGGTGCACGCTACGGATTATTCCAATGCCTCTCGAACTATGATGTATAACATCAAGGAGCTCTTTTGGGATTCCAGCCTTTTGACCCGTCTGGAAATTCCGGTGCACATGCTGCCTGAGGTAAGGCCTTCGAGTTACCATTTTGGAGACTTTGAATTCGACGGTCACAGCATCCCCATCACGGGAATTGCCGGGGACCAGCAAGCCGCACTATTCGGACAGGCCTGCTTCAAAAAAGGAGAAACAAAAAATACCTACGGCACGGGATGCTTTCTGCTCATGAACACAGGAAAGAAACCCAAATTTTCGAAGAATGGGATGTTGACAACTATCGCCTGGGGACTGGACGGCAAGGTGCAATACGCCCTGGAGGGAAGTGTTTTTGTCGCGGGTGCTGCCATACAATGGCTGCGAGATGCCTTGCAGGTAATCGATCACGCTAAAGATTCAGAGTATTTCGCCAACCAGGTCGAGGGTGAGAACCCGGTCTTCTTTGTTCCGGCTTTTGCCGGGCTGGGTGCCCCCTATTGGGACATGGATGCGCGGGGAGGCATCTTTGGACTCTCACGAGGCACCGGCAAGAATCACATTATCAAGGCCACCCTGGACTCCCTGGCCTATCGCAGCAAGGATCTCATCCTGGCCATGGAAGAGGATTCCAAAGTCAAGCTCAGCGCTTTAAAAGTAGACGGCGGGGCCTGTGCCAACAATTACCTGATGCAATTCCAGGCGGATATTCTCGGCACCCGGGTGGAAAGAGCTGAAATCATTGAATCAACCGCCCTCGGAGCGGCATACTTTGCCGGTATCGAAGCGGGTTTATGGACCAAGGAGGATATCCTCAAAAATCGTAAGATCGAAAGAGAGTTTGAGCCAGGCATGACCGAAGAAAAACGAGATCGCCTGTACGCGACCTGGAAAAAGGCTGTTTCACGCGTGATGAACTGGGACGAATAATTGTCAATAATAGAAAATGAAGAAAGACATTGAGATTCCTGAAGTTGAGAACTTGTTTTTGGCGGTCACCGCTGAATACAACGAGACCTTCAAAGCAACAGATTATTACGCCTACCTGATCAACCGTAGAGAAGCCGACCTTGAAATGATTCTTGTGCTCTCTCAAGGCTCTGACGAGAAGCGGAAAACGTCAACCATGCGTCACAAGATTGAAAACCTCCCCGCCCACTCCTTTGCACGAGTTGAATTGATGCAGGAAGAAGTGCTGGCTCTGGACAACAGCTTCAAAGTCACCTTCTTTGATGGAAATCGGATGTTCGAAAAAGACTTCCTATTGAAAAAAGGAAGCCTCAAAGAGGGAAACCTTCGCCACATAGACATCCTCGGAAAAAGAGGGGTCATCTTGAAATGAATTGAAAATCATAAATATATCAAGGCATCGAAAAGAATTCTGGATGTCGTCTTAAACTAGAAACAATAAATTAACAGAGGAAACTCTTAATAGCTCCAAAATGGCAAAACAATACGACCACATCAATTCGAGGATCAAAAAATTCATAGAAGCCCAAAAGATGTTTTTTGTGGCAACTGCATCTGACAAAAGTCGGATCAACTTATCCCCGAAAGGCATGGATACTTTCAGGGTACTGGACGAAAAGCGCGTGATCTGGCTGAACCTGACCGGAAGCGGCAACGAAACAGCTGCTCACCTTGAGGCAGACGGGAGAATCACCATGATGATGTGTGCTTTTGAAGGAGCCCCAATGATTCTGAGGATATACGGCAAGGGCAGCGTAATCCACCCAAAACACAAGAAGTGGTCGGAGCTCATCGACCTTTTCCCGGATCTGGGTGGCAAAAGGCAGATCATCGACGTCAAGGTTGAAATGGTTATGACTTCCTGCGGAATGTCGATCCCCTTGTACGACTTCAAAGATGAGCGCCGTGAGCTCGATGACTGGGCGAAAGGCAAAGGCGAAGACGGAATCAAAGACTATTGGAAGGAGAAAAACGAAAAGAGCATCGACGGCCTTCCGACCCGAATCGAAGACAGTTATTGAAGCGTAGAGAGCAGTCGAAAAAAGGAATTGAAGAATAGCAAGCATTTAAATGATTAATTTCTCAAATACCAACAGGCCAAAAATGATCAAAAAGTTCCAGAAGAAGGAGCTTGACCTTTTGATCATTGGAGGTGGAATAACCGGGGCAGGCATCGCTTTGGATGCTGTGAGCCGGGGCATGAAAGTGGGGCTCCTTGAGAAGAACGATTTTGCCTCGGGTACAAGCTCTAAATCCACCAAGCTCATTCACGGTGGGCTGCGCTATCTAAAGCAATTGGACTTTATGCTGGTGCGGGAGGTCGGCACGGAGCGCGCCATCATCCACGGACTCGCTCCCCACCTTGTCGTGCCTGACAAAATGTTGCTCCCGATCATTGAAGACGGCACCTATGGGTCCTGGTTGACTTCGATTGGCCTTAAGATCTACGACGTCCTGGCCAGTGTTGAGGGAGATGACAAACGCAAGATGCTCAATAAAAAGGAGGCGCTCGAGAAGGAACCTCTTCTTCCTCCCAAAATCCTTGAAGGAGCCGGATACTATGCCGAATACCGAACGGATGATGCCCG
>CBDUAY010000228.1:0-2986 GCA_965365245.1 uncultured Flavobacteriaceae bacterium | reverse complement strand
AAACAGTTTCATGCTCCCCCTTTTATTTCGAATTCAGCTCGACCGACCCGGATGTTGCACGCGTTACTGAAAACGGCGTAGTGACCATGGTCGGAACGGGTGAGGCAACAGTGACAGCATTTATTGGTGGAGTAAAGGCAAAAGGCTCTTTGACCGTAGAGGTGGGTGGTAGCTTTGACCTGGCTCCTATTCCACCAGTGCGGGCTCCAGAAAATGTAGTTTCCGTCTTCAGTGATGCCTATGAGAATGTGCCTGTCGAGTACTACAACGGATTTTTTGTTCCGGATGGTCAAACCACATTGGGCGGTGCAGATCTCAACATAAACGGGGACAACATCATCCGCTATACGAATCTGAATTTTGTAGCGATCAAGACAGTAAACACCCTGAATGCATCGGCAATGACTCACTATCACCTTGACGTTCAGGTTGAGGATGCCCAATTGGCTCCCAATGATTTTCTGCGGATTCTCCTGCTGGATGCCGGTCCTGACAACATCATAGGAACACCAGATGATACAGAGGCTTCAGTAGAATTCAGAGCTCCAGTGCTGGAATCAGGTCAGTGGTCGAGTCTTGACATTCCGCTATCCGATTTTGCAGGTCTCAACACTTCAAACCTGGCCCTGTACTTCTTCGTTTCGGACGCCACCATATCGAATATCCTGGTAGACAATATCTATTTCTACAGGGAATAATAGAATATGATATTTAATAAGAGAAAAGTTTATGAATCAGATAAATGAGTTGAAAATGAAAATGCAATCCACGAGAATCTCAATCCTTGTGCTTACCCTGGTGGTTCTTCTCAACTTAGGTTGTAATTACAGTGATGAACAGACTGTGACCAATTTTAATGAGATCACCTTGGCAGATGAATTCGATACCGATGGTGCACCCGACAATGCGATTTGGGATTATGACATCGGAACCCGGGGTGATGGTTGGGGAAACAACGAGCTGCAATACTACACCGATAGGCCGGAGAACGTCATAGTTCAAAACGGCTTCCTGATTATCACAGCCCGACAGGAGAATTTTGAAGGTTCATCCTACACTTCGGCCCGGATTTTGACCAAGGACAAATTTGAACAGCAGTACGGACGCTTTGAAGCTCGTATCCGCACTCCCTACGGGCAAGGCATGTGGCCGGCTTTCTGGATGCTTGGCGCCAATTCAGATGAGGTGATCTGGCCCGGTTGTGGCGAAATTGACATCATGGAGATCCGAGGCCAGGAACCGACGGTGCTGGTGGGTAGTGTTCATGGTCCGGGTTATTCAGCTGGGGAAGCCATATCCAAAAGATATGATCTCGTCAACGATCGCTTCGATACTGATTTTCACATCTTTGGCATCGAATGGGGACCGAACTTTGTAAATTATTATGTAGATGACGTGCTCTACAACCAGATAAAACCCGAGGATCTTCCTGATCCCGATAACTGGGTCTTTGATCAACCCTTCTATATCATCATCAACCTGGCCGTTGGTGGTAATTTTGTTGGATCTCCCAACCAAGAAACAGTTTTCCCTCAAACCTTGCTCGTAGACTATGTCAGGGCGTATAAATATAATGGCAGCAATTAATTACAACAGACTATGAAACAATCACTCAGAATATTCAGTAAGCTGTCGGTATGGACCCTGGTACTTTTCCTGGCCAGTTGCACCGACAACAATTTCGAAGATTTACCCCAGGTAGAATCCGGGTTCACCTATACCATCAATGAAGACTCTGGCACGGTGACGTTTATAAACGTTTCCAAGGAAGCAACAACTTTCGTCTGGGATTTTGGAGATGGAACAAGCTCGAGGGAGAAAGACCCAATCAAAACTTACGCTCGTACCGGAACCTACCAAGTGGTCCTGACCGCTTCTAATCAGGCGGGCGCGTCGAACTCTTTTGAAGATGAGATATCACTCATTATAAAGGAATCGGTCACTCTGCCCATCACCTTTGATGATGCTAATGTCACATACGACGTCAGAACCTTTGGTGGAGCTTCCTTCCAAATTGTAGAGAATCCTGACGTTTCCGGATCCAATGACAAAGAAGGCAATGTGGGTGAAATCACCAATGGCGGAAATGAGTTTGAAGGTGTATTTATCGATTTGGGCAGTCCGGTTGACCTGTCCGATGAGAAAACCATCACAATGAACTTCTGGTCAGAAGTGGCCATAGATGTTTTGTTGAAATTGGAAGAAGGAACAGCTGCAGCCATTGAGACCACAGTGGCCCATTCAGGTGGGGGCTGGGAAGAGATCTCATTCACATATGACTCTTCAGAATCCTACAGCCGCCTGACCCTGTTCGCAGATGGTCCGGGCACTACTGCAGGCACCTTCTATTTTGATGATGTTGACCAGGTCGAAGGAGATGGCGGTGGTGGCGACACGCCCACGGAGGCGGCTCCGACACCTCCGGCCAGAGACGCTGAGAATGTGATCTCACTCTTTAGCAACGCATACACAGACATTGCCGTGGACACCTATTATGCCGCGTTTAGTCAAGGAGGCGGAGTGAGCGACGAGCAGGTAGCCGGTGACGACGTGAAGGTGTACGCCGATCTTGACTTTGCCGGAATCGAGACCCTGACCGAAGAAGTAGACCTCTCCGGTATGACCAACTTCCACATCGATGTGTGGACGGCCACGGGCTTTGACTTTGTCACCGGGGTAGTAGACTTCGGAGGCGATGGCTTTGATGGCGGAAATGATACCCGGGGTGATGCCAGAAGCACACTCACCGCAGGTCAATGGACTTCAATTGATGTCTCCATTGCAGACCTGCAAGCTGCGGGTCTGACAGCCACGCCCACAGACTTCAGCCAGTTGATACTCGATGTGGTAGATGTCACCGGAACAGTATACGTGGATAACATCTACTTCTATAATGATGGCTCAGGTGGAGGCGACACGCCCACCGAGGCCGCTCCGACACCTCCGGCCAGAGACGCTGAGAATGTGATCTCACTCTTTAGCAACG
>CBDUAY010000227.1:0-3046 GCA_965365245.1 uncultured Flavobacteriaceae bacterium | reverse complement strand
AACTCGCAACTCCCGATGTCACTATTTCGGATCTCATCGGAGACATCGACCCGATCAAAGCTGCCAATATGCGATTGAGCTATGCCGATGAACGAGTCATTCACTTCGGCATGATACCCCGAGCCAACCGAAGCATCTTCGTCATAAACGAATTGCCTGATCTTCAATCAAGAATTCAAGTAGCCTTATTTAATATATTGGAAGAAGGAGATATACAGATTCGAGGGTTTCAGTTGCGCATGCCTCTGGACCTTCAGTTTGTCTTTACGGCAAACCCCGAAGACTACACCAATCGGGGAAGTATCGTCACCCCCCTGAAAGACAGGATCGGTTCGCAAATTCTAACGCATTACCCGAAGAGCCTGGAGATCGCCAAAAGGATCACAGCCCAGGAAGCCCGTCTGCAAGATGATCGGGTATGCGAGATCCACATTCCTGAAATAGCCAAGGACTTAGTTGAGCAGATCGGATTTGAGGCCAGGGAAAATGAATACGTTGACAGTAAAAGTGGCATCAGTGCCCGTATGGGAATAACCTCATTCGAAAACCTTTTGAGCACGGCAGAGCACCGGGCCATAGCAATGGGATCGGGAAGCACCTCGGTTCGATTCTCCGACATTCTTGGAATGATTCCGTCAATAACGGGAAAAGTAGAGCTCGTTTACGAGGGAGAGCAGGAGGGAGCCGCTTATGTTGCGGAACGCCTTATCGGATCAGCTGCCAAAAGCCTGTTCGATGAGTATTTTCCGACGATTAAGAAGCTAAAACACGAGCAGGACAAAGACCCTTATGACGGCGTTCTTCAATGGTTCTTCGAACAGAGCTCTTTTGAATTGATGGACAATGGCTCGGAGGAAGAGTACATACAGGCCCTGAATCAGATTGAACCCCTGACTGACTTGGTTAGGGATCACATGCCCGATTTGCCGCCAAGTGACCTGCCTTTTGTTCAGGAGCTCGTGCTTTGGGCATTGGCCGAGTACAAAAAATTGAATCGCAAAAGAATTGACACAGGATTTGAATTCAAGGACAGTTACGGGGCCTATTTATCGAATCTTTAAATTCCCCCAGTTTGGTGGCCGTCCGGGTCAGGAAGATGTCGAGAGATATTCAAATTCACCGCAATGGAAGAATGGTGTATTTCTCAACCAGACTAAGACCACTATGGATGTGAGTTTGTCTTCCATGCCGGGCCTGTTGAAAGAATTTCTAACAGGACGGAAAAAACGTCAGCCTCACAAGCCCTTGAAAATAGAGAGTCTCGATCTGGAACGATTCGAAGATAAGACCGACAAATTTGTCTGGTACGGTCATTCGACGGTACTGTTCAGGATATCTGGCAAAAACATTCTGATCGACCCAATGTTTGGACCAGACGCTTCACCCATTGGGCCGATCAGAACACGTCGGTTTTCTGAAAACAGCCTGAATTTGATCGATGATCTTCCTAATTTGGACCTGGTCTTGCTCACCCATGACCACTACGATCACCTGGACTACGCAAGCATCCTGAAACTGAAAGACAAAACTGAGGCGTTCTGGGTTGCCCTTGGAACCAGGCGTCATCTGGAAAAATGGGGTGTGCCTAAAAAGAAGATCACTGAGTTTGACTGGTGGGACGAGGGTCAATTGGGAACACTTCGGTTCATTTTCACGCCGTCCAGGCATTTTTCAGGGAGGGGACTTTTTGACAGGGCCAAATCGCTTTGGGGAGGTTGGGCAATCCTGGCAGATAAGCACAAAATTTATTGGAGCGGAGACGGAGGCTACGATTCACATTTCAAAGAGATCGGGGAGAAGTATGGACCTTTCGACTGGGGATTCATGGAGTGTGGTCAGTACAATCAAAAATGGCATCAAATTCACATGTATCCTGAAGAAGCTGTGTTAGCGAGTCATGATGCAAAGGTTAAAACCGCAATTCCCGTGCATTGGGGCGCTTTCTCGCTCGCCCTTCACGACTGGAAAGATCCAATTGAGCGATTCAGCAGAGAAGCTTCAGTTAAAAAGCTTAATGGATGTTACCCTCGCCTGGGACAGATCGTAACCGCTGGAGACAAACCTTCAGACGATTGGTGGCGGTTATGAGGATACCCCCAAATAGCCCAGCGTATTGAACAAGCGCGCCTTCGAGTTAAAATACTTGTTCTCAATCTCATTTGCTTTGAGCTTCGCCTCGATCAGCTTGGATTCACGTGAGTTGATAAGAAACAGCAGGCTCTCTCCCAAAAAGAACTTTCTCTCTTCGGCCCGGAGCAAGGTCTCATAGTCTCTAACCATGTCTTCTGTGATTGCATTCTGCAGCAGATAGGACTCCATTTCCTGGGAAATGGCATCTATTTTGTTTCGCAGATTCACGCGCGTGGCGGCAATTTCAAATTCAGCGGATTGCACCTTGGCTTTGGCCAGTTTCAAATCTCCTCTTTCTTTTCTGAGAAACAAGGGGAAATTCACATTCAATCCGGCCATATAATTCGAGGTGTTGTACGAATCGATGTAACCGGGGGTCTCTGAATACAGGTTGTACTCCAGATCAATCCTGGGCAATAGATTGTTCGCCCTCAAGCGCTTCTCCACCATGAGCCCTTCGTACTTGTAACCGAGTGATCTCAGCTTCGGATGATCCTCCAGGTCGAGCATCTCCAAATTGATCCCTGATGTATTCAGGGCCTCATCAATGCCGATCAGGGTATTGGTATCCGGAATAACATTATCCTGCAATTCGACAGGCGTGTTGTCATCCAGCCATAAAAATGTGGCGAGCTCCAACGATGCCTTGACGTGGGTCATGCGCGCATTTTCATAGGCCAGCTTCCGGGTTTGGACAATGATGCCCGCTTCCAGCGTGTCTATTGCCGGGAATTCACCAGCTTCATGGCTTTTTTTGATTCCCTGGAGCCTGAATTCAGCATTGTAGAGAAAAGAATCATATACCTGTTTGTCATTGTAGGTTTTCAGCCAATTGAAATAGGTTTGAGCGGCCTCAAACAAAATGTCGTTGACCATCAGCTGACGATCAGCCTCGACCTGTTTATTGAAGAGGCGG
>CBDUAY010000226.1:0-3144 GCA_965365245.1 uncultured Flavobacteriaceae bacterium | reverse complement strand
TGATAACGAGTCCACCCTATTTCTTCAATTCAACTGGAAGTTTTCACGGAACAGGAAATGGATGCTTTCCGGGGAGTTCTTCAGCGTTAACAACGGAAATAGCCTCACTCTTGATAGGGACATCGAATTCGAGAACATTACCTTTGAGAAAGGCACTTTTGTTCGCGCGGGTATTGAATTCGCCCTGTACCGCGTCTTTTTTTCCTATGAGTTGATTTCAAGGCCCAGGCATCATCTTGGCGTGGGGTTAGGTTCTCACCTGTTCAACGTGGGGGGTTTTATTGAAGGAGAGGTCAAGACAAACCTGGGAGATCGTGAATTCCAGAGAAGAAGGGTTACTGCCCTAGTGCCTTTACCCAATGTCGGAACCCACTACTATTTCACTCCGCATCCCAAATGGGCGTTCGGTGCGAGGATCGACTGGTTTGGGCTTTCGGTTGGCGATTATTCAGGCAGCTTATGGAACATCGCTCCCCAGGTCAATTTCCAAATTTTTCGCAATTTTGGAATCGGATTGGACTACAGGTTTTTCTTTGTCGATGCCAAAGTCTCACAGGAAAATTGGAATGGGGGATTCGAAATGGACTTCTCAGGTCCACTTGTCACACTGCACGGGAATTTCTAACCCCCTTTCAAAATCTATTCAAAAATGACAAACCAGACCTCAAATGATGAATTAAGATATCCGATAGGAAAAGTAAAGCTACCCGAAGTCATCACCCCGAAACACATCAAGGCCTGGATCTCTATTTTGGAAGAAACTCCAGAAAAATTGAAATACCTCGTTCGGAATCTTAATGAAAAGCAACTTGACACGCCTTATCGCGACGGTGGATGGACGATTCGCCAGGTGCTGCACCACCTGGTTGACAGCCACATGAACAGCTATATCCGATTCAAATGGACACTGACAGAGGAAGAGCCCGTTATCAAAGCCTATTTTGAAGAGCGCTGGGCGGATCTCGCAGACACAAAAGATGCCCCTGTAGACCTGGCCTTGCAGGCTCTTGAGGCCCTTCATGCCAAATGGACCTATCTATTGCAAGGCTTGAATCCTGATCAGCTGAAACGCTGTTTTATCCATCCGGAATCAAACAGTAAAGTAAGTTTGGAACAGAACATAGGCATATACGCCTGGCACAGCGAACATCATATCGCCCACATCGAACAACTCATGAAGCGCCAGGGCTGGATATAGCTTATGGTTTCCATTTTATGTTGCAACCCAGACTCGGTTTTTGCTCCCCGGGCACTGATCGATTCTCAAGTACGGCATCCAGGGCTTTGCGAAGATCTTCTCCGGTTACCGGAATGTCATTGCCAGGCCTCGAAGAGTCGAGTTGACCACGATAGGCCAACCGCAAATCTGAATCAAACAGAAAAATGTCAGGTGTGCAGGCAGCATCATAGGCCCTGGCGACTTCCTGGGTCTCATCGTACAAGTAAGGAAACGGGTAGCCCTGTTCCTCAGCCACTTTTTTCATTAAGTCGGGAGCGTCATCCGGGTAATTTTCCACATCGTTCGACGAGATGGCAATAAAACCAATTCCTTTCTCAGCGTAATCCCGGGCTACTCGGACAAGCTCCTGGTTCACATGAATAACAAAAGGGCAGTGATTGCAGATAAAGAAGATCACGGTGCCTTTCTCTCCTTTCAACTGGCTCAACGACATCATTTTACCACTTACAGTGTCCAGGATTTCAAATTGAGGCGCCCTGGTCATCAGGGGAATCATATTGGAAGGTGTTCTCGCCATATCTTTTGTTTTTATTTCTATATTTACCTCAATAACGACCCATATTCTTCTTGGATATTGATCAGTTATGACTTTAAAACCATTTTTTCGGCCTTTGGAATCAAAGCCTATTCTTTTAGACAAAAATACACAGAAAGCATGAAAACGATACAGGACTGGTACGACGAATACGCCGTAAGTCACCAAAACGAGACAAATAAAAAAATCCACTACATATGCGTCCCCGTGATCTTTTTCAGCATAGTGGGACTGCTCATGAGCATCCCCAACGGCTTGCTGTTCAACCTGGGTCTTCAAAATCCCATGATCGGGAACTGGGCCGTCATCGTCATGATCCCTGTGTTGATCTTCTATCTCAGATTGTCTTTTCCCTTGTTTTTGAGGATGTTGGGCTTTTCAGTACTCTGCATAATTGGTAACTATTACCTAGGCCTGGCTCTCCCATTGTTTGCGACGTCCCTGATCATATTTATTCTCGCCTGGATCGGTCAGTTTTACGGACATAAGGTGGAAGGAAAAAAGCCTTCTTTTTTAAAAGACCTGCAGTTTCTTCTGATCGGGCCGGCGTGGGTCTTCGAAAAGCTGTCGAACTAAGATTGTTTGTTCATGGATAACATTATCAACTTTGATGACTTTCAAAAAGTCGATTTAAGGGTTGGAACCGTCGTCGAAGCCAGGGATTTCGAAAAGGCCAGGGTACCCGCCTATCAGCTCAAAATAGACTTCGGCACTTTAGGGGTTAAAAACTCAAGCGCCCAGATCACAACCCTTTACTCTAAGGAAGATTTGATCGGAAGACAGGTAATTGCAGTGATCAATTTCAAACCGAAACAGATAGCAAATTTTATGAGCGAATGTCTGGTTTTGGGCATCCAAAATGGCAAAGATGTAGTACTTTTACGTACCGGCCATGAGGTTGAAAAAGGCACTCAGGTCTTGTAAGATTCAAAGACTAAATTTTTATGAGCAGCACAGAGCAGGATCTCCTTAACCTCAAACAGGAACTACAGGGTGAACTGAAATGGGACAGGCTCCACCAAAGTCTGTATGCCACTGACGCATCGGTTTACAGGAAAATGCCCCTTGCCGTGTGTTTCCCAAAAAATAAGCAGGATCTTGTTCAACTCATCAGGTTTGCACGTGAGAAAAAAATCGGCCTGATACCCAGGACTGCAGGAACTTCTCTGGCAGGTCAGTGCGTGGGTGAAGGCATTGTCGTAGACACTTCGAAGTATTTCACACGAATCCTGGCTTTCGACGAGCGAAACAAAACCATTAAGGTCGAACCTGGTGTCATCAGGGACGATCTGAACGAATACCTCAAGCCTTTCGGGCTTTTCTTCGGACCCAATACCTCAACCTCTAATCGTTGCATGATTGGCGGCAT
>CBDUAY010000225.1:0-3227 GCA_965365245.1 uncultured Flavobacteriaceae bacterium | reverse complement strand
GCTACTGCAAGAACATTGCAGCCCATGGAATCAAACTCTTCTTCCGGCACTTCAACAAGATCATAGCCCCTGGATATCAAATACTCACGAAAGGCAATGGGCATCAGAGGCGAATACACAACCGCCAGATCCTTGTCAACAGGGCTCAGGATCGACATCAGGTGGAAGACATCGTCTTTACCCTTGTAATGCGGCAAATCAGCGACGACCACTTCGATGCCCTTTGGTTCGAGCATGGACTTTAACTGTTTGATCCCTGCAGTGTTCGTCCGGTAGGTCCTCCCTACGGCCAGGGTGCCAGCGTCCAGCCAGGCGACGTCCCCTCCTTCCAGGGTTCCGGGAGATTCAATTCGGCCCAAAATTGGAATCCCGAGCTCTTCGTAATAATCCGCCTGTGCTTTGGGCTCAGACATTCTGCCTTCCTTCCCCATGCGACAGATGATCATTCCAAAATCTGTTGCTATGGAGGCATCCCTGCAATAAATCGAATCCATTGTCACCTCATCGGAGGCAGGAAATGCCAGGACTTCAGGCACGCGAGATTTCAACCACGACTGAAACCTATCAAACTCGGCCTTGGAGGCCTCGAAGCTGGGAGGGTTCAGATAATTGAGACTATTCCATTGCTCATCCACAAGCGATTGAGACCTGAACGCATCTTCTGCTTCTTTTATCAGAACGGAATCCAGGTGCAAATACTCGGAGTGATGGGTGGCTTTCATCGATCTTTCTTTTGATTGTACTTCATCAATATGTAAAATGGAATTCCGGCCAACAAAAGCAGAAACCCGTAAAAAACAGTGTCATTGCCAGACCCGTAAATGGTCCACAGGGAATAGGAAAAACCCAGGGCAGCCAGAACGAGGTTCCTGATCAACTTGGGTACTCCGATTTTCTGCTCGATGATCACCAGAGCATAAGAAGCAGAAGTGAACAAATAAGGAACGAGCGACGTCAGGGTTGAGAGAAGTATCATGAACTTAAACTGACTGACCAGGCTATCCGAAAAATTCATGAGCATCACTGCGCTGGTCAACACACTCCCAATCACGATGCCCAATGCTGGGGTTTGACTGCTGTTCTCTTTTTTGAACACCTTTGGAAACAAGCGATCACGGGCTGCAGCCATCGGGATCTGACCCGAAATCAATATCCAGCCGTTGAGTGCTCCGAGCGCCGCAATGGCTGCACCAGCCGCTACGATGTAACCCGAATACTGACCTCCTATGAGGTGGGAAGCCTCCGCAAAAGGAGCTGGTGAGTTTCTCAGGGATTCCACGGGTATCAATCCGAACAAAACCACAGTAGCTGAAATATAAATCAGCGTCGTGAGAACGGTACCCAGCATGGTAGCCCTGGGAACCGTCTTCTCCGGATTCTTGATATTCTCTGCCGGAATTGTCGCACATTCCACCCCCAGAAAAGCGTAAAGCGTCAGGGTTGCTACAACAGCAACCGTTTGAAGATCACTCTCCCCTGTCAGGTTGAACTCCGGGAAATTCGAGGCGTCAAAATAAAAAAGCCCAAGGATTATAAAACCCAATAGTGGAAGTATCTTGAACAAGGTTGTTATGACCTGTATGCGACCCGAGGTTTTGATTCCCTTTGAGTTCATCCAGGTAAGGAACCAGATCAGCCCCAGACCGGTAAGTACCGAATAAACAGCATTAGTTTCCAAAACCGGGATAAAGAAGCTCAGTGCGCTGACCACGCCAATGGCTATCGCGGCGTTCCCCACCCAAATAGAAATCCAGTATCCCCAGGCCATGAGAAAAGCTATAAAATCACCGAAACCCTCTTTTGTGTAGATGTACGGGCCCCCGCTTTTTTGAACAATTATCTTACTGAAATTGCCGAAGATCTTAGCGAGCACCAGGGATCCCAGCGCGGTCAACACCCAGGCCAGGATGCTTATGCTTCCGTATCCTGCAAGGGTGGCCGGAAGAACGTAGATCGCCGCACCTATCATGTTTCCGACAACAAGAGATGTCGCCGTGATCAATCCTACTTGCTGTTTATTTGACTTCATGAAAATTGGGTTCGGTCATGTAGAAAATTCATACATTTAATCACAATTATACGACAAATAAATCAGGATGTCTTATGGGTGAAAAATTTCATGTCGAATCGGATATTCGCAAAGCAGAAACTCTTCCTGCCTCTTTTTACAGGGATTCGGAAGTGTTTGAAGCTATTAGGGAAAACATATTTCTGAGGACCTGGCAATTCATAGGTGACGAGAACCTCGTGAAATTGCCTGGGTCAGTCTACCCCTTTGTGCTGTTGGACAATTACCTGACCGAACCCATGGTGCTGACCAGTGACAAAGACGGTGCGCTGCACTGTCTCAGTAACGTATGCACCCATCGCGCCAACCTTGTGAGCCTGGGGGCGGGTAAGGCAAAGAAGCTGACCTGTATGTACCACGGGCGTAGGTTTGGGCTTGACGGCAAGTTTGAGTATATGCCCGAATTTGCAGAAGCGGAAGAATTTCCTCGTGCTTGCGAGGATCTGTATGCCTTCCCACTTAGGAAATGGGGTCCGTGGCTTTTCGCCGGGTTGAATCCTGCCTTTGACTTCCAGGAAGTACTCGACATCATGAACGAGCGCGTCGGGTTTCTCCCACTCGAACAGTTCGCATTCGACGAATCCCTGTCCAAGGACTACCTCGTTCACGCCCACTGGGCCCTTTACTGCGACAACTACCTCGAAGGTTTTCACGTTCCGTTCGTGCACGAGGGGCTCAACAAAGTCCTGGATTACGGCAGTTACACAACAGAAATTTACGAGCATTGCAACCTGCAGATAGGCTATGCCGATGAGGGAACAGAGACCTTTAATCTGCCATCCGGACACGTAGACGAAGGAAAAAGTGTCGCTGCTTATTACTATTGGGTATTTCCAAACATGATGTTCAATTTTTACCCCTGGGGCTTATCGGTCAACATCGTTCGTCCTCTGGACTTGAATCGAACCAAGGTTTCCTTCCTGAGCTATGTTTATGATCCCACCAAACTGGGCAAAGGCGCGGGAACCGATTTGGAAAAAGTCGAAAGGGAAGATGAATTCGTTGTAGAAAATGTCCAGAGAGGCATCCGATCTTCCTTCTACCGAGGAGGCCGATTCTCACCCAAACGGGAAAAAGGCGTTCATCATTTTCACAGGCTGCTTTCTACCTATTTGAAGTAATCTCGATTGGCCAAATGTCTTGGTTTCGGCAATTGTCT
>CBDUAY010000224.1:0-3265 GCA_965365245.1 uncultured Flavobacteriaceae bacterium | reverse complement strand
TCATTTCTCGGGGTTTCAACTTCAGAACCATAGAGGTTGCCCGCCAGGATCACATCGAGATTTCCGTCGCTGTCTACGTCTTTCGGAACTATCTGGTTCACGCTGGAAACCTGCGCCGCATTCGGCAATTTATGCATTACAAACTCACCATCCCGGTTTTCCAGGTAAATGCTGGCAAATGAGCGAACCTGGTAGTGAAGCGAACGCTCGAGGTCCTTTTTGGTGTAAACGTCTTCAAGAGTCGCTACGGCAAAAGCATCGTAATCCTTGAATTTTTTCTTGATTGCCGGAATTTGCTCAGATGAGCACTGTCTGCCACGAACTGGGAATTTCTCACCTTCATCGTAATAACTCAGCACGATGTCGTTTTTGTCGTTTTTGTCGAAATCGTTGAGATAGATGTCAAAGGTTTCGTCTTCACTGGCCTGGTATTTGTAATTCAAGCCCAGGTTGCCCAGCACGAAGTCAGTGTCCCCGTCCTTGTCGAAATCACCTTCAGCTATTGAGAACCACCAGCCATTGGATTTGTCAAGATCCAGCTTTTTGGTGATATCCTCGAAGCTGCCCCTGTTGTTTCTCAGGATCGTGATGGGCATCCATTCCCCCACGACGACCAGATCGACCCAGCCGTCCTGGTCGTAGTCGGTCCAGGAGGCATCCGTGACCATGCCTATATTAGAGAGTGCAGGGGCTATTTCGTTTGTTGCATCTTTAAAAGCCGGTTTTCCCTTTTCACTGACATTTTCAAGGATATAGCTATCGGTGGGCAAGGGGTAGTCTTTTGGCGTCAATCGTCCGCCGACAAAGAGATCGAGATCGCCATCTTTGTCGAAATCGTGCGCCTTAACCCGCGAGCCACTTGTGAGCATTTCCGGAAGGGCAGAGGCAGAGCGTTTGAAATTTCCCATGCCATCGTTCACGTACAGCCTGTCCTGGAGCTGTTCTGACCCTGCTGAAACCTCGCTGCCTCCACTGACTATGTAGAGGTCGTTGTCTCCATCGCCATCGGCATCGAAGATCAGGCTGCCGAGGTCTTCAAAATCGCTGTCATAGGCGATGTCATCGATATCCTGTTTCTCGAAGCCATTATCTTTTTGAAAATATATGCCGGTCTGGTTGTTTTTCGCACCCCCGACCACAAAATCTTCGAGTCCATCCCCGTTGAGATCACCCACTGAAACGCCGGGTCCAAAGCTTGAGGTCCTGTGAGGCAATAAAACCTGGTCCTCAAAATCGTCATAGACGTTCTCCACATGCTTGTGCCTCGCTACAATTTCTGGATCGTTGACCGTCAGAAAGAGCTTCTCCACGGATTCGCTTTGGATCCCCTCATCTGGCTCGGTCGCATCAGCATAGTTTACAGTCAGGAACTGGTTGGCATCCAAATTGTTGAATTCCTGAACTTTACCATCCGGCCAGGTGACGGCGAGCTCTTCGACCTTATCGGCTTTTCCCAAACCGAAATGCAACCTGGGGTCCACCGAAGACTGAAATCCTCTTGTAAGGGTCATTTCCTGGAACTGTTCCATTCCGTTTGCCTTGAGGATGACTTTCACTCCAAGGCCATTTTTATTGTTTTCCGTACCCTCAAAGGACAAGGACAGGTAATTGTTGTTTTCGGAGCTGTGATTCTCAAAGAGAGAGGCTTTGTCATCAATGTTATTAATTACAATTTCCAGGTCGCCATCGTTGTCGAGATCGGCGTAGAGGCAGCCATTCGACCAGCCTTCAAATGTGAGTCCCCATGCTTCATTCATTTTTTCGAAGGTGAGGTCACCGTTGTTTTTGAAAACGAAATTGTCAATTTTCTCTTCAGGGATCCCAAGGCTCTTTTCCAGCAGCATTTCTTTTGTCAGGCGTTGTTTGGCCAAGTCGTTGAAGTAGTCCTTATTGTTGATCTCCCTTCTTGTTCCGTTGGAGATGAAAATGTCCTTCCAACCGTCATTGTCAAGATCAACGATCAGGGGTCCCCAACTCCAGTCGGTGGTGGCAACACCCGCTAAACGCGCCACATTGCTGAAAACAGGCAGGGAATCCTGCAGGTTTCCATTGTTGAGCTGCAATTGATTGTGCATGTACTGATAGTGGAATCCGGCGTTGACCGTACCCCAGAACAGGTCCGGATTCATACCGGCCATATTCGCCTTTGACCTTCTATTGTCTCCTGGAGTCATGTCCATCTGGATGATGTCGAGAAGGCCATCATTGTTGATGTCTGCAATGTCAACTCCCATACCGTAAAGGGCGATTTGATCCGTAAGCTCGCGCATATGCTCGCTGAAGGTGCCGTCCTGGTTGTTTATCCAAAGGTAATCCGGAACCTTGAAATCATTTGAGATGTACAGATCGGGCCAACCGTCAGAATTGAGATCTCCAACAGTAACGCTGTTGGTCAAACCGAAGGATCTTATGCCTGCCTCGTCGGTGACTTTTGAAAAGGTATTCCCTTCATTGCGATACAGGTTGTCGGTTTCAATATCACTGGTATTGGCCATTTTAAAGCCATAATAGGTGTTGGGTGCGGTGAAGTTGGTCGGCGGATAGTTCCCGACATAGAGGTCGAGATCCCCGTCCAGATCGTAGTCAAAGAAAGTTGACTGCACGCTGTTGCCGGCATCTGCGACACCGTATTCCTCTGCTTTTTCAGAAAAGGTTTCATCCCTATTGTTGATAAAAAGCAAATTTTCTTTTTTATCGAATTTACCTCCGACGGAGCAATAGATATCCAAGTAGCCATCGCCGTTTGCGTCCGCCATGGTAACCCCGGTGAACCAGCGATCGTCTCCTGCCACACCGGCAGAAACAGAGATATCCTCAAATTGTAAGTTCCCTTTGTTGAGGTATAGTTTGTTCGGCACCATATTGCCAGTAAAATAGAGGTCTACAAGCCCGTCATTGTTGATGTCTCCGGCAGCGACACCGCCACCCATGTACATGTAGGCATAGGTCAGGTAATTGAGCGAATCATTCTCAGTCAGATTATTTGAAAAGTTCAATCCTGAAGCCTCAGACGTCACGGTTTCGAAAATTTTGACCGTTTCGCCGGTTGCTTTATCAGGATCTTGAACCTGGCAGGAACCAAGGATTAAAACAAAGAGAAAGGGCACTAAAAGTTCACGGGTTTTCATGCTCAATTTTTAGTGGCTAAAGGTAACAATTTGAGTGAAAGGCATAAAAAAAAAGAGCATTCGAAAATGCTCTTTTTTTGTTAAAACTCTTAAACAATAACCTGATTAGTAACCAGGATTTTGTGTTAGAACGCCTC
>CBDUAY010000223.1:0-3281 GCA_965365245.1 uncultured Flavobacteriaceae bacterium | reverse complement strand
GTGGTACTGGTCAATGAGAATACCTATTCGGATGGTGAGGCCTTCGCGGACGGATTCAAAAAACTAGGCCTGGGTACGACCATAGGCGTGAGAACCTGGGGCGGTGAGATCTGGCTCAACAGCAACAACAGACTCAGCGACAATGGTCTGGCTCGTGCTCCCATGATCGGCGTGTACAGCGAACAAGGCGACTGGATCATCGAAGGCCACGGCTTCGTTCCTGACATCGAAGTCGACAACCTTCCTCACGAGACCTTTAACGGAAAGGACAGGCAGCTGGACACTGCGATCGAGCTGTTAAAAAAGAAGATTAAAGAAGACCCAAGAGAAGTGCCTCCTGTACCTGCCTACCCGGACAAGTCTTTTGGTAACAACAAAAAACAAGATTGATCATGCACGGTCTTCAAACTTTCACACCAAGGAAGAACATCCTTTTGCTTGTTCTCCTTCTAGCTTCCGGTTTAGCCAATTCCCAAAAGCTGTCCATTGAAAAATCAAAATATGGAAAACTAAGCTCCGACGAAGAGGTGCACCTCTTCACACTGACAAACAGTAAGGGAATGAAGGTGGGAATTCTGGATTATGGTGGCATCATCACCTCGCTGTTGGCGCCCGATAAAGACGGCAATTTTGAGGATGTCGTTCTGGGTTTTGAGAACCTGGCCGATTACGAAACCCGAAACCCCTATTTTGGTGCCCTTGTCGGACGTTACGCCAACCGGATTGCAGGAGGAAAATTTTCTCTGGACGGCCAAGAATACCGTCTAGTTCAAAACAACGGCAACAATCATATCCACGGTGGAACCAAAGGCTTTGACAAAGTGATATGGAACGCAAACCCAATCGAGTTTGCAGACAGGGTATCTTTGGAGCTAAGCTACACAAGCAAGGACATGGAAGAAGGGTATCCTGGAAACCTGGTCTGCAATGTTACGTACACCTTGACCGACAACAATGAGCTCCAGGTCACTTATCGGGCAACTACAGACAAGAAAACCGTTGTGAACCTGACTCAGCACGCGTATTTCAACCTGTCCGGTGACTTTTCAAAAACGATCCTGGATCACAAGCTCTTCATTTCTGCGGATGAATTTGTCCCGGTCAACAAGGAGTTGATTCCCTACGGCGAGTACGCATCAGTCGCGGGTACCCCCTTCAATTTTAACAGCCCCAAACAAATAGGAAGGGACATCGAGGATTCCCACGAACAGATCGCTATTGGGAAAGGATACGATCACAGCTGGGTTCTGAAAGACTACAACTCGAAAATCCGAAAGGTGGCTTCTGTCCTGCATCCGGAAACAGGAAGATTTCTCGAAGTGTTCTCAACCGAACCAGGGATGCAATTGTACACCGGAAATTTCCTGGATGGAACCCTCCCCGCGAAAGGAGGAGGAACATACGCCAGGCGATCCGGATTTTGCCTGGAGACTCAGCATCACCCCGACTCCCCGAATCAACCTGCTTTTCCAACGGTCGTTCTGGAGCCCGGGCAAACCTATCGATCTGAAACCGTCTTCAAATTCCGGGTCCAAAAATGATATTGGCAGCGACTATTTGTGAATGGCTTTCCTGGTCAGTTTTTTTTGAATCTCATCGATCATCATACCGGCGATGTCCTTGCCCGATGCATTTTCAATACCCTCCAGACCTGGTGAAGAGTTCACTTCCAATAGCAACGGGCCCTGTGATCCTCGAATGATGTCGACTCCGGCGACTTTTAAATTCATCGTTTTCGCTGCGAGAGCTGCTATCTTTCTCTCCTCGGGGGTGATCTTGACCATGGAGGCTGTCCCACCCATATGGATATTGGCCCTGAACTCCCCCGGAGATGCCGTGCGCATCATACTGGCAACCACTTTCCCGTTGATCACGAAGCAGCGTATGTCCTTCCCGTTGGCTTCTTTGATGAATTCCTGGACCAAAATGTTCGCCCTGAGACTTTTGAATGCATTAATGAGACTCTCAGCCGCTTTTTTGGTTTCAGCTAGCACAACTCCTCTTCCTTGTGTGCCTTCCAAAAGCTTTACGATCAGTGGTGCTCCACCCACCATGCGAATCAAGTCATTCGTGTCTAAGGGTGAATTGGCAAAACCAGTAGTCGGTATCGGCAGACCGTTGTTGATTAGCAGCTGCAACGAATAGAGCTTGTCTCTTGACTGGGTAATGGCAGCCGCGGAATTCTGAGTGTAAACTCCAATGGCCTCAAAATGCCTTGTCAGAGCGCATCCGTAGAATGTGATGCTGGGTCGTATTCTCGGAATAATGGCATCGAAGTCGTTCAATATCCTCCCTCCCCTATAGTGCATCTCTGGATTTTTACCGTCCAGCTTTATGTAGCAATCCTTGATATTTAGAAACTCCATGCTATGCCCACGCTCCTCTCCTGCTTCCATGATTCGGCGATTGCTGTACAGGTCAGGATTGCTCGCGAGAAGTCCGATCTTTAAGCCCGTTGACTTGAGCTGTTGGAATCGGTAGAATTTCTTGAGCTCCTCATCGGAAGGCTCGCCCTCTAGGCATGAGGCTTCTGGGTCCACGAGTAACTTTCCGGCCATGGCCTGTCTGCCAAACAGCATACGGTAACCCATGGAATCCCGGTTCGTTAGGGTGACTTCGATGTTCCAGCTGGAACCTGCCAGCTCAACCAAGGTCCTAACTACGTAGCGCATCTCAACAAGACCGCTTGTGCTCCTTATCTTTCTCTTGTCTATAACCAGTGATTCACAATGGACGGTGGTCTTGCCATTTCGTTGAAGGGGATGGACCTCGTAGCTCACCCATACATCGCCATCCCTTTTGAAGGGGACTATGTTCACGGCATGAAGCGCCGAAGTCTTGGCTCCTGAATCAACCCGTACTTTGATTGCTGGTATATTCAATTGAGGCAAGGCACACCACTCCTCGCTCCCAACCACTATCTTGTCATGTTTCATTTCCCAAAGAAATTTGTCCGAAACGAAAAAAAGTATTTCCTCATTCTTTTTCCTTTGTAGCACAGGTATTTATCCCGAAAGGCAAATAGGCCGGACAGAAACTGACAAAACTGGTTATGGCAAAAACAACGGCAACGACCAGAAGCACGATGCCCAGGGTTCCCGAAATAAATCCTCCGTAATAAAGTGTTGCAATGATTACAGCCGCCAGTATGCGAATGATTCGGTCAGCAGACCCCATGTTTTTTTTCATGTCGAATAGATTAAAAAATTAAAAATCGCTTTTCGAACTGTAAGATAGGAATTTTTGATTTTGACAGTGAAAATTTAAGTAAACCTTTTCGT
>CBDUAY010000222.1:0-3286 GCA_965365245.1 uncultured Flavobacteriaceae bacterium | reverse complement strand
GGCATCTATTCCAACGTCAATGACATGAGCCTATGGCTCTTGCTTCAATTAAATCAGGGTAAATATGGTGAAGATCTTTCCAATCAGATCTTCAATGAGCAGAGCCAGAGCACGATGTGGCAGCCCTATACAAATATGAGTTTCAACCCGAGACCGGAAGGCAATGTAAAATCTCATTTTTCATCCTATGGTCTCGGTTGGTTCATACAAGATAAAAATGGCTATGTCACACTGGAGCACACAGGTGGATTGCCCGGAATGCTCTCCAGCACCTTGTTGATCCCCGAGCTCAATGCTGCGGCAGTTGTTTTGACAAACTCTGATCCGGGAGGATATAATTTTTGGACCTTGCGCGCCAGCATTACTGATCTTCTTATCGGTGCAGAACCGACGGATTGGATCAGCATCATGAAGGGAAGAATTCAAGCGCGTGAAAGTCAGGGAGATTCGATTGTAAACACCGTCTGGGATATCGCAATGAAAACCAGGCTTGATCAAATTGATGCGAACAACTATTTGGGCACGTACAGAGATAATTGGTTTGGAGACGTCAAGATCGAAATGAAGGGTGACAAACTTTGGTTTACGTCTCTCAGATCACCAAAGTTGAATGGTGAAATGTTTTATTATAAGGCAAATACCTTTGCTGTCAAATGGGAGTACCAGGATATGCCCTGCGATGCATTTGCAATGTTCCAGCTCAATGAAGAAGGTCAGGCCGTATCTGTTAAAATGAAGGGGATATCACCCAACATTGATTTTAGTTTTGACTTTCAACACCTTGATCTTAAACGTGTTGCCGAATGATTTGTATCATTCACTCTTCAGGATTTCAATATACTCCTGCAAATTGGCTTTTACCTCAGGATCGAGATCGGGCTCATGGATGTCCGAATATTTCGTCAAAACATCGTAAATGGTTTTCGCGACAATATAGCGGGCTGTTGGCTTGTCATCAGCAGGCACCACGAACCAGGGTGCGTGATCAAGAGAGGTCTTGTTGATGGCCTCCTCGTAGCATTCCCGATACTTTGACCACAATGCCCTTTCTTTTAGGTCACCAGGTGAGAACTTCCAGTGTTTGTTCTCCTTTTCAAGTCGGCGCAAAAGGCGATTCTTTTGCTCTTCTTTTGACAAATGAAGGTAGAATTTGAAAATGATCGTGCCATTCTCACTGAGGTGCTTTTCAAAGTTTCTAATCTGTTCGAATCGCTTCTCCCAAAACTCAGGCGTGACATCATCGACAGAATTAACATCAGGGAGGTTTTCTCCAAGCAAATACTCAGAATGAACACGAGTCACCAATACATTCTCATAGTGAGTCCGGTTAAAGATGCTGAATTTGCCCCTTTCGGGAAGGGCGATGTAATGACGCCACAAATAATCGTGTTTTAATTCACGTTCTGTGGGAACCTTAAAGCTGTGAACCACAACTCCTCTTGAGTTGAAGTCTTTGAAGACTTCCCGAATGAGGCTGTCCTTGCCGGAGGTATCCATTCCTTGAAGGCAAATGAGCACCCCGTATTTGCCATGGGCATACTGGGTGTCCTGGAACTTTCCGAGCTTCTTTCGAATCTTTTTTAGTTTTTTCTCAATGTTTTCCTGATCTGAATCCAGATTTAACCTGGTGGGGCGCTCACTCAGTCGCACAGGGGCATTTACCTTGAAGGTGTCGGGGGTGAATTCTCTCATTGAAGTTCTTCTCGTTTAAAATAATTTCTTCCGAAAAGATAATGAGAAAAACACACTTTTAAAACTTTTAAAAGCTGATACGATAGTCAATGCTGGCGACGAAGCTACGAGTGAGACCATCAGGTCGAGCATCACGAACGATAAATGGAGCACCAAGTATCAATTGAAGGTTTTGGGTGTCATTTATTGGGTAATCGAGGTATACGTTCCAGTTCAAAGTCAGGCCCTCAGACCCTTCGATTTCCTGCACTATCCCATCGATGTCGGTGAACTTGTCATTGGCAAGGTGGTAAATCGGCAACAAACTTGGAATGACCTTCAGCTTCTGACCAAGATTGAACGGATAGGAGGCTCGCAATAAGACATCACCGCTTCTTTGAAACTCATTGGTCGACTGGAAATCGCGCAAGCGTGAGTCAAAAGGGTACTCCTCTGCGAGGAAGCTGTTGTTGTTCTGAGTCAGCGGCTGCTGAATTGCAGCTACGAGCTGAACCCTTCCAACGGTGTAGCCAAATCCGGCGACCAAATCAAAGGTTCCCAAACTTGATTGATAGTCCATAGGGAGAGAAAGACCATCTTTCATCCTGTTGGCATCTGACAAGGGTATTTTGGCACCCAGGGTGAATAAAGCTTTCTCTCCCAACTTGTAGTTTCCGTTGACAAATACGTCAGACAGACCAAAGGTTGAAATATCGTTCCCCGATTGACTCAAGGTCGTCAATTTTGCATCCAAAGAGAATTTTTCGTTAAAGAACCGACTGTACTCGAAATAGGTGCCAAACACATTGATATCATAGTCGGCAGCTCCAACCGAAACCCCAGCCTTAAAACGGTTCTTGTCGGTGGCTTCGTCATCGTGCGAATGTGGCGCAAAGCTCTCAACGGTGCAGAAACCCGCATCACTGCATCCCTGTCCGGAAACTATGAAATGAGAGAAAATCAGAATGAAAAGAAAGATTGTTTTTTTGGTCTTGAACATGGCTGCAATTTTTTTAAGGATTTATTAAAACAGTTAAAACGCACGCTTTTAGTCATAAAAAAATACAATCCTTTCAATCCCTTATGAAATTCTTATCTTTATTTTTGATTTTTACTGATCCCTGACAGAAATGAGAAGAAATAAAATGGCTGTTACTCGTCAAAGGCGCATCAGCCGATCCAAAAAAATGGGTTTGGCGCCCGGATCAGTGATTTACACGGGTCTTAAAAATGATCGTGAGCTTAGAATAGACCTGATCCAATACGATTCTGACTCGATCAAGGAAACTGAGCTCAAAACTGCGAGTGAATGCTTGTCGGCATTAGATCCAGCCATGGTGAACTGGTTTATTGTCAATGGACTGAATCACACGAGTGAGATAACGGACCTTGGAGTTCAATCCAAAATGACACTTTTAGACATAGAAGATCTGGTCAACGTCGCGCAGAGACCAACACTGAGCATCGGTGACGGCTATATCAAAGTAATTCTTAAACTACTTCACTACGACGAAGGCCAGGAACTTGTGAGTGAGCACCTCAGTATGGTCCTGTTCAAAAAATCACTGATCGTTTTTCACGAGAGTGATGATCCTGTTTTTGAATCTGTCAAAAA
>CBDUAY010000221.1:0-3382 GCA_965365245.1 uncultured Flavobacteriaceae bacterium | reverse complement strand
ACTAATGCGACAGACGCCTTAGCAATTGAGGCAACTACCTTTGAACAGGATCGGGTTCGCACGGGCCATGCTGAATCTGACGTGGTTGATATCAACGAGCAAAACGGGTTCAATATCAATACGATTTACTTTGATTTTGACAAATACGCCATCCGGGAAGATGCCCGCATCGAGCTGGACAAACTGCTCAGCTGGCTCCGGGAGAACCCCGACATGAAGATTGAGGTCAATGCCCATACCGACATTCGTGGAACGGAGAAATACAATCAGAAGCTTTCTGACATGCGCGCCAATCAAACGGTGAGTTATCTGACCGATCGAGGTATAGACCCCATGCGAGTAACTGGGAAGGGATTTGGCGAATCACAGGTTGTGGAGCGCTGCACGCAGGCCAAGCCATGCAATGGCTTACAACACCAATTGAATCGCAGATCAGAATTCTTGTTGCGAGACCCGGAAACAGATGCCATAGTTTTCAGATCCCGCAATCGTACTCCGGTTTTGAAAGATCAGAACGGAATGTACGCCTCTAATTCCGGAATGTACATGAATTATAACTTCTACGCGGATGACCAGGTTTACACGGTTCAGGTAGGGGCTTTCAAAGGAAAGATTCAGACTGACAAGTACAGTCAGTTGAAGACACTTTTTAATCATCGCTATGATGACGGTTTGAACCGGTATTATTCGGGTGTGTTTGAGTCTGCCTCAGCGGCCCGGGCACATTTGGAAGAAATGCGTGAACGGGGCTTTACCGACGCCTTTATCGTCGAGCTAAAAGGAGAGAACCGACGACTTTAATTCTTAATTTTTTACGGTTAAATGACCTTGTTTTTGAATGCCAATTCAAAAACAAGGTTTAACTTTGGTAGCTGAGGTAATTCTCTACTTTTTTTCAACTTTTAAATCCAAATCAAAAATGAAAACATTTCGACAAACAATTTTGACCATTGTGGCCCTTGTTTTAATTGCAGTTTCAGTAAACGCGCAAGAGAAGGAAAACATTTGGGAACCAAGAGAGAAAATGGAGCAGGTCACCGTCATGGGAACTGTGACAGCTATAAATCCGGAAACCCGGGAGATTACCCTCATGGGCAAGGATGGAGGACTTATGACCGTGACTGCGGGCGAGGAGGTTGAAAGATTCGATGAAATTGAAGTAGATGACGTCATTGAGTTTGACTATTACACTTATATAAAAGCTGAATTCCGGGAGCCTACAGAAGAAGAGAAAGCTGAGCCCGTTCAGATGCTCGTTGAAGCGGGTAAGGCCACCGAAGAAATGGCACCGGCAGGGGCAGTAGGCGCAGTCGTAAAAGCCGTTGTGACCATTGAAGCTTTGAACAGGCCCTTGATGCTTGCAACCGTCAGTGGCCCGAATGGAAACTATGTCTCGATTCCCATGGAGGATGCTGAGTTCATGACCAAATTGCGCATCGGGCAGGTCTTGATCCTTACCTATGCTGAAGCCATGGCCGTATCGCTCGAGAAAGTTTCGTTGGAAGACTAGGCATTGGCCATTTATTTTATTTTCTTTGGACTTTAGAAAAACACTAATAATCCAGTTTTTATGAAGTCACTCTTTACGTTATGCCTGCTGGCGCTTTCGTTTGCCATGGGTCATGCCCAGTCATTGGACAGTTTGTTGAAACCCGCCAAGTACCGAAATATTGGTCCCTTCAGGGGAGGTCGGGCGAATGGAGGCTCCGGAGTGGTTGGAGATCCTTTGACCTATTATATGGGCACCACCGGGGGAGGGCTCTGGAAGACCACGGATGCCGGGCATCACTGGAAGAATGTTTCGGATGGATTTTTCAAGAGTAGTTCTGTAGGTGCTGTTTCCGTATCTGAGAGTCATCCAAACACGGTATACGTAGGAATGGGAGAACACGCGCCAAGGGGAGTTATGACTTCCCACGGGGACGGGGTTTACAAATCAACAGACGCAGGCAAGACCTGGAAGCGAGTTGGCCTGGAGAAAACTTTGCATATTTCACGCATCGTCATTCATCCTTCTGATCCAGACGTGGTTTGGGTAGCCGCACAGGGAGCGCTTCACGGCAAAACGCAGGAGCGAGGGGTCTATAAATCCATTGACGGGGGTAAAACCTGGAAGAAAGTTCTTTACGTCAATGATATGACAGGAGCCAGTGAGGTTTCAATTGATATGCACAATCCGGAGGTGCTATATGCGGCAATGTGGGAGCATATGAGAACCCCCTGGCAGGTTATCAGCGGAGGGCCTGGAAGCGGTTTGTACAAATCGACAGATGGAGGAGAGACCTGGTCAAAGATTCACAAGGGTCTGCCCAAGGAACTGGGTAAAATGGCGATTGCGGTGTCAAGGGCTAATTCTGATTTGGTTTATGCCCTGATCGAGAGCGATTCGGAGAAAGAGAAAGGCGGATTGTTCGTTTCCAAAGATGCGGGCAAGAGCTGGTCTCGTGTAAGTAGTGACCACAGGCTAATTCAGCGCGCCTGGTATTACATCGAGGTTACACCGGATCCGAACAATGAGAATACGGTTTATGTTATGAGCGCAGACTGGTACAGGTCGATAGATGGTGGCAAAACCTGGGAAGAGATCTCTACGGCACACGGCGATTATCACGACCTTTGGATCAATCCAAGCAATTCGAAAAACATGCTCATCACCGGAGACGGTGGCTCAGAGGTCACTTTTGACGGTGGCAAGAAATTCTCGCGTCTTGACAACATGCCGACTGCACAGTTTTACAGGGTAGCGACAGACAACCTCTTTCCTTACAATGTTTATGGAGGACAGCAGGACAACACCTCTGTGAAAATCGCAAGCATAGGAATCGGCTCAAGTGGAATCAGTGAGTCTCACTGGTCGGCTTCGGCAGGCGGTGAAAGCGCATTCCTGGCCTTTGATCCGGATGCTCCTGAAAAAGTAATGGGTGGCAGTTACCTGGGAACCATTGAGCTCCTAGACGTGAAATCGACTTCAGGCACGCAGGTAATGATCGAACCTAACCTTTATTTGGGACTGGCGGCCCGGGACATGAAATACCTCTTCAACTGGAATGCTCCGATAATCAAATCGCAGCACGAGCCAAACACCTATTATCACGGAGCCCAGTACCTATTGAGAACTCGAGATGAAGGCCTAACCTGGGAAGTGATTTCTCCCGATTTGACTTACAATGATGACAGCAAGCAAGGCAAAGGGGGAGCGCCCTACACCAATGAAGCTGTTGGGGCTGAGAATTACGGTACCCTGAGCTATGTGATCGAATCTCCTCACGAGGCCGGAGTCATCTACACCGGCAGTGACGACGGCAAAGTCTATATCACGACCGACAATGGTGAGAATTGGAAGGATGTCACGCCAAAAGGCCTGGGAGAGACCCTGGTCAAT
>CBDUAY010000220.1:0-3413 GCA_965365245.1 uncultured Flavobacteriaceae bacterium | reverse complement strand
TACGCGTCTGATTATCCGACACTTATTAGTTATCAAGATAGTTATTAACGAAAAAAATCATCTAAAACAGAGGGATTTGTTACCAATGGCAATGCGATCCGGATGTCCTCAGATTTGCACATGTCTTGATGCATTATCCAACAGAGAATCTCAGTATTCATTAATTTTCAGTAAATTAGACCTTATGCATCAAACCTCTCGTCACCTGGCCGCAATCATGTTTACCGACATTGTCGGGTATACCGCTTTGATGGATGAAGATGAGAACGCTGCTTTCGAAATGCTTGAACGAAACCGGGCAATTCACAGTGAAATTATAAGAAAGTGCCAGGGAAAGTTTCTAAAAGAGATGGGAGATGGCATTCTGGCAAGTTTTCAAACCGTGACGGATGCCATTTACTGTGCTGGTTACATCCAGCGTGCTTGTGAGAAAGAAGAGCATTTGGATTTGAGAATCGGGATCCACCAGGGTGAAATAGTCAACCAGGGAGATGACGTATTTGGAAGCGGTGTGAATATCGCTTCCAGGATTCAGTCGATTGCACCTGTTGGAGGCATATGGGTTTCTGATTCGGTTCAGCGAAACATTCAAAACAAAAAAGGGATTGAGGTTGAATTCGTCAAAGAAGAATCCTTAAAGCACGTAAAACAGCCGGTGCGTATATACAGCGTAAAAGTCGATTGCGAAAAGCTTGAAAGCGATCAAAAAGATCGGCTTCAAGAGAATGCTTTCGGGTCTTTGAATCGCAATAAGAATTCGATAGCCGTTCTTCCGTTCGTCAACATGAGCAGCGATGCCGAGCAGGACTTTTTCTGTGAGGGCATATCTGAGGAAATCATCAATACCATAGTCCAGTTGCCGGGATTAAAAGTTGCCGGCAGAACCTCGTGCTTCAGTTTCAAAGGAAAAAACCAGGACCTTCGACTGATAGGAAGTCAGCTCGGAGTGGGCAATATCCTCGAGGGAAGCGTCAGGAAATTCGGAAAAAGGGTGCGTATCACGGCTCAATTGATCGAAGTTTCAACGGGTTTCCATCTCTGGTCCAAGAAGTATGATCGCGATCTTGTTGACATTTTTCAGATTCAGGATGAGATCGGGCTCGAGATCGCCAACCAGCTTCAGGTTACCCTGCTCGGAAAGACTGTGGCACCCAAGACCAGGGAGCAAACGCGAGATGTCGAGGCTTTTCAGCTCTATTGCAAAGGAAGATCACTTTACTATAAACGAGGAATGGCATTGTATGAGGCACTTCGATGTTTTGAGTCGGCCCTTGCGATCGATCCTACTTATGCCCTGGCTTCATCAGGACTTGCAGACACATATGTCATGCTCAGTTTTCACGGATATCTTTCTCCTGCCGTTTGTTGGGAAAAGGCCATACCGGCTTCACAAAATGCCGTTAAATACGGGCCAGATTTGGCCGAATCCAGTTGTACCCAGGCCCTGATAGCCTTGCTTCATGACAGGGATCCGAAGCGGGCCGAAAGAGAGTTTAAGAAAGCCCTGTCGATCAATCCTCTGAATGGTCAGGCCAGGGTGTGGTACGCCCTGTTCTTATTGACTTATGTGCAGGAACGTTTCGAGGAAGCAATCGAACAGTCCAGGATCTCAATAGAAAACGACCCTCTGTCTTCTTACGCGTATTCTTGTTTTGGACTCGTTTTGGCATCTGCAAATGAGGTAGACGAAGCCATTGAAATGGCTAAGCATGCGGTGGGTCTGGAGCCGAATGCCATGCTCCCACGTTACACATTGAGTTATTGTTATTTATGTGCCGGTGAATATCATAAGGCAATGGATGAGGGTCAACTCGCCTTGAGTTCGTCGAATCGACATGCATGGAACCTGAATTTGATGATGGCTATTTACATGGAGCTTGGATTGGAAGAAGAAGCAATGAAAATGTACAAAGAATTGGAGGCTATGTATACTCAGCACAGTGCTCCACCCTCGAATCTGGCTATCGCCGCAGCGGCCGTAGGAAAGAATGAATACGCTCTTGAGCTTTCCCGCATCGCCATGGATATGAAAGACCCTTATCTGCCCTGCAAAGGAATTAAAGACCGGGCTTCAAAGGCTTTGCGCGAGATAGAAGGGGTAGATCAGATATTTCCAAATCTCAGTTTGTCGAAAAGTTGAAGCTTATTTAGATTAGGCAACGTCAATCCCTCAGGATATCGACGCCTATGGTCGAGCTCGATGATTTTTTCCTTATCTTAGGAAATCGAATATTAAGGGGAAATGATAATACAGGTTTTAGACTGAGGCCTTTGGTACAGGATTGACTCTTTTTCTGCTGAATAAAAATCTTCGATTAAACCTATGGAATGTAAGAATTGTTCAAAAACGAACAAGGAAGGTGCGCGCTTTTGCGGACACTGCGGATCCAAACTTTTTATGCAATGCCCTGAATGCGGTTCAGCCCAAGATCCGGACCTCAGATTTTGTAATCAGTGCGGACATTCCTTCACTAGTCAAGCTAAGGCAGAACAAGTCTCGCAGTTTCAATCTTCTACTTATGCAGAGAGAAGACAAGTCTCGATTTTGTTCTCCGATATTGTTGACTCCACCTCCTTGTCGGAGAAAATCGATATAGAGGATCTTCAAATTTTACTTCACAAATACCAGGTCAGTTGCAACAGGGTCATTTCGTTTTACGGAGGTTATCTCGCTAAATTTCTTGGGGATGGCATACTTGCTTACTTTGGATATCCCAATGCCCACGGTGATGATGCGCAAAAAGCGATTCAGGCCGGTTTGGGTATAGTTGAGGGACTCAAAACTCTCAATACGGAGCTAGAAAAGGAACTGGGCCTGAGTATTGAGGTCCGCGTTGGAATTCATACCGGAATGGTTGTGGTAGGTGATATGAGTAGCAGTTTCACCTTGGAATCGAACTCCATTGTGGGGCATGCAACCAACCTGGCTTCCAGGATTCAATCAATTGCCAATCCCAATGAAGTTGTAGTGAGCGAGGCAACGCATAATTTGACCCGTGGATATTTTGAAACGGAAGATTACGGGAAACACGACCTCAGAGGCGTGAGTAAACCTATACAAATTCATAAAATCATTCATGAGAGCTCGGCACGCAACCGACTTGACACTTATTTTGAAAACTTGACTCCCTTTATGGGTAGGGAGAAAGAGCTGGAAACGATAAAAGAGCTTTGGCTAGATAGCTCTTCAGGTACTCCGAATACAGTACATGTGATTGGAGAAGGAGGAATTGGTAAGTCGCGGCTCTTAATGAGTATAAAAGCCCATGTCGCAAAGACACCTGCCGCATGGATTACTGAAATTTACTGCTCTTCGAATCACAGAAATAGCTCATTTTATCCAGTAATCCAGGTTTTGGAAAAAATGATTTTCAAAAATGATGGGCACACACAGGAAAGATTCGATTTTCCTT
>CBDUAY010000219.1:0-3444 GCA_965365245.1 uncultured Flavobacteriaceae bacterium | reverse complement strand
CAGGCAAATCGCTAATTTCTGAATCCAGTCGGTTTTCTTTGATTGCTTTCCAAAATTTCGTATCTTCCTGTCTCCTACGCAACTCCGGCAAAAGGGCTTGTAACAGAAGTTACATTTCTTCAGGTCTCTTTTGCTAACTTTGATTGATTCTAAACAATAAAGCATTGATAATATGAAAGTTGAACAGTTATTTACAGGATGTCTTGCCGAAATGGCTTACTACATTGAGTCTGATGGTGAAGCGGCAATCATCGATCCCTTGAGGGAAACGGAGCCTTACGTTCGCATGGCGGAAGCAGACAACGCCAAAATCAAGTATATATTTCTGACGCATTTCCATGCGGATTTTGTATCAGGTCAATACGATCTTGCCCAGAAGACAGGGGCAAAAATCATTTTTGGGCCTAATGCAACTGCAGAATATGAGATTTACAACGGAAAAGACGGGGAAGAGTTCCCTCTTGGTAAAGGAAAGATCACACTTTTGCACACTCCGGGTCACACCATGGAGTCGTCATCTTATCTGATCACGGATGAAAATGGCAACACCCCTTATGTATGTACAGGAGATTGCTTGTTTATCGGAGATGTAGGTCGTCCGGATCTGGCTGTCAAAACAGACATGACCCAGGCGGATCTCGCCGGTCATCTGTTCGATTCCTTGAGAAACAAGATCATGACATTACCTGATGACATTATAGTCTATCCGAATCACGGTGCAGGATCTGCTTGTGGAAAGAACATGAGTTCCGAAACATTTGACACTTTGGGCAACCAAAAGAAAACGAATTACGCCCTGAGAGCGGATATGACCAAAGAGGAATTCATCAAAGAGGTGACTACAGGTTTGAAGCCACCACCACAGTACTTCCCGAACAACGTGAGGATGAACAAATCGATCAATAAGAATATAGACGAGGTCATACACAAGGGAACCACTCCGCTGGACGCGGCTACTTTCCACGAAATGAGCCTTCAAAAAGATATTCTTGTTGTAGACACAAGGTCGAAAGAAACTTACACCGAGGAAGGAACGGTACCCGGAGCATGGTATATCGGGCTTGACGGAACTTTTGCCCCCTGGGTAGGAGCACTGATCAAAGACATCAATCAAAAAATTATTTTCATCGCCGAAGATGAAACCCGTGTCAATGAGATTGCCACTCGATTCTCAAGAGTAGGATACGACAATACGCTTGGCTATCTCTTCGGAGGTATCAAGAATTGGATTGACCACGGTTATGAAGTAGATAAGATTGGTTCAATCTCCGGACATGAATTTGTCGAAAAATTGGCAAAAGGATCGCTGGCAAATCCATTGGATGTGCGAAAAGAATCCGAGTATCTTTCGGAGCATGTAGTTGGAGTTGAAAACTTCCCGCTTGATTTCATCCACGATAGCTTTGCAGAGATTGACCCGAACAAGGAATACACCCTGCATTGTGCCAGTGGATATCGTTCACTCGTTGCTGCTTCTATCTTTCAAGCCAACGGAGTTAAGAACGTGACAGATGTGCGCGGAGGTTTTGCGGATATTAAGGCGGCTGAGGCTCCACTTACTGATTATGTTTGTCCAACAACCTTGTTGTAGTTTAAATTTAAATAGTGTTAATTGGGGAGCCTTGTGCTCCCTTTTTTTGTATAATTGAACAACGATTAACTGCATTTTCATGAAACGAATTGTAAATACTCTATTCCTGGTGTTTTTCATTGCCCTGCTTTCGGGCTCCTGTGACAAAGCGTCCAAGAATGATTCCTCTCTCGTAACGCCCAAGGAACTTTCTCTTAAACAAAATGACGTCGTTCTGATTGATGTTAGAACTCCCGGTGAATTTGAGCAGGGACATTTGGAGAATTCAGTGAATATCAACATTGCCGACAAATCCTTCAAGGAAGAGGTCGGAAAACTGGATAAGAGCCAACCCGTATATGTTTACTGCAAAGTGGGCGGAAGAAGTGCCAAAGCTGCGAATATGCTCCGTGAAATGGGCTTTGAAGAGGTTTACGATCTCAAAGGTGGCATCCAGAACTGGGAAAGAAGTGGTATGAAAGTTGTAAAATGACGATTTTAAACTAGTTTTCGATTTTGAAAGCAGCATTCTCCATCGTTTTTTTGATTCTGGTTCTGAGCTCATGTGAGCCTTCTTTATCTGAAAAAGAAATAAGGCAATACAGGGAACAGGGTGATCAGATTGTCAAGTCTGCCTCTGAGAAACTGTCCGGAACCCTAATGTCAAAAATGAAAGAAGGCGGGCCGCTGGAGGCAATCGGCTTCTGCAATCAGTCCGCTCTTCCCATCACCAAAAAGATGGCCGCTTATCATGACGTTGAAATCAAAAGAACTTCACTCAAAATCAGAAATCCCGAGAATCTTCCCAATGAAGAAGAATTGAAGGTGCTCCATTATTACGAAGACAAATTGAGTGAAGGAAAAACACTTAACCCCCTGGTCAGTCTTGATCCTTACGGCAAACCAAACTATTACGCTCCGATTCGTGTCGAGCAAAAATGCCTCATGTGTCACGGAACTCCCAAGCAGCAGATTTCTTCACCCATTGACTCCATTCTCAAGGTCAAATACCCGGAGGATCTGGCGGTGGGATACCGCGAAGGAGATTTAAGAGGAATTTGGAGCATTTCCTTCCCCAAGCTGGAAAAGTGACATAGGCGTTCATTCGGGCTTTGATAATGAACCAGGAAGGGGTAGAATAATTAGTTCCTGATTGGCAATTCTAGACAATTATCCCTAACTTCCTGTACTCTAAGCAAAATATTTTTTAAAACAATGAAATCGAACTATCAAATCCTGATTGTGGGGGGTGGTACTGCGGGTATCATGGTGGCCGCCCAACTGAAAAGTATAGATCCAAAACTTGACATCGGGCTCATCGATCCGGCTGACACTCATTACTACCAACCGGCATGGACACTTGTCGGAGCCAATACCTACAATTTTGACAAGACCGCTCGAAAAATGTCAACCCTCATTCCCAATGGGGTAAAGTGGATACAAGAATCCGTTACGGAATTCGAACCCGAAAAGAACAGCCTTAAAACCGATAAAGGCCAAAACCTTTCCTATGAATACCTGGTGGTTTGCCCGGGGCTTCGAATGGCCCCTGAGCTGGTTGAGGGGCTGCAGGAAGCCATGGACAAAGGAGTGGTTTGCAGTAATTACACGGACCCGAAATATACCTGGGAGACAATTAAGGGCTTCAGAGGAGGTACAGCATTGTTCGCAATGCCCACAACGCCCATTAAATGCGGAGGAGCCCCTCAGAAAATCATGTACCTGGCCGACGATCACTTCCGAAGATTTGGCATTCGAAAGAATACAGAAATCGTTTTTGCCATTCCTGGCGGTGTGATCTTTGCCGTCAAGCCAATTGCGGAAACCCTGATGACGGTAGTCGATAGAAAAGACATCAATGTTCGTTTTTTCCA
>CBDUAY010000218.1:0-3446 GCA_965365245.1 uncultured Flavobacteriaceae bacterium | reverse complement strand
CGGATTTCACGGGAGGAAAGTGGAAGACACGCGAGCCTTATCCCTGGATCAAGGACACGTATTAAAAAAAATCAGTTTTGGTTGCCGATGTGTGGATTTGCTTATTATATTTGCAGTCCTATTTTAAGCGGGCGTGGTGAAATTGGTAGACACGCTAGATTTAGGATCTAGTGCCGCGAGGTGTGTGGGTTCGAGTCCCTCCGCCCGCACAGAAAAAGCCCTTCGGTGAGAAGGGCTTTTTTTATGACTCTGAGTCAGCTTTCAAGTTACGTTGGCGAATTGCTATTTGTATTTCTTCACCCGGTCATCGTCAATAACCCCATTCCAGTTCAGTCCGTAGGCAAAATCGTAGGAATTTCCTTCTTTGTCTGTATATGGGTTAATGTCTCGCGGTACATCTTCAAATTGTTTCTCCACGGTTTTCATGTCTGCCGGCATTTGAAAGGGCAGGAGGGCGGAAGGTTCTGATTTCCCTGAAATTATATCCATCAAAGCTTCATCCTGAACACCCATATGAATCAATATGGACGACGCACTGGGTTCAATTTCCGAGAATACCATGGGATTCGAGACCTTGATCACTACGATGACCGGTTTATCTCCCATTTTCTCTTTCGCGTCCAAGACCATTTTCATATCGTTATTGTTGAAGGTAGAGACTGTTTTTCCTTTATAGCTTCGATTGGTGAAGTCTTCCAGGGGGCTGCCACCAGCCAGGCTCACTTCCCGGGCGTCTGATGCTTCGTATTCCCCGTATTGCAAGCTGATGGGAACATAGCCGTTTCCTCCATTTTCAAGGTCCTTTGTGTCATACCCTACGCCTCCGTTTGGGCTTTCAATGCCCACCAGGGCAAAGTCCGCCTCGGCCGGGGTTTCCACCACCTCATAGTAGGCTTTGACAACTTCAGGGTCGATTGGGAAAACGGTCATCTCTGGAGTTGGCCTGCCAAACCAGTTTCTTCCTTCTGGAATGTAGCGTTGAGGGATATAGACTTTCTTTTTCTGTTCTAGCGGCAAGGTGCCTTGTGAATTCTTCAGCATGACAACAGATTTGAGCTGCGCCTCGTAACCAGCATCGCGGAATTCCTGGCTACCCACGGTTTTCTCCGTTTCAGCAACATCGAGGTAAGGGTTCTCAAACAAGCCCGTCCTAAAGCTGTTCATCAAAAGTCTCACTGCCGAGGTTTCAAATCGTTTGCGCATATGCTCCTCTCCATGCTCTTTGATCCCCATTTGGTAGGCCTCGAGTACAGGACCCTTTTCGTTGTTGCCACCGAACTGATCGACTCCCGCCTCCAGTGCTTTGTAGTGCCTCTCGGCCACGGTCATGTTCTCGACTCCCCAACTCTTACCCTGGAACTGCACAATTGAATTGGCATCACCTGTAACGAGCCAATCAGTGCAGACCACACCATCATAACCGTAGGTTTCGCGAAGCAGATCAGTAATAAGGTATTTGTTGAAAGCATTGCCCACGTTCTCACCGTTCACAGTGTCAATCCCAAAAGAAATCGTGTAATAAGGCATGATTGCGGACGCCATCCCGGTTCCGCCATCGAGTTTCAGGGCACCTTCGATAAAGGGCTTGAGGTGCTCCTTGAAATTCTTTCCCGGATAAACAGCATAGGCACCATAACCAAAGTGAGCATCACGCCCACCTTCGCCTGATCCCCCACCGGGCCAGTGCTTAACCATGGTATTGACACTTTGATTGCCCCATCCGTGCGTTCCAGAATTCTCTGTAGTCTGAAAACCGTCAACATAAGCTTTTGCCATGTCTGTGGTCAGGTCGGAATCCTCTCCCATGGTACCCGAATATCGGTACCACCGGGGTTCGGTGGCGAGATCGATTTGCGGTGAGAGAGCCGTTGTGATTCCCAGCGCCCTGTACTCTTTTGAAGCAATGTCTCCAAATTGTTTCATCACTTCCGGGTCAAAGGTTGCAGCGAGACCAAGCGTCTCGGGCCAGATTGAAATGTCTGCACCGGTGACGTTGAATTCCGCGTAGGATGACAAGCCGTGCCTGGGATCCGAACTGGTATTGATTGGGATGCCTATTCCAAGTCCTTCCACCATAGCCTGTGCCTTGTTATTCCATTGAGCCGCTATTGCAGGGGATTCAACGGATGTGATCAATACATGTCTGAGGTTGTCTTCCTCCAGGAATTTCTTCTGATCATCCGTAAGATCGCTTGGATGTGCTCCACTTTCGTCAAAGGTCTTACCACCATAGAGAATGGGTCCTCTCCAACCTCCCTTGCCGGGAATGGACTGATGTCCGCTGTAAAGCATGAGACCAGCGATCTGCTCCACCGACATTTTTGAGGCCAGGTCCTTAGCCCTTTCCTCAGGCGCCAGGCGCCAGTCTTCGTAGCGATCCAGCTTTCCATTTTTGTTCAGGTCTTTGAAGGCAAAACGATTCGAGATGATTATCTTGACGCCTGAATCAGGGTGATAGCCCAGGTCCTCGCCGCCTTCATTTTTTACCAGGATAAAATCACCCTGGTTCACTTCTTCGAATTTTGGCCCGCACCCCACCAACAGGACAAAGACAATTATTAGGTTGAGAATATTTTTCATAATGTGTTGATTGTAATGTTTTTATCCAAAGTCAATATGTTATTCGAAACCCAGGTTAACCAGGCCTTTATGGCTAATTTTAATTGCATCAAGGGCTTTGGTTTCAAAGTTTCTGTCCTGCTCGACCATATAGAATTCCATACCTGATCTCTTTTTCTCTTTGAGGATTCGCTTGAAATCAATCGTTCCCGTTCCGACCGGGGCAAAATTACCTTCTTTATTCATGTCTTTAACGTGCCAGGACTTGAAGCGCCCAGGATATTTCTCGAAGTATGCTATGGGGTCTGCTCCCGCCTTGGTGACCCAGTAGAGGTCCATCTGAAAATTGACAAAACCAGGATCGGAATTTTCAATCATATACTCGATGGGTACAATGCCCTGTTTGTTCTTTTCATATTCAAAATCGTGGTTGTGGTACAACAATTGAAGGCCCTGATCCTTGCATTTTTTTCCTATGGCATTCAACATGTCGACCAGAGGTTGCAGATCTCCGTCCATGTGTCTTTTTCGAGTTTCAGGATCACGGGTGTAATGCCCTTTAGGCGGAACCGGAATCACAAAATACTTGAATCCTGCATCCTTTGCATCGGCAATGAGTTGGTCTGCATTTTCCAGGGTAACCGTCGGCTGGTGGGTGCTCATTGGGGTCAGCCCTATTTCCATCAGGCTTTTCTTGAATTCAAGCGGCTCCATTCCGTAGTATTTTCCTTCAATATATCCGGCTGCCTCTATGTAGGCATATCCAGTTTCAGCCACTTTCTTCAGTGTTGCGATTGGGTCTTTTGCCATGTCTTCTCTTACCGTGTATAGCGCGAGGCCTCCAAATTGCTCCTGAGCCAGGAGTTGAGGTGAGTTAAAGAAAATTA
>CBDUAY010000217.1:0-3485 GCA_965365245.1 uncultured Flavobacteriaceae bacterium | reverse complement strand
AACAATTCCCTGTATTTGACAAGAGGCCACAGCTCATCGTCGACCATGAGCTCCAGCTTGTCGCAGTGATAGCGAATCTCGTCAAAATAGGGTTTTACCTTTTGGCAATAGACCATTGCTTTTTTCTCAGGGTCGGTGATCACATTGGCCTTTTTACGCTCTTCAACCATTTCACCGGTCTTTGAGTTAATGGCTGAAATGTGACCCGAGATCTTTTTGATAAGCTCCAATTGGTCATGGGCTATGGTTTCGAACTCCTTGCCAAACACCTCTTTGAGCCCCCGCACATTCTCAATCAGCGTGTTTTGGTAGTTTACCGCTGTCGGGATCACGTGATTCAGTGCAATGTCACCCAAAACGCGCCCTTCGATCTGAATTCTCAGCGAATACTCATCGAGCTCTATCTCGTGACGGGCCCGTATTTCTTTTTCATTCATCACCTCCATCTCCTCATACAATCGGATCACCTCCTCACTGACTTTGACCCGAATTGCCTCAGGGGTGGTTCTGTTGTTGCTCAACCCTCTCTTCTTGGCTTCTTTGGCCCACTCATCGCTGTATCCGTTTCCTTCAAACAAAATGACTTTAGAGTCTTTTATATATTCCCGGAGCACATTAAAGATTGCCTCGTCTTTTTTGAGGCTTTTGCCGTCAATCAAATCATCCACTTCTTCCTTGAACTCTTTGAGCTGACGGGCCACTATGGTATTGAGAACCGTCATGGGCGTCGCACAATTCGCCGTAGACCCCACGGCCCGAAACTCGAATTTGTTCCCTGTGAATGCAAAGGGCGACGTACGGTTCCGATCGGTGTTGTCGAGCAGAATTTCAGGAATTTTTCCGACCACGTTGAGTTTGAGATCGGTCTTTTCTTCAGGAGACAGCTTCCCGTCTGTTACGTTTTCGAGTTCCTTGAGAACCTCAGTGAGCTGTCTGCCGATGAAGGCCGACATGATCGCGGGAGGTGCCTCATTGGCTCCCAACCTGTGATCGTTGCCCGCCGAGGCTGCTGCCGCTCGCATCAACGCCTCGTATTTGTGAACCGCTTTAATCGTATTGACAAAAAAGGTGAGAAACTGCAGGTTTCGCATCGGGGTCTTGCCCGGACTCAGCAGATTCACCCCGGTGTCAGTGCTGAGTGACCAGTTGTTGTGTTTGCCCGAGCCATTGATTCCTGAGAAAGGCTTTTCGTGCAACAAGACCTTCAGGTTGTGTTTCGAGGCTACTTTGCCCATGATATCCATCAGAAGTGAGTTGTGATCAACTGCCAGGTTGGCTTCCTCATAGATCGGAGCCAGCTCGAATTGGTTGGGCGCCACTTCATTATGGCGGGTTTTGACCGGGATGCCCAGTTTGATGCACTCGCCTTCGAGCTCCCGCATAAAAGCCATCACCCTGCTGGGGATGCTCCCGAAATAATGGTCGTCGAGCTGCCGCCCCTTGGCCGAAGAATGGCCCAGCAACGTACGGCCGGTGAGTATGATGTCTGGTCTTGCATCTGCCAGCGCTTTGTCGATCAAAAAGTATTCCTGCTCCCATCCCAAAGAGGCATTGACCTTGCTGACATTCTTGTCGAAGTACTTGGCCACAGCGGTAGCGTGTTTGTCAACCGCCGACAGGGCTCTGAGCAAGGGAGTTTTATTGTCGAGGGCTTCCCCGGTGTAGGCCACGAAAATGGTGGGGATGCACAGGGTCGTGCCGTAGATAAACGCTGGAGAAGTAGGGTCCCAGGCCGTATAACCCCGGGCCTCAAAGGTGTTCCTGATGCCTCCGCTTGGAAAGCTCGAAGCATCGGGTTCCTGCTGCACGAGCTCATTGCCGCTGAATTTCTCCAGGGTTGAACCATCCGGCAGGAGCTCAAAAAAAGCATCGTGCTTCTCAGCTGTTCCCCCCGTGAGGGGCTGGAACCAATGCGTGTAGTGGGTGGCCCCCATCGACAGGGCCCAGTTCTTCATCGAGTTGGCGATCTGATCGGCGATCTTGCGGTCAATTCGTTTGCCCTCTTTTATGGCACTTTGCACGCCCTGAAAGGCGTCTGCCGTCAAATGCTGCTTCATGCTTTTCTCGTTAAAAACGTGGCTAGCGAAGTTCTGAGACCTCATATTGCTCTCTTCTACAGGAATCGGGCTGCGATTCAGGGTTTCCATCAGCGCCCTTGAACGAAATGTTGACATGACTCTAATAATTTAAATTTTGGCCCATAAAAATAGCATTTTTTAAAATGCACCCCTATAAAAATTGGGTATTGATAAAAATAATGTTAATCTATACTAATTTACCCCTGATATTTATGACATAAATGAAATATAATTATATTTGTGCCTGAAACCATTAATCTTAAACATTTATGAGCAAATCGAAGTTAGAGTACATTTGGTTAGACGGACACCAACCTACTCAGGAGTTGAGAAGTAAGACTAAAATCGAAGAGGATTTTAGCGGGAAATTGGAGGATTGTAAAATATGGTCTTTTGATGGCTCGTCTACGGAGCAGGCAGAAGGAGGTTCTTCAGATTGCTTGTTGAAGCCCGTTGCGATCTATCCGGATCCGGTTCGGAAAGACGGTTGGTTGATCATGTCTGAAGTATTGAACGCAGACGGAACCCCTCATCCTTCAAACCACAGAGCTAAGATCGACGATGACGACAACGATTTCTGGTTCGGTTTTGAACAGGAATATTTCCTGATGGATACTGAAACTGACCTTCCATTAGGATTCCCAAGGGGTGGTTTCCCTGGCCCACAGGGTAAATACTATTGTTCTGTAGGAGGAAGATATACCTGGGGAAGAGATTTTGTTGAAGAACATGCGGATCTTTGTATTGCAGCTGGTCTTAATTTTGAAGGAATCAACCAGGAAGTGGCTCCCGGACAATGGGAGTTCCAGCTTTTCGCCAAAGGTGCCAAGAAAGCCGGTGACGAAATTTGGGTCGCACGTTACTTGTTGAATCGATTGACAGAAAAATACGGGTACTATATCGAATTGCATCCCAAACCTGTAAAAGGCGACTGGAACGGTTCGGGTATGCACGCGAACTTCTCAAACACAGTTTTAAGAACTTGTGGTTCCAAAGAGGTGTATGAGAGTATTTGTGAAGCTTTCAGACCTGTTACCGACGAGCACATCGGAGTTTATGGAGCTTACAACGACGAGAGATTGACCGGACTTCACGAAACGGCTCACGTTTCAGATTTCAGCTATGGCGTATCCGACAGAGGAGCGTCTATCAGAATTCCTATCATTACCGTTGAGAACGGTTGGAAAGGATGGCTTGAAGATCGTCGCCCTGCATCGAACGGAGATCCTTATAAAATCGCAGGCAGAATCATTGAAACGGTTAAATCGGCCGATATCAAGCAGCTGTCTTAAGAATAAAATAGGTTATATATTCGAAAAGTGCCTTCCTTGTGGAGGCACTTTTTTTATACCAGGATGGCGATAAAAATGAGGTAAGAACCTACCAGGATAAGTCCTTCACGCCACG
>CBDUAY010000216.1:0-3495 GCA_965365245.1 uncultured Flavobacteriaceae bacterium | reverse complement strand
ACGCCTCCCTTGATCAGCATTTCGTCCTTTATGAAGTACGTAAGGTCGTATTTGCCAATCAAACGGTCGCTGGACCCATCGGAGCGATTCTCAGGCTGGTCCTGATCGAAAAAATAGGTAAAATCCTCATGGAGAAAGGCAAATTTCAATGAAGAGGTAAATCGGTCTCCGAGATATTTCCATTCGGCCAGAAGTCGCGAATCGAGATTTTCGAGCTTCTCATTGCCCCTTACCGTAAGGGTACGGGAAAGGTTTCGGTCATTCTTGAAAAGCACCGAATAAAAAAGAATCTGATTGCGCTCATCCAGTTTATAACCGAGGCTGACATTCGCGTTGTAGTTGCCGAATTCCCCGTTTTCATTTTTGAGGTCCGTACCGAGATACGGGTAGTCATTCTCCGAGCGCATCGCTCCCAGTCCGAGTTTCAAAGTAAAACGATCGGAACTCACCAAACCGCTGAATTGCCCTTTAAAGGTTTCATAGCTTCCGGCGCCTAAAAAAATCCTGAACGCATCCTCCTCCGCATAAGGGATTCGATCACTCAGGTTTACGGCACCTCCCACGGCACCACTGCCGAGCAGAACACTGCCCCCGCCCCTCCTGATCTCAATGGCGTTGAAGCTGTTCCCCTGCAAGGTGTTGAAGTCAGTTTGTCCATTGAGCGCTGAATTGATCGCAATTCCGTTCCAAAAAACACCGGTTTGAGAAGCTGTCGTCCCACGAAGTGAAATCGAAGACACCATACCGTAGCCATTCTGCTTGAAATAAAGGTTGGCTTGCTTTTCGAGAAGCTCCCCCAAAGACTGATAATCCGAACTCAGGAGGGAATCCGAAATCGTCTGTATGCTGTAACCCGGATTGACAGAGCCTGCGAAATTGCCGCGCAAAAGGATTTCCTCAAGTTGCTCAGCTTTTCCGGACTGCGCCAAAACACATCCGACAGAAAAGAAAATGAATAGAATACTTAATCTCATAGACAACAGTTTTTCTTCCGAAAACTTTGTTCTTACGAAATTGGCAGGTTTCCTGGCTTGCGTCCCGATGTTTGCCTTCCCTTCTTCGCGAAAGTGGCTTGCAGTAAACACCGGCCACCGTTTATTACGGCTGAGCTTACAGTTGCGGAGACAGCTCCCGATTCTAACGGGATTCCCATTTCAAATCCGCTTCATACGGACCAAAATCTGTCACAAAAGTACCTTTTCCCTCTTCATAAAAAAAATATTTTGGAATGTTTTGTTTGAAAATATCGTAAACTTGCTGAACAAAATTTGAACAACACGATTTTGCTGTCATTCCATGAGATTCAGTAGTCACTTTTGGTTAAGCCTCCTGCTGTTCTCTTCAATTCTCATATCTTTTTCATCTTGCGAAAATGAGCGTAAAACGGATCGAATTGAAGAGGAAATTATCTCAACTGATTATAGAGTCAAGTACGCAAAAGGTTTTGATATTCAATATTTTGAATCTCACATAAACCTAATTATCAAATCTCCTTTTCCCGATTCGAAGGAAGACTACGTCCACACACTGATCAAAAAAACAGGCCGAGAGAAAAGTGGGCCGGAATCCATTGAAATACCTCTGAAGAAAATAGTGGCCACCTCCACCACCCACGTGCCCATGCTCGAAGTTTTGGGGGCTTCGGATGCTCTGGTAGGGTTTCCCAATGCAGATTACATCGCTTCTCCCGAAACGAGAAAAAGAATAGATCAGGGAAAACTCATTGACATCGGGAAAGACATGGGGTTGAATACCGAAATGGTGATTGCCCTGCAACCTGAAGTCGTGATTGGGTTCGCGTTGGATGACTCCGACAAGGCTTACTCTACGTTGCGCAAAAATGGCATCCCGATCATCTTTAACGGAGATTGGCTGGAAGAGACTCCCCTCGGCCGGGCGGAATGGATCAAATTCTTTGGGGTTCTTCTCGACCGTGACAAAGAGGCAGACAGCATTTTCAAGCGGATTGAAAAAGAATATCTCGAGGCCTGTGTAATAGCCAAACAGTCGAAACAAGCCCCGACGATCATGTCGGGTATTCTGTTCAAGGACCAGTGGAACCTTCCTGCAGGAGAGAGTTTCACGGCCCGTTTGTACAAAGACGCCAACACGAATTATCTATGGAAAGACAGTGAAGGTCAGGGCAGTCTGGTTCTGAATTTTGAATCGGTTCTGGATCGGGCCCGTGAAGCCGATTTCTGGATAGGCTCAGGCATCTATACCAGCCGAGATGACCTGATTGAGGCTAATGGTCACTATGCCGAGTTCAGTGCATTCGACAAGAATCAAATCTACACCTTCTCCAAAAGAAAGGGAGTTGGTGGGGGCATTGTCTATTTCGAACTCGGCCCACTTCAACCCCATATAGTACTGAAAGACCTGATCAAGGTGACCCACCCGGATTTGCTTCCTGGTTACGAGCCTTTCTTTCTGCAACCTCTTGACTGATGAACAAGAACCATTCAAATAGGCTGATTTTCAGTTTCATACTGCTTTTGCTGATCTTTATGGTTCTGGTCAATATCAGCTTCGGTTCAGTGAACATACCTATACGATCCGTCATCAACTCCCTTTTTACGGGTCAGGGAGATAGAGAAACCTGGAACTATATCATTCTTAATTACCGATTGCCCAAAGCCATAACGGCGCTGCTCGTAGGTTCGGGCCTCTCAGTTAGCGGGCTATTGATGCAAACCTTGTTTCGAAATCCTTTGGCAGGCCCCTATGTTCTGGGAATCAGCTCGGGAGCGAGTTTGGGTGTGGCCCTGTTGATCCTGGGTTCATCGATACTCGGCGGATTCTGGTCGGTTCTCGGCAACTCCCAAGTAATGACAAGTGTGGCAGCCAGCCTGGGATCGTTCCTTGTTTTGACTGCCGTGATGTTGGTATCCCGGCAGCTGAAAAACACCATGAGCATTCTAATAGTAGGCCTCATGTTCAGCAGCCTTTCTGCGGCGCTGATCAGTGTTTTGGCTTATTTCAGCAGCGCAGAGAGCCTGCAGCGATTTACCTTTTGGGGATTTGGCAGCCTGGGAAACTTGACCTGGACTGAACTTGTCGTCTTCGGATTGATCTATCTTCTGGCCGCGGCGTTCCTTCTGCCCGTGATCAAATCCCTCAATAGTTTGCTTCTTGGGGAGAACTATGCCAAAAGCATCGGGATCAACATGCAAACTACGAAAAAACTGATCTTGCTATCTACGAGTTTGTTCACAGGAGTTATTACTGCTTTTGCAGGACCCATTGCGTTTATTGGACTTGCAGCGCCACATGTTACCAAACTTGTTCTCAAAACTTCGGATCACCGGATCGTCCTTCCGGTGGCCGCCGTTGTGGGAGCATTTATCATGCTGATCAGCGATACGATTGCCCAGTTGCCCGGCAGTGAATACACCTTGCCCATAAATGCGATCACAACCCTTTTTGGGGCTCCAATCGTGATTTGGCTGCTCGTGCGCAAAAGACGCATGGTATTGTAGAAGAAAGTGAACAAAC
>CBDUAY010000215.1:0-3536 GCA_965365245.1 uncultured Flavobacteriaceae bacterium | reverse complement strand
TTGATCATCATCTTGACGAATTCCCCGTCGAGGTATTTTTGGGCCTGGTCGTCATAGTGCTTGCTGAAGACATTTCCCGACTGACCTGTGGGCAAAATGGCACGGGCATTCTCAATATCGGAGAAGTCAATCACACGTCGCGTCGAAGGGCCGGCTGTGATCTCAAAGGCACCCGACCCATTGATCTGGAACAGCTGGTTGTTGATCACTTCGTTTCCTCCGTGGGTGCTGAACGGGCCGACATTGAAGAAAGACCTGAGCAGTCCGCTTTTGTCGAAGGTGTGTTTGTGGGTCACTTTGGCCGTCTCCTTCCAGGTCCAGTCATTTAAATTAGAACCATACCGTTCCTCCAGGGTGGCAATCGCATCGTGAAAGGATCGCGTGAAGATCTCTTCCCGATTTTCTTTTACTTCATCAGTCTCTATGTCATCCCACCACACCGATTTGAGCATCTTGATTTGTCGGGCGATCTGGCGCTTGGACAAATGGGCCTTGATAAACTGATCAAATGCCTCCTCCCCCATTTCATCCTTGAAGGTGTTCTCCAGGATATTGTAGATCAGGGTGAAGTAAATCGTGGGTGCGACATCCTCCTTTTTGTAGGATCCGTCCCAATTTTTTAAAATTTCGATGGCTTCTTTCTCCAGATCGTTCATCTTGACAAGTGACATGTTCTTCAATACAATTCCTGCCAGATCTGCTGAATTGGAGGATTCGACGTTGTAGATCATCTCTTCAACATCCGACTGGGAGAAATCGTCCCTGGCTTCCAGCAACTGAACGATCTTTTTTGCCCGGTCTTCGGGCAGGTAATACCCCGGATAGAGTCTTCCGTCGACTTCTTCGGGCTGGTTGTTCGCCGAGTATACATAATCCCATCTCGGGTTTATCGCCTGAGGATTCTGATCGAAGTCGATGAACATCAAATGATCCTGCGTCGGATCAGCGCCATCCAGGATGAATTTGGAATGTACTCCTTCAGCTCTTGAGTAAAGTTGGGCCGCGCCAAACCAGGCGATGTTTCCCTTGGCATCTCCGTACATGATATTCAGGCCCGGGGCATGAATTTTTGAGACCCCATCTCGAAATTCACTTAAGCTTTGGGCGTGTGAAATTTCATAGGACACCTGCAGCATTTCATTCTCCAAACGCGTATAGATCCAGTCCATGGAAACAGGCTCTTCCTGGCTGATGACATCGAGCATATCATTCATCACCGGCCCGTGCTTTCCTGATCGGACCGTGAATTTGACATCATCTTCGCCTTTTACCTTGATCACTTCCTCTCGGGTCATAAACTCTGTTTCTTCAGACTCCATGTAGAAATCGAGATCGTCATTCTCCAGCATAGTCATCCCGTAGGCATAGTCCCTGTTGTGCGCCAGAAGAGGAAACGGAGTGAGCGCCAGGTGAAATCCATACATTTCATAGGTGGGAGTCACCACGTGAGCCTGGTACCAGACTGCTGGTTGAGCAAATCCTATGTGCGGATCATTCGCGAATATCACCTGCTTGTTCTTCGTCTTATCCGGGCCAATCACCCAGCTGTTACTGCCTATGAATGGAGGTACCGGGCTATTGCCCAGAACCTCGTCCATCGATCCAATCATGTTCTGAGCGAGAGCGCCAGGCCTCCTCGCATTTTTTATCAATGTCGTTCTCGGATCGATGTTCACGTCCAGATCTGCGACATATTCGGATCCCAACTTCTCTTGCAAATGAGACAGGAGTGGATCCGTCTTGTGCGCCTGGGCGAATCCAAAGCTCATATATCCAAAAACATTGTAAATGTCATTCAGGTCATAGGGCTCCTTATCGATCCCGAGCAGCCTAAACTCAATTGGAGTAGTGCCAGATTCCATGAATGCGTTGATGCCGTCCAGGTAGGCATGGCTCAAAACATAGGCATCCGAAGTTGTGTCGAGTTTTGCCATGGCCTTGGCCGAAGCGTATTCGATTCCAAGCCCCCGGAAAAACTTATCCGTTTCAAGGAGATCAGGGCCAAAAATCTCCGATAATCGCCCTGCGGCAATCCGGCGTACCAGCTCCATCTGCCAGAGCCGATCCTGTGCGTGTACATACCCCAGGGCCATGTAGGCGTCCGACTCATTTTCGGCGTAGATGTGTGGGGTGCCAAACTCGTCGAAATAAATTTCAACCTCAGCGTCAAGTCCAGGCAGATCGATGTTTCCGCTATATGTTGGTTTCTGACTTTGAGCAAAAAAGTAAAAAGCGATAAGCAAAAGAAGGGCAAAAGCGATCGAGCCCACGACAATTTTCCGGATCATTTTCTCTCGATTTTGATCAAATATAGGCAAAAAAAAACCCCAATTTAATTGAGGTTCTAAAAATGATTTTTTAATTAGTAGTAGGTGTTAAAATTCTTCTTCTCCCTGACGGATCGGCACCGTCTGAGGAGTAAAATCTTGTCCGCCCCAGAGCTCACCCGACTCATCGGTTTTACTGTAATCGTAAGCCCATCTGTGAACCTCAGGGATCTCGCCAGGCCAGTTGCCGTGCATATGCTCCACAGGAGCGGTCCATTCAAGCGTATTTCCTTTCCAAGGGTTCTTCTCCGCTTTCTTGCCTTTGGCAATGCTGAAGAAGAAATTCGCGAGGAAGATCAATTGAGCGGCTCCTCCGATCAGTGCAAAAACTGTCATAACTTTATTGATGTGCAACAAGTCGTCGAACATTGGAAATGCTGTATTGCTGTAGTATCGCCGTGGCAGTCCGGCCAGACCGGTGAAATGCATCGGGAAGAACACCCCGTAGGCAGATATCGCAGTCAACCAGAAGTGCAGGTAACCCATGTCTTTGTTCATCATCTTTCCGTACATCTTCGGGAACCAGTGATAAACCCCGGCGAACATGCCAAACAAAGCCGAAATACCCATTACCAGGTGGAAATGCGCCACTACGAACATCGTGTCGTGAACATTGATGTCAAGCGCACTGTCTCCGAGGATCAATCCGGTCAAACCTCCGGTTATGAACGTCGATACCATACCAATTGAAAACAGCATCGCCGGATTAAGTTGCAGGTTACCCCGCCATAGCGTCGTGATATAGTTGAAAGCTTTAACGGCCGATGGAATTGCGATCAGCAAGGTCGTGAAGGTAAACACAGATCCAAGGAATGGGTTCATACCCGTAACGAACATATGGTGTCCCCAAACGATGGTCGAGAGAAATGCGATTGCCATGATCGATCCAATCATCGCCCTGTACCCGAATATCGGCTTACGAGCGTTGGTCGAGATAACTTCAGATGTGATTCCGAGTGCAGGCAACAGAATAATGTAAACCTCCGGGTGCCCAAGGAACCAGAAAAGGTGTTCAAAAAGGATCGGCGATCCTCCTTTATAGTGCAATACTTCCCCTTGAATAAAGATGTCTGAGAGGAAGAACGAAGTTCCAAAACTACGGTCAAACAACAGCAAAAGGGCTGCTGACAGAAGAACCGGGAAAGAAATCACACCAATGACCGCCGTGATCAGGAAAGCCCAGATCGTTAATGGCAGGGGGGTCATTTT
>CBDUAY010000214.1:0-3578 GCA_965365245.1 uncultured Flavobacteriaceae bacterium | reverse complement strand
AAAGGGCATTGGGATCTAAATCATATGGGTCGAAGACTGAGTTAAACTTTTGAAGGGATATGAAATTGCGATCCTTTCGATTCTTTATGGTTTTCACCAACGGGCCAAAGCTTTGCCAGAGGTCCTGAGTCCTGTCCTCGGTGAAGCTCATTTGCAAACTCTTGCCTAGAATCGTGGTGGGTTCGAGAATTTCTATGTGGTTCTCCATATGGGATGACTCAAAAATCACGTGAAATCAGAAATTAAAGGTCTTGCTTCTGGCGAATGTCTCGTCAAACATGACTTCAGCATGTCCGCTTGGAGCGTCATAGGGGGCTTTGGGCAAAACGGAAGGATTGTCTGGGTATGAACCGTTTTCATAAACCAGTTCCTTGAAAACGCCGGAATCTTTTACTAAAAGGAGTGACCACCCATTCCGCTTTTCCTGCTCGATGAAAATTGGAGCCCGGGTAACAGTGAATCGAGTTATGACTTCACCGTAGTTATCCAGAAGCAAAAAGGTACAACCTCCAGTTCCGCAGAAATAAGGCCCCATGAAACGAACAAAGATCTCCTTGTTTCCATCATCGTTGAGGTCCACCTCATAGAATTGAAAACGCTTGTCATTTTCAGTCAAATATTCGTAGTCTTTTGCCAAATAGCTCTTGAGAAAATTTTGAAGATTGGCCGCGGTTTGCTCATCAGTGCTTTGACTCGTGTATACTTCCTTCTCTTGAGAAGCGGCATCCGTTGATGATTCTTTCGGGATTACCGGTGCGTCGAGTTCAAGATCTTTTTTCTTTTCCGGCTGGCATGAGATTGAAATTAAGGCAAGAATCAGGGTCAGTAGAGCGAGATGTGGTTTCATTAGGGTCTTTTTATGAGGGTTGGTTGAATTTACTTCAAATAGTGATTGGCGAAGCTTATAAAAGTATCAAAACTTTGATAACAAGAGGACGCCTGGCCAAAGCCGTATTCCATAAAAACGAAAGGCACAGAAGCTTTCTCACTTTGAACCCTGTCTCCTTCGGTATCTCCAATATACAAAGCTTTTTGCAAATCATGACGATGGATCAATTCCCGAATGTTTTCGTGTTTGGGCCTGTGGTTCTGCCCATGAGCAAGAGAGTCCTTGATCAGAGCTTCAATCCCGGCAAATCTCAAAAAATGTTCAATGGTGCGTTCCGGGCAGTTGCTAACTATAAAAAGCGCATACCTTTTCGACAGAAGCTTCAAGCCTTCGAGCACACCCTCGTAAATATGACCGCCTTGACGATCAATGAGCTCGTACTGCATGTCGACGATCTTCTCATAGTGTTCTTTCCTTTCGCCTGGAGAAAAGTCAGGGAGCATGATTTTTAAAAATTCTGCCTCCTCCATACCCATGAGCCCGTTGAGCTCCTTTTTCGAGGTTTCCAGTTCAAAGTCGTTACGCTTGAAGTAGAGGTTCCAGGCATCGCTATAGGTTTGAACGGCATCCCAAAGGGTGCCATCCAGATCGAAAATCAGCGAATCAGGATTCATGGAGACCATTGTCAATCGTTATCGAATGTTATGAGCTGAATTTCTGTCAGCTCGCTGTGGTTAAGCTTTTCCGCGGACCATTCTTTTTAGAATAGCCCATTGCTTGAGCGTTTCTTTTGCAGGGACCGCAGGGAAACCGAGAATAGTCTGACCATCGGGAATGTCGTTTATAATTCCTGATTTGCCACCTACCGTCACGCCGTTACCTATAGTCACATGATCCTTAACAGCCACTTGTCCGGCCATGATCACGCCATCCCCCATTGTTACCGATCCAGAGATCCCACAGCAGCCGGCAATCATGCAGGAGCGCCCAATTTTGCAATTATGACCTATCTGCACGAGGTTATCAATTTTGGTTCCGTCTCCGATTACGGTGGAACTGAATTTCCCCCGGTCGATACAACTCGAGGACCCTATCTCGACATGATTTCCTATGACTACATTTCCAATATGTGCGATTTTCACAATACCTCTGCCGTCGGGGCTTGGGCGATAGCCGAAGCCATCAGAACCGATACTCACATTCGATTGAATAAGGCAGTAATCACCGAGGACGCATCGCTCTGAGATGACTGATCCTGAACGGATCTGGCAGTTGGCCCCTATGATGGCATCATCGAGCACACTGACGTTGGGAAAAATTATGCTGTTGTCTCCTATTGTTGCACCTTTTCCTATGAAGGCATTGGGGCCTATTGTTACATTTTTTCCGACCGTCGCCTTTTCATGTACGAAGGCTGTAGGGTGAATTCCGGCCTCCAACTCGACCCCTTGGGGAAGGAACAAATCCAGGAGCTGGGCCATGGCAAGATCTGCGTTGCCGACCTCTATGAATGCACGATTCTCTCCGGGATCCGGCAAATCGAGCTTTTTGTCAACGACAGCTGCTGAAGCTTTCGAAGTCTTCCAGAGAGGTATATACTTTTGATTACCGATAAAGGTGATGTGGTTTGAGCCCGCCATTTCAATTTGCTCGGGTCCGTCGATGGCATGGGCCGAATCACCGACCAAATTACCCTTGAGAAGGTCGCTGAGCTCTTTGACAGAGTACGATTTGTTGTGTTTTTTCATAGGACCAAGATACGAGATTTTGGTTCGAGTCAAGCCATTCAGATGTTCAGGAAATTTTTTTACAGGATTCTTTCGTAGAGGTTGTTTACCGAGAAAGGCGTCTTCTTCTCACCAACTTTTACAAAGCCCTGATCCTCGTAATAGGAGCAAAGACGAGAGTTTGAAGAATCACAATCCAATCGTAATTTATGTACACCACCCTTCTTGAGATCTACAGCCAGTTTCTTTAGGATTTCAGCCCCGATTCCGTTCCCTGATCTTCCAGGTTTTGTAACAAGAGAATGAACGTAACGAACATCCGTCTCAAGCCCTTTCTCATCCCAATAGAGCGTATCGGTCTCAAGAAGCCTGAAAATGCCAACCCATTCGTTTTCCTGGTTGTAAACGAAATGAAACTCTCCTTTTTCAAAACCATCGCGAACCCATTGAATCTTTTCCTCAGGGGGATCAGCCCAATAGCCCCATTGGGTCAACCCCATCTTTTTGAGTTCGACACTTGTGTCGCGAAAAAGATTGAGAACCTCTTCGATTTTGTCAGAACCAGCTTGCCTGAATGTAAGCTTCAATTTGAAAAGAATTGCGATTATTGAATCATTGAATTGAATTCCAATGCCTTGGACACCCAGAAATCCAGATCTGGGTCCGAATCAAACCCTTCAGGATCAATAAACAGAAATCCTCGCATAGGCTTGCCTGTAAAATCCATGGGACGACTTCCCTCTCTTTGCAGGAGATCCTGGTAGGGTAGCTTTCCTACCCGAACCATGAGACGATCCTCACCTGTGCGCTTATCTATGTCTACGCCAATACACATCTTATCATTGACCATAAAGATCAGACCGCCCATCATTTTCTTCTCTTCGACGCGACCGACATTTGTCAGTCTGGATCTTACACGATCCGCCAAATAATCGCTGTATGCCATTTGACATTGGAATTGAGAGCCCCTAAGATACTAAGATTTTAAAACTCAGTTCGCTCCTAACAATCCCTGAATCATT
>CBDUAY010000213.1:0-3593 GCA_965365245.1 uncultured Flavobacteriaceae bacterium | reverse complement strand
TTTTCGAGTTCGTCAATCACCTCGGCTATGTCAACCTTCTGTTTGTTGATCCTTGACTCGAGAATCAGGTAGTCGTTGTTCTTCGACGTGATCTGCTTGCTCAAACCCCTCATCTCATCATAGGTTTCCTTTACCCTCCTTGCAACTTCAACAGGAATTTGCTGGTCCCGTATCTTTTCATAGGTAAGTCTCCAAATCTGTTCGCTCAGCTCAACTCTTTCGAGAAGCTTCATGTTACGAGCTTCGTACTCATTCACCAGGGATTCCCATTGGGTCAGGTGATTATTGTATCCGTTCCATTTTTTGATTTGATTGTTGATTTTCTGCCTGTTCGGATTAGAGCTGACAAAACTCTTGGTCAGTTTCATCTCTCGTTGAATGAACTTCACATAGGCAGGAAACAGCGTGTCTAAACTCACAAGGTCATCATTGGCCTCGATCTTTCTCCCAATCACTTTGGTCTCCTCAACCGCCTCCTCAATCTTTTGAATCAGATCCTGCGTAGGAATTGCTGTGGGGACTTCAACACCAGTTGAATCAATTTCCTGTCCCCCTGTGTCAGTTTGCCCTACTACAGGAAACACCCCTAAAAAGGACACAAAAACTATAAGTCCAAGCAGTCGGAACATTCTTTTTCTCAATTTTAAATGCATGCTTTATTGATTTCACTTGAGATTCTTGACAACTTTGCCATGTTTCATGACCATATCCACATCCTGAAGAAGCGAGATATACCGCAGCACATCTCCTTTTACAGCAATGATGTCGGCCTTTTTACCCGGAGTGATGGTACCAACCTCATCATCCACGCCCATAAAAACCGAGGGCCAGTAGGTTGCCGATTTTATGGCTTCCAGGGGTTTTACTCCCATTACCCTTACCCAGATGTCCAGCTCGTTCCAGGTGCTCTGCGAGTGAAACTTCATGGGGATACCACTGTCTGTGCCTATAAGCATTACAACTCCCGCCTCTCTCAACTGCGTGAACTTGGTTTTCAGCGTAGGCTTGCGACTGGGTGTAAGTTGAAAATACGGGAGCTGCCCGGGATGTTGTATGGATTGTTTTATATCGGTTATCACCGAATCCGGAAGATCCAGGTGCCAGGAATCATTGTCCAGCATCTCCGGATTGCTCACTACGTAATCATAGTTGTAAAGCCCCTCTATGGTCGGTGTCCAGAAGAGAGGTCCGAGGTTCATCTGCGCGGTTCGTTCGGCAATCATCTCGATGATGTCGTCTGGATACCGGGGAGCTGAAGACAGGCCGGTGTGCTCAAAGTTGTCAACGCCGGCTTTCAGACCCAATCGTATCTCTTCGGGTCTGTGGGAATGAGCTACCACCTTTAAATTGTTCTTGTGAGCCTCATCTACAACAGCTGCAAGTTCTTCAAAGGTCATTTCATCCTGGTCAATCAGCTTGATGCAATCGACTCCGGCTTTGGCCAGCTTCTTCACCTTTTCACGGGCATCCTTCGCTCCATTGACCCCCCATCTGAAATCTTCGGTTCCCGGATAAGGCTTTTTCTGGATGAACGGACCACTCATGTACATGGTAGGGCCCGGAATCTTCCCTTGATTGATCGCATCCCGCACGTTGATGCTGGGCTCAAGGGGTGCTCCGAGATCGCGTGCACTGGTCACTCCTGCCATGAGCAATTGGTGAGCTGAGGATGGCATGATGACTTTTTCGAATAAGGGTGGGTAGGTCTTGTCCCAGTATCCGTAGTCAGAATGACCGTTGATCATCAGGTGAACGTGCATGTCCCAAAGACCGGGCAGAACGCTCATCCCCTCAGTGCTGATCACATCAAAACCCTGTGGAACCTCCAATGTGGCCGTTGTCCCTACCTTTGTTATTTTGTCTCCCTCGATCAGTATGACGCTGTTGCGGATGGGATCGTTGCCAAATCCGTCGATCAGGGTTCCTCCGACCAGGGCTTTATTCTGTCCTTGAATCAAGAAAGCAGACAGTAAAAAAAAGAGAATGGAAATACGCTTCATAAGGTGGCTGTTTGAAGCAGGAAGATACAAAACTTCTTCAACCGAGAAAAAATGCCTCAACCCTTGTTTTATATCCTCGGGAGACTGGCAGATCTTCGTCTATTCCAACCCGAACTTGTGACCCGTGAAGCGTTGCTTTTTGCGGGTTGACCAGGAAGGAACGATGAATTCTCAAAAATTCCGGCAAACGCTGCTCCCACTGTGAGATTTTCACGCTGTTCTTAAAAGACTCACCTGTGTCCAAATGTGCCACGGTAAAATCCCCCCGGCTCTCGACATAGGTGATCTGATCGATTTGCAGCACGGTTTTCTTTCTCTCACTGAAGATCGTAACGGTCTTGGATTCCTCCTCAACCGGGGTCTTGAAGACCAATTGCTCCAAAAACACGAAAAAACCAATGGAAATCCAGATAAACACCGGATTGACAATCATGAAGTTGAAAGCCTGCGAATCGAGCTCCAGAAAATACCAATAGGCGGCCAGAATGGCCATGTAGCTCAGGTAAAGACATAAAATTCCATAGAAAAACAATAGAACTCCCCTGCTGAAAGCACGTTTCTGCTTGCCGCTTTGCTCGAGACCGTACTTTACGACCACCACAGAAGGCAAGAGCATGGTTGCCGTGATCCAGGCCTGCCAAAAATTATGGAATGACGACTTGAACAAAAAAGCTATCATGAGTGTAAAACAAAACCAATAGAGAATCTTCAAGAGATGTTTCGTGAGCATACCCAAAAATAATTAATCTGATTCGATTGCGGGCGATCCTGAGCCTCACACAAGACTAATTCGGGATTTGACAAGTTCAGGGATGGATTTGACAGCAACCCATTCAGCTAGTTTGACGTAATTTAGTCAGGTAAACAAAAAATCGAATATTATGTTAGAAATCTTTTACATGGGCGGACCTCTCTTTATGAGCATTCTAACCCTTCTTTTAGTGGCTGTTTTAGTCAGTGCCTGGAAATGGCCGCACTGGGTCAAGGAATTGGGCATACTTGCCCTCACTATCGGGATACTGGGACAGCTCATTGGTCTTTACACAGCCTTCAATGCCATGGAGCAAACCCCTGGCATCAGCTCTTCGATGCTGGCAGGGGGTCTCAAGGTAAGCACGATCACGACGCTCTATGGCTTCCTGATCTTCATTGTTTCTCTAATTATTCGGATTGTACAAAAACCCCGGATTCAGTGAGTACAAAACCGACTATCTTGAATCGAAGCAGAAAAAAAAGCAGCTAGAGGCTGCTTTTTTGTTTTGAATAACAATTGGTGAAATAGAAGAATCAGTCCATGCTGTCGGAGCAATATTTGAAGGAAATTTCCATTCTTGAAAATAGTTTACTAAAATGACCCCCATTGAAATTCTCGTAGGTATGAGTCACGCCGAAGGCTGACAGTTTAGTTGAGAATGCATCCGCCATCGCATTCATGCCCAGCTCATCCTGAAGACCCGCATCCAGATAAATACCCTTCAAAGACTTGATATTATTCAAATAAATTGGATCGTCAAGCATGGAGAAAACATCGTGTTTCATCCATTTTACCCGGATATCAGGTATAATTGCACCTGAATCATCAATTGGCAAGTC
>CBDUAY010000212.1:0-3610 GCA_965365245.1 uncultured Flavobacteriaceae bacterium | reverse complement strand
GCGCTTCCTGATGGAAGACCAATTTGGGGAGGCACATACTTTCCGAAGGAGAACTGGATGAATGCTTTGAATCAGCTATCCGATTTATACGCGAACGATCCGGCAAAAGCACGAGACTATGCCGAAAAGCTCACCCAGGGCGTCCAACAGTCGGGGCTGATTGCCCTCAATGAAAAACCAGCTGACTTCTCTCTCGAAGAGCTTGAGTCATCGATCGAGAACTGGAAGTCGAACATGGATGTCAAAAATGGGGGTCGCGCGGGAGCTCCAAAGTTTCCGATGCCCGTGAATATAGAGTTCCTTCTGCGCTATGGCGCACAGCATCAGGATAAGGAAATTCTCGAATATGTGAACACGACCCTGACTCAAATGGCCTACGGAGGCATCTTTGATCAGATCGGGGGAGGCTTTGCGCGCTATTCGGTAGATGACCACTGGCACATCCCGCACTTTGAAAAGATGCTCTACGACAATGCCCAATTGGTCTCCCTGTATTCGCTTGCATTCCAGGCAACCGGGAATCCACTGTACCAAGAAATCGTTGAAGAAACATCCGCCTTCGTGGAACGAGAGCTATATGACGGGCAAGGAGGGTTCTACTCTTCGCTCGACGCTGATAGTGAGGATGAAGCGGGAGAGCTCGAGGAAGGCGCTTACTATGTCTGGACCAAAGAGGAACTGCAGAAGCTCCTCGGAGGTGACTTTGAGCTTTTTGCCAAATACTACAATGTAAATGGCTACGGAAAATGGGAAAAAGACGTCTATCACCTCATACGCTCGGTATCTGACGAGCAGTTTTGCGAGGAGAACGGCCTCGAGCGAAAGGAGCTCGAGCAAAAAGTGATGTCCTGGAAAAAGAACCTGCTTGAAGAAAGAGAAAAGAGAAACAGGCCGCGTCTCGATGACAAGATCCTGACCTCCTGGAATGCGCTCATGCTTCGGGGATACGCTCAGGCTTACGCTGTTTTTGGAGAAGAAGACTACCTTAAAATGGCCCTTAAGAATGCTCATTTCATCCAGCGCAACATGATGCAGGAAGATGGCGGGCTCTACAGAAACCACAAAGAAGGAAAAAGCACCCTGGATGCCTATCTGGAAGACTATGCCGCGGTAATCGAGGCCTATATTGCTCTGTACGAGGTAACACTTGACATGGGTTGGTTGCAGTCTGCCAAGCAACTGGCGGATTACTGCTACGATCATTTTTACGATGATGAAAGCAAAATGTTCTTTTTCACCTCAGATCGTGAAAAAAGCCTGATCTCGAGGAAGATCGAGACGGATGACAATGTAATTCCGTCTTCGAATGCCACACTGGCTCAAAGTCTTTTCAAGCTGGGCCACTATTTTGGAAACAAACACTACCTGGAGAGTTCATCGACCATGCTGAACAACATGAAGATGAATGTAGTCGAATACGGAGCAGGTGCAGCCAAATGGCTGGGTCTCTATGCGAATTACCTGGGTGACTATTACGAAATTGCCGTCGTTGGCCCCGAAGCAAAACAACGCATTTCAGAGATCAACCGTGCGTATATCCCAAACAAGCTGATTGTAGGAAGCGAAAAGGAAAGCTCTCTGCCCTTGCTGGAATACAAATACAGCGAAAACGAGACGACGATTTACGTTTGCATCGACGGTGCGTGTAAATTGCCGGTGACAGAATCGAAACAGGCTCTTGCGCAGGTTGAAATTGCCTTTTAAGCAACCTGAGGAAGTCTAAGATCAGAAGTTAAAAATACCGTTTGGGCTTGCCGGCCACGAAGTCTTTCAGGTAGAAAGGCTCAAAGTAGGCTAGGTCTTCGAATTGCTGGCTGACTGCTTTTTCCTCAGCTATACGGGCCATCTCCCGAGCTGAGGGGAACCTGCCCTTTATGAAGACCGCGTTGGGATGGTGTATTACTTCTTTGGTCTTTGCAGCTCCGTCTCCTAAAAAGCAGACTCGGTACTGATCCAGGTACTCTGAAAAGGAGTTCGCGTCAATTATTTCCGCCCGGGTTTCACGAATTTTTTCGAATCGATCGTTGTAAACAGACGAGTAGACTTCCATCCTTCTTGCGTCCAACAGGGGCACGATGACCCCTTCATCCGTCAATTCGACCTGTCTTGCCAGACTTTCCAACGTAGGCACAGCGATAAGAGGTTTGTCGAGGGCGTAGCAGAGGCCTTTGGCCGCCGAAACCCCAATGCGGAGCCCCGTATAGGAACCGGGACCTTTACTCACAGCAACAGCATCTATTTCATCGAGTTTTCGATCTGAAGACTCCATCACATCCAAAATAAAGGAGTGCAGCTTCTCAGCGTGCGAAAACTTCTCCTCGTGAAGCTCCTTCAAGGTGATCACTTCTCCATCCGCTGCGAGAGCGACAGAACAATTCTTGGTTGCCGATTCAATACTCAGGATAAGGGCCATGGAAAAATCTTCAAATCATTTGAGGTTCTCAACCGGTACACCGTAGTAAAACTCGAGCAGTTTCACCCGGAAAATGAAGTCGTATTTTGCCGTCAAAAAGTCAGAATTGGCCCTGACCAGTTGGTTCTTGATCTGGCTGAAATCAAAAGAATTCAGAACCCCGACGTCAAACCGCTCCTGGGCATAGTCGAAAGACACCTCCCGGGCCTCCAGTGATCTTTTGGTGGCATCGTACAATTTCAAGGCACCGATAGCATCTGCGTATACCTGGTGTATTGTGCGCTCGAGATTGAGCTCTTCCTGCTCCAGCTGATACTTTTGCTGATCGAAATTGATCTTGGCTCTTCTCACATCATTCGAGGCAGCGAAACCGTTGAGTATGGGAATGTTCAAACTCAGACCGAATGCGCTACCCTTGTTTTGATCTATCTGATCGAAGAACGGGTTTGCGGGTCCGATGGTCGGCACGAAATTCGGCGTGATCACATTGTCTCCTGTGGTTTCCACCTGACCAATGATCCGTGTTGGGTTGTTCGGGTCAGTTTCCGTTCCTGTGATGATCTCCCGGTCAGAATACCTTGAGTTCCACTGATAGAATCCGGATAGCGTGGGTTGCAAGGCTCCTTTGGCCAATTTGACGTCTGCTTCTGCGATCTCGATATTGGCACGTGCCACTTTGATCTCATTTCTGTTCTCCAGGGCGGTCGCATAAATCTGGTCTACGGAGTAATCCGCGAGGTTCAACAGTGGAAGGGTCTCTATCTCTTCGTTGGCCACCTCAAAGTTCTCGTAGTCTTCCAGTTGAAGCAACTGTGCCAGGTTGATCAGGGCCAGGTTCACATTGTTTTCGGTGATTATGAGGTTCTGCTCGTCATTTGCCAGGGTCGCCTCCACGTCCAAAAGGTCGCCCTCGGGCAAAGAACCCGCATCGACCAGACGCCTGGTTCGATCGAGTTGCTCCCGGGTGATCTCCACCTGTGGAATCGCTACATTGACCGCCTCTTTGTTGAATAGAACTTGCAGGTACGCGTTTATGACTTGCAGGGTGACGTCATCTTTGATCCGGTCAAGCTGATATTGACTGGCCAGAATGCTGAGCTCGGCCCTCTTCAACTGGTTCTGGTTTCTGAAACCCCGGTAGATGGGAACCCCGGACTGGATTCCCCCGGTTGTTGTTTGGGAGGTCTGGTTGATAAG
>CBDUAY010000211.1:0-3624 GCA_965365245.1 uncultured Flavobacteriaceae bacterium | reverse complement strand
GGAGATGTCAGTTTGAGGGGAAGCTCAGGGGTCCAGATTCTCATTGACGGCAAGCCATCGATCATCGCGGATGACCCGGCCAATACCTTGAGCTCAATCACCGCTGATATGATCGAAAGGATAGAAGTGATTACGAATCCCTCGGCCAAGTATGACGCCGAAGGGACCTCGGGAATATTGAATATTGTCTTGAAAAAGGATGATAAAACCGGGATGAATGGTTCGATCACCTTAAATACCGGTGTGCCAGACAATCACAGCGTCGGGTTCAGTCTGAACCGCAGAACAGAGCGTTTCAACCTGTTTACCCAACTGGGGGTGGGGTATCGATCACTCCCGAGAGACAATGAGAACAGCAACCAGGACCTGGTCAACAACACAACGGTGAACAGCGAGGGCACAGACTATCGAAACGAGAACTTTTACAACATCATTCTGGGGAGCGACTTTTACATTAACGACCTCAATGTCATCACGCTCTCAGGAAACTATGCCTATGAGATCGAGGATCAGCCTTCCGAGACCAATTTTGAGCTGATTGACGGCTCGGGCGACCTTGTGTCTTCCTGGGAGCGCATCGAAACTACCGAGGCGACAAATCCAAAATGGCAGTTCGACCTCCAGTTCAAACGGGAATTCGAAGACTATGAAGACCACCTCCTGCTGTTCAGTGCCCAGGGCCGGTTTTTCGGAAAGGACCAGGCCTCGGATTTCGAGGTGACACCCCTGGAGGGTGACCTGGAATTCAATGACCAGCAAACCGAAACCGAATTCCAACAGGGCGAGTACATCCTTAAACTCGACTATACCAAACCTTTCTCAGACCGCATCATCATGGAGCTCGGTTCCCAGTATTTCATCAGTGACGTGGGGAATGACTACGAGGTCAGGGAATTGATCGACGGGGAATGGGTTGTCGACCCCAACCTGACCAATGATTTCGAGTTTGACCAGAAGGTCCTTGGGGTATACGGGACTTTTTCCTACGAAGGAGACGCCTGGGGCTTCAAAGGCGGGCTTCGGTTGGAAAACACCGATGTTCAGACTTTGCTGGTTGACACGGATGAGCAGAACAACCAGAACTACACGAATTTGTTTCCAAGCGGACACATCTCTTATAAGCTGTCGGATGTGACTTCTTTTCAGTTGGGGTATTCCTCACGAATCTACCGTCCGCGTCTGTGGGATTTGAACCCCTTTTTCAACATCAGAAATGATTTTGTCATCCGTGCAGGAAACCCGAATCTGCAACCCGAGTATACAGACTCTTACGAGTTCACCAGCATTCTGGGCTTTGACAAGCTCTCCCTGAACGCTGGGGTTTATTACATCTACACCCGGGATGTTATCGAGAGGGTCGTCTTTTTCGAAGACAACGTCAGCATCACGACACCCGAAAACGTCGGAACCAACCAACGCATTGGGTTCGAGGCCAATTTCAAATACAGTCCGATCAACTGGTTTACGCTCAACGGGGATTTCAATTACGGCTATTTCAAACGAGATGGGGAGTTTGAAGATCAAGTCTTTGATTTTACAGGAGATCAATGGACCTCGAGACTTACAGGTAAGTTCAAGCTGCCGGCCCAATTTGAATTCGAAATCATAGGAAACTATCGATCTGAATTTAGAAACATTCAGAGTGAGATTTCCAGTGTGGCCTTTGCCGACCTGGGTTTGAGAAAAAAAATCTCCAAAGGGAAGCTGGTTCTGAACTTTAGCATTCGTGACATTTTCGCTTCGAGAAATCGGGAAATCCAGACCTTCGGCGAAGACTTCTACGTGTACAGCAACAGTTTGCGTGGACGCTTCATAACCCTGGGCCTGAGCTATGGATTCGGCAAAGGCGAGGCCATGACCTATTCCGGAAGAAGGCGATAAAATTCAAAGAAGTCGGTTGTCGGGCCGGCCCGAAGAATCCGACACTTTATGCGATAAAATACAAGGCCGCAAGCGCTGCGATGGTACCCAGGATGGACACCAATTGTTCAGCTCTCAGGTTGCGGATTTCTCTTTCTCCTAAATTCATAGCAATGGTTTTGGTAATAATAATTAACGCAAAACCATCGAATTTATTATAATGTTCATCGGTTCTGATACTCATTGTATCGGGTTCCAACAAAAGGAAGGCAGAAACATTTATCCGGGTAGAAGAGCATGGACTGATCGACCTAAAAAAACGCTTAATTGGCATCAATGACTTTTCCTGAACCGGATATGCTCGCGTTGATAGAGGGGCTTCCTTTATAGAACACGTTGCCACTTCCTTCAATGGATACCTCAAGATCATCGCTGCAATGCACTTCTGCATTTCCGCTGCCTTCAATATCCACCGAGCAATTCTCAACAGGGAAGTCAAAAGCGCGAATGTTGCCCGAGCCTTCATTTTTTATGTTCAAAGAGAGAGCTGTTCCTTGAATGGAGATGTTGCCTGAGCCGAAGTTGCCGATGGTGAAGACTCCTGGTTGATCCACTTTGGTGACCTCCATATTGCCGGCACCCGAGTTGTAAAGCCCGCTGAGACTTTTTGCGCTGATTTGAACGCGCAATGTGATACCGCTGTAGCTGTAGTCGTCATCCAGATAGAGTTGCAACTCGTCGTTGACAACCCTGGTCCTTACCCGGCCTATGACATTGTCATCTGCAGTGATTTCCACCGATTGTTCGGGACCCTGATTGATGGCCACCTCGAAAACTCCTTCACTGCTGACCTTGGTAAAGGCCTCAACATCTCTTGATTCAGTGGTGAGATTTCCGGAGCCGTTGATTGCGTCGTCGGTGTCACAGGAGGCTGCCAGTGCGAAAAGGGCAAAGATTTGTAAGGCAATGAGGTTTTTCATGTTCTTTGATTTGTATATTCCTTTATTTGTTTTTTTCGGATGGAACACCATCTCTCATAAGACTAGTTTTTCGACCGTATGTTACAAATTTGAAAATGCGTTGTAACTGTGGTATTCAACTTTGCCTGGCCCAAGAGCTATGCTTTGGCAAGCAGCTTCCCGGCCTTTTCATTTTGCCTATCTTTGATGCAAACACAGGGATTCTGGTCCCGATCTTCCGCAAACAACTGAAAATGGAATACAAGAAAATTGAAGATTCCCAATTGGTCATGACCCAGCTCATGCTGCCTTCACATTCTAATTTTAGCGGCTTTGTCCATGGGGGATATGTGCTGAGCCTCATGGATCAGGTGGCCTTCGTCTGCGCATCAAAGCATTCGGGACACTATTGCGTGACCGCTTCGGTGAACAAAGTGGATTTTTTAAACCCAATCGAGGTGGGCAACCTGTTGACCCTTAAAGGATCGGTCAACTACACGGGCAGAACTTCCATGGTTGTAGGGCTCAGGGTAGAATCTGAAAATATCAAAACCGGGGAGGTGATCCATTGCAATTCTTCCTATTTCACTATGGTGGCCAAAGACGATTCAGGCAAGAGCGTCCCGGTGCCGGGTCTTATCCTGGACACGGAAGACAGCGTCAGGCGTTTTTCCAGGAGCATCAAAAGGCAAATGCAGGGCAAACAAAGAAGGGAGAGCTTCCACGTGTCAGAGTTCAAACTGGCGGAACACCTCGAACAGTTGAAAACCCAAAACGCCCTGGTTAAATTGTGATCAGGTGATCA
>CBDUAY010000210.1:0-3631 GCA_965365245.1 uncultured Flavobacteriaceae bacterium | reverse complement strand
GAATTACCCCCACATGCCAACCGGCAGCAATGCTGACAAAAGTCTTTTTGAAGATCTGATTGATTTTGGCCTGAAACATCAGATCCTCATCGTGAATGACAACCCATACAGCTTCATTCTCAATGAAAAGCCACAGAGCATTTTGTCCGTTCCCCGGGCCAAAGAAATCGCCATCGAACTCAACTCACTGAGCAAAACGTTCAATATGGCAGGATGGCGCGTGGGCATGGTGGTCGGAAACCAGGATTATCTCAAAGCCATACTCCAGGTAAAAAGCAATATGGATTCGGGTATGTTCTACGGCATTCAGCTGGGGGCCTCCAAAGCACTGACGTTGCCCTTGTCCTGGTTTAAGGATATGAATCTGGTTTATGAAGATAGAAGGCGCATAGTTTGGAGAATCTGTGACTCCCTCGATCTCAAATACGACAAGAGCTGTTCCGGGATGTTTGTTTGGGCACGGATACCCGATGGAAGAACGGCTGAGGAATTCTGTGACACGATCCTATACGAGCACGATGTATTCGTTACACCCGGTACGGTTTTTGGAGAGCAGGGTGAAGGATATGTCCGGTTCTCCCTTTGTCTGCCTATAGATCAGATAGAAGAAGTCGAACAGCGATTAACCCACATGAAATGAATAAGGTAGCGGTAATAGGTCTCGGATTGATCGGAGGTTCTCTGGCACTGGAATTGAAGAAGAACTCCTGGGCAACCATCTACGGAATCGACAAGAATCCCAAGCATCTGGAGAAGGCCCTTGAAAGGGGCATTATTTTCGCCAAGGCGGATGCTCATACCCTTTCGGAGGTTGATGTCGTGATCATTTCGGTTCCCGTGGATGCAATTCCATCGGTAGCGCTGGATGTGCTCGACAAAATAAAGGACGACGCCCTGGTGTTTGATGTAGGATCTACCAAAGCAGCCGTATGCGATGCTGTTCGCACCCATGAGAAGAGAAAAAACTTTGTGGCCTTGCATCCGATAGCGGGAACTGAGTACTCCGGCCCGGAAGCCGCCATTTACGACCTCTTTAAAAACAAGGTCAACATCATCTGTGAAAGAAGCCTCAGCAGTGAACAGAGCATTGAAAAAGCCTCCAAGATCTTTGAGGGTCTCGAAATGAAAAATGTGTACATGGATTCCCCGGTGCAACATGACATGCACATCGCCTACGTGTCGCACCTGTCACACATCAGCTCCTTCATGCTTGGTAAAACCGTTTTGGAGATCGAAAAGGACGAGAAGAGCATTTTCAATATGGCTGGGAGCGGGTTTGCCTCAACCGTTCGATTGGCAAAGAGCAATCCGGAAACATGGACCCCCATTCTCCTGCAAAACAAGGAGTTTCTTCTCAAGTCTTTAGAAGAATACATAAAGAATTTAATAGAGTTCAAGAATATTTTAACGAAGGAATCGGCCGATGAGATTTTGCATATCATGCAAGACACGAACAGGATAAAAGACGTTCTGGCCGGAATCAAAAATTAGAAATCAATGGAAAACAAGAATTTTAGAACCTGGCTGGATGACATGAATCTGAATCATCCACTTGTAATCGCGGGACCGTGCAGTGCCGAAACAGAGGAGCAAGTGCTGAAGATTGCTCATTCCCTGAAAGACACAGACGCAACAATATTCAGATCGGGGGTTTGGAAGCCCAGGACAAGGCCGGGAACCTTTGAAGGAAATGGCGTCAAAGCCCTTCCATGGCTCCAAAAGGTCAAGGAGGAAACCGGAATGATGACAGCTATAGAAATTGCCAATGCCCATCACGCTAAACTCGCAATGGAATTTGACATCGATGTTCTTTGGATCGGCGCCCGAACCACGGTCAACCCATTTGCGGTACAGGAAATTGCTGAAGCAATTCAGGGCACCGAAAAAATCGTGCTGGTAAAAAACCCGATCAATCCCGACCTCGAGCTATGGATTGGGGCAATTGAAAGATTGCACAAGATGAATGTCAAAAACCTTGGAGCCATTCACCGAGGCTTTTCATCCTTCAGAAAATCGCAATACAGGAACGTGCCGAGCTGGCAGATTCCAATCGACCTGAAAGGAAGGTTTCCAAGCCTTCCCATCATCAATGACCCTTCGCACATCTGCGGGAACCGAAAGGGCATTTTCGAGGTTTCGCAAACGGCTCTCGACCTGAAAATGGATGGCCTGATCGTTGAGACACACTGCGACCCTGACAACGCATGGAGCGACGCCAAGCAACAGATCGTCCCGGAGAGACTGGTGGAGATCATGCATGATCTTAAGGTGAGAAAGCCCAGATTTGAAAGAGAGGAGTCACTGTCGAACCTGAGCGCTCTAAGGAAGGAAATCAATGCAAAAGACGATCAGCTTCTCGAGATTCTCTCAGAGCGAATGCAAATAGTTGAAAACATTGGAAAAGCCAAAAAAGAGAGCAACGTAGCTGTTCTTCAAAACGCCCGCTGGCAGGAAATACTCAATAAGGTGACAGAGAAAGGTCAGGGACAAGGCCTGTCTGATCTCTTTATCGAGCGTATTTTCAAGGCGATCCACCAGGAGTCCATTGCCCACCAGGAGAAAATCATCAACAGCTAGGTCCAGTATTTAATCCTGGGCTGGTCCAATACGCAGGTATTGCTATCTTTGTGGATGCCAAGTCAGACACAAATGAGCGATAAACTGATATTTTGTATGAAATGGGGGACCCTCTACGGGCCGGAATACGTCAACACCTTGTATTCCATGGTAGCGAGAAACCTGACCTATGACTTCAACATGGTCTGTTTTACCGATGATTCCAATGGGATCAGGGATGAGGTGACCTGTTATCCGATTCCGGAATTCGACCTTCCTGAGAACCTACCCGAACGCATGTGGAAAAAACTCACCACGCTGAAGGAGGATCTTTATGGGTTAAAGGGAACCGCCTTGTTTTTGGATCTCGACATCGTCATCGTCGACAACATCGATTGCTTTTTCGATATCGAGGGTGAGTTCAGGATCATCAAAGACCCGGATATGAAATACTGGAGAATCACGGGAAATTCATCGGTATATCGTTTTGAAGTTGGAAAACACGGATATGTCTTTGATGACTTTGTGGCGAATTTCGATGAAATCCGAAAAAAACATCGCAATGAACAGGAGTATCTGACCTGGGCGATTTATGAAAAAGGGCATTTGCAGTACTGGCCCAGTGAGTGGTGCCCGAGTTTCAAATATCACTGCCACTCGAAGATTCCCTTCAACTTCTGGAAAAAACCCTTCATCCCTGAAGATTCAAAAATAATTATCTTCCATGGCGAGATCAACCCTCACAAAGCCATTCGCGGGGGTTGGGGTAAATGGTACCGCTACGTAAGAGCAGCGCCCTGGGTAGCCGATTATTGGAAATAGCACTTTAAACCTGAAAAATGATCGTACACAACCTGGAATCAAGCACTTCGGTTCTGGATCACTTCATCGCCGAAATCCGGGATATAGAGATTCAGAAGGACGCCATGCGCTTCAGGCGGAACATTGAAAGAATTGGTGAAGTCCTGAGCTATGAAATGAGCAAAACCCTGGACTACACAGACCGATCGGTAACGACTCCGCTTGGTGAAAAATCAGTACCGGCCATATCCGACAAATTGGTTCTATGCTCAAT
>CBDUAY010000209.1:0-3674 GCA_965365245.1 uncultured Flavobacteriaceae bacterium | reverse complement strand
CCATTGAAAGGGTTGGTTCTTCCGATGCTTTTGGCTCCGAGGCCTGAGGCATTGATCACGGCCCTGCTTCCATAGCGCTTCCGGATCCGGTCCATGGCCTGGTACAGGTTGATCACTTTGTCATTGTCTTCAAAAAGATTGATCTGGTGCCCGCCTTCGACCAGGTGACTGAAATTCACGCCGATCAGCCGCACCAGTAGCCTTCTTTGGTAAAGCTTGCGGAAAAGATCAAACACCACCGGGAAGATCGAGTGGTCCGAAGCGCTGTAAGGAATTCTCTTCTGCATGGTATAGGTCTGAAAATCAGAGTATCGGATCTTTACCGATACGCAGGCTGTCAGTTTGTTTCCGTTGCGAAGCTGGTAGGTCAGCTCCTGCGCCATGGCCGTCAGAATGGTCTTGAGCTTGGTCACGTCGGTCGTGTCGCGGTCAAAAGTCCGTTCTGTGGAGATCGATTTGCGTTCCTGGTACTGGATCACAGGGCTGTTGTCGATCCCGTTGGCCTTTTTCCAAATCGAGCCTCCGTTTTTACCAAGCACCTTTGACATCATCTCGAAAGGCATTTCCTGAACGGTCTTTATCCTCTTGATTCCCAGGTCACAAAGCGATTTGTAAGTCACTTCTCCCACCATGGGGATCTTTCGAACCGACAAAGGAGCCAGGAAGGGTTTTTCCAGGCCGCTGGCAATCCGGATCTGGTTGTTGGGCTTTGCCTCGCCGGTGGCGATCTTTGAAACCGTCTTGTTGATCGAGAGCCCGAAGGAGATCGGGAGCCCGGTCTCTTTGATGATCCGGGAACGTAGCTCGGTGGCCAGCTGGTGGCAGCCAAAGAACTTGTCCATCCCCGAAAGGTCGATGTAGAATTCATCGATGGAGGATTTCTCGTAAAGCGGAACCCCTTCTTTGATGATCTCGGTGACCATGTCGGAGTATTTTGAGTAGATCCCGGTATTGCCGCGCAGCACAATGGCTTCCGGACAGAGCTGTTTCGCCATCCGCATGGGCATGGCTGAATGGATGCCGAAGCGCCGGGCCTCGTAGCTGCAGGAAGCCACCACTCCGCGATCAGAAGTGCCCCCGATCAGAACCGGTTTGTCATTCAATTTACTGTCTATCAATCGTTCACATGAAACGAAAAAAGTGTCAAGATCCATATGGACGATATTTCTCTCATTTGAGTTTGTCATGATTCTTGATAATTTATCTTTTCATCTTGCTTCTTGTTTTTCAGGACTTTTCCCTTTTTTGAAAGCTCTTTCGTCATCTCTGGAGTTTCTTCCGCATAGCGCGGATCCTGCATCATGCCGAGTTTTTCCATTCGGTCGATCTCGATGCTGATCGCGTCGAACTCCTCCATCACCTTTCCGCTCAGGCGATAGACCCCTCTTCCCCTGAAGGGATATCTCTGTGCCACCGGCGGGAAGTGCACCGTGTCAATGAAGTCTCCCTTTCGATCGAGGAAGGTGCCGAAATGCATCCGCTCCCCCTTGTGGGTAGATGTGTTCTTCGCCGTTACGTAATAGCCGTAGACCACCACTTTTTTTTGTGCGAGCCCTGGCAGATCACTTGCCAGAACAGCAGATTCAATCTCGTCGGTCACCAGTGCAAACGGATCACACAGCGGAAATCCAAGATATTCGATCTCATCAAAAGCGTCTTCAAAGGCCGAGCTGGGCAGCTCAGGGGTCTTGTAGCTGATCTTTTTGGTTTTGAACAGGGTAGCAACATGATCCTCCAGGCTTACCTTGTTGATCTTCATATAGGCCTCCCACAGCAGCTCCCGTTTGTTTCTCCCGGTGAACTGAAAGGCGTTGACCTTGATCAGAATGGAGACCTGCTCTATGGAGATGGGCACCCGATCGATGAAGTCGTCCAGGTCGGCATAGAGTCCGTTGCGATTTCTTTCCTCAACGATGCGCCTGGCGTTTTCGGATTCGAAAGAATGAAGCATGATAAAGCCCAGGTAGATGCGTTTGCCTTCAATGCGGGTTTCATAATTGCTTTTATTGACGTTCGGAGGGCAGATCACCGCCCCGTGCATCCGGGCCTCGTGCAGGTAGAGATCAGTGCGGTAGAATCCGCCGAAATTGTTGACCGCGGCCACCATGTATTCCAGGGGGTAATAGGCTTTTAAAAACAGGCTCTGGTAGCTCTCGACGGCATAGGAGGCAGAATGCCCTTTGGCAAAAGCGTAGCCGGCAAAGCTCTCGATCTGCCTCCAGATCTCGGTGCTCAGCTCCCGGGAGTGCCCTTTCTTCTGGCAGTTCTCAAAAAACTGCTTCTCAACCTTGAGAAATTCCGCCCTCGACCGGAATTTCCCGGACATGCCGCGCCTGAGCATGTCGGCTTCACCCAGGGTCAGTCCTCCGAAATAGTGGGCGACTTTGATCACGTCTTCCTGGTAGACCATCACCCCGTAGGTCTCGGGCATGATCTCCAGGAGGATGGGATGGGCGTCTTTGCGCCGTTCCGGGTGGCGGTACCTCAGGATGTATTCCCGCATCATGCCCGATTTGGAAACCCCGGGACGAATCACCGAGCTCGCAGCCACCAGTCCGAGGTAATTGTCGACCTGGAGCTTTTTGAGGAGCATCCGCATGGCGGGTGATTCGACGTAGAAGCAGCCTATGGCCTTGGCATTCTTGAGCAGGTGCCTGATCCTCTTGTCTTCTTTGAACCGCTTGATGTCGTGAATGTCGATGGGAGGGAGCTCGGGCCGGTTGTAGCGCACGATCTCCACGGCCTCCTTGATCTTGCCCAGACCCCTTTGGCTCAGGATGTCAAATTTATAGAGCCCGATGTCTTCGGCCACCACCATGTCGAACATCGTGGTGGAAAAGCCCTTGGGTGGGAAAAAAGTGGCCGTGTAATAGCTGATGGGTTTTTCTGAGATCAGGATTCCGCCTGCGTGAATGCCCAGGTAATTCGGAAAGCCCTCGATGAATCGGCTGTAGGTGATCACCAGCTGGGAAAGCTGATCGAGGTCACGGAGGTGAAAGCGCCCTTTGGACAGCTTGTCGATCTCCTCCTTGGGCAGGCCGAACACCTTGCCGAGCTCGCGCACGGAGGCTCTGAACTTGAAGGTGTTGTAGACGCAGATCAGGGCCGTGTGCTTGAACCGGTTAAAGATGAAATGAGTGATGTCGTCCCGGTCGCGCCAGGAGAAATCGATGTCAAAGTCGGGCGGGTTGGTCCGGTACAGGTTGATAAAGCGCTCGAAGTACAGGTCGAGCTCTATCGGGTCGACGTCAGTGATCCGGAGCAGGTAGGCCACGATGCTGTTGGCGCCGCTTCCGCGCCCGACGTAATAATAACCCTTGCTGCGCGCGTACTTGAGGATCTTCCAGTTGATCAGGAAATAGGAGACGAACTGCTTCTGTCGGATGATCTCCAGCTCCTTCTCCAGGCGGTTGAAGATGCGCGTTCCGAGTTTTTTATACCGGTATTCCAGGCCCTGGTAGGCCAGTTTTCGCATCAGGCGGAAGTCGAGCTCCGCATTGCCCGTATAAGTGCTCTGGTTCTTGGGTACCGCGTTCTCGAAGTCAAAGGTGATGCTGCAGGAGCTCAGCAGGCGCTCCGTGTTTTCGATGATCGCAGGGAAATCGCCGTACAGGGCACGCAGGGTTTTGGCGGGCAGCATCATGTCGCTTTCGCTTCCCTGCTCTTCAGGGGCC
>CBDUAY010000208.1:0-3676 GCA_965365245.1 uncultured Flavobacteriaceae bacterium | reverse complement strand
ACTTGCCAGGAAGGTTGTCACAGACTACAGATCAGAAATCAGTTTATACATGAAGTACAAAGACTATTTTAGCTATGGTTTTTACATAGCAAAGAAAACTATTCAACTATGAAGCATCGAATCCTTTTTTCGGCCATGACGATTCTGACACTTTGCCTTTCCTGTTCTACCCTGCCCGAAGGAGCAGAAGCCGTCAGAGATTTCGAAAAAGAAAAATACCTTGGAAAATGGTATGAAATTGCTCGTTTGGACGTCAGTTTCGAGAAGAACCTTAACAATACCACGGCAGAGTATTCGCTCAATGAAGATGGAACCATCCGGGTTGTTAACAGAGGATACAACACAAAGAAAATGAAGTGGAAGCAAGCTGTAGGCAAAGCGAAATTCGTTCAGAATGAGAATGTCGGGATGCTCAAAGTCTCGTTTTTTGGCCCTTTTTACGGCGGCTATAATGTAGTAGCCCTGGATCCTGAATACAAATATGCCCTTGTTGCTGGATCCAGTCTCAAATATCTGTGGCTACTCTCACGAGAAACCTCCGTTCCGGACCAGATCAAGTCAGACTATTTGAAGATTGCTGAAGATATCGGTTACAATACTGCCGATCTTCTGTGGATTGAACACGATAAATTGAATATTCGTCAAGGTGAAAACCAATAACTATTTTCTAAAAGAAATTGAATCCTCCGACCTTGAAAATGTTTTCAAAGGACTTTCAAATCCGGAGATAACCAGGTACTACGACGTGCATTTTTCGACCCTTGAAGAGACAAAAGAGCAAATGCAATGGTTTCGAAATCTGAAGGAAAAAGGCACCGGGATTTGGTGGGGCATTTATGACCTCAGTGACGATGGATTCTGTGGAGCAGCAGGTTTCAGCAGCCTGGACAATGCAAATCGAAAAGCCGAGATTGGATTGTGGCTACTCCAGGAATATTGGGGAAATGGAATTCTGCAGGAGGTGATGCCCGCGCTCTTTGACCATGGGTTTTCTAAACTTAAACTCAATAGAGTTGAAGGATTCGTCCACGCTGAAAATGAGAAATGCAAGCGCGCTTTGGAAAAAATTGATTTCACCTGCGAAGGCACGATGAGAGAATACGAAATCAAAAATGGAGAGAAGATCGATTTGGATATTTATTCGATACTGAAAAGAGAGTGGGACAAATAAACTGATGCTTATGAAGAAATCGATTAAAATTGAGTTCCTTGACCATGTTGCCATTCGTGTTAAAGACCTTGACCATTCTGCAGACTGGTATGAAAAGGTTCTTGGGCTGGAAAAAAAACAGCTCCCTGAATGGGGGAAGTTTCCAATATTTATGCTCTCCGGAAAGTCAGGAATTGCTTTGTTCCCGGCGAATCTGAATGATCCGGTTGCTGACTCTAAATCGAGAAACATCAAAATCGATCACTTTGCTTTTCGAGTGACCAGGGATAATTATGAAAATGCGAAAAAACGCTATGTCGATCTGGGTCTTGATTTTAATGAACAGGATCACTACTATTTTGACTCAATTTATACCCAAGATCCCGATGGGCATACGGTCGAGCTTACAACGATAAAAGTGGATGAAAAAGATTTCTACGGCAGAAATAGCCCTGGCAAATAGAATGTGAATCCGAGCAAATAGAATGTGAATATGGAAAAACCCTCCTCGTATTGCGATTTTGTAAACAGGTTGCCCGATGACAGTGTTCATCGCATCTACCACGACACCCAATATGGCTTTTCAATTGATTCGGATGACGAGCTGTTTGGCAGGCTGATACTGGAAATCAACCAGGCAGGACTGTCTTGGACAACCATCCTGAATAAGCAGGAAAATTTCAGAAAAGCTTTCTCAAATTTCAACGTGAAGAAAATCGCCCAATACAATGAGAACGATATTGCCAGGTTGCTTTCGGATGCTGGAATTATACGCAACAAACTCAAGATCAACGCGGTGATACACAATGCCTGCAAAATTATGGAGATTCAACAAGAATATGGATCGTTCAAAAACTGGCTGGACACACGACCAGATATGGAAGTGGAAGAGTGGGTAAAACTGTTCAGGAAAAATTTCAAATTCACCGGGGGTGAAATAACCAAGGAGTTTCTCATGAGCACGGGATATCTCCATGGAGCGCATGTGGATTCCTGCCCGATTTATCATGAAATAAAAGAATTAAACCATTGAAAGAATTATCCTCAATTATAATGGGCATCAGGCCCTGATAGAAGGTTTTCACCTGCCCAGATCCTGGAACTATGTTCCAGATCTGATGAATGAAGATCATATCTGTAAGAGAGAATCCTAAAAGTTCCACAGTGCATTGAAAATGAGAATTCTTACCCTTGTATTAACCCTTAGCCTTCTTATTCCAGGTTATGGCCAGACATATCATGTCGGTTTTCAAACCTTGAAGCTTAAGGATTCAAGCCGCATTTACAAACCGGGCACCCCCGCGGAGGATCCGTTGCACTACAGACCCGTGGAACTCGACATTTGGTATCCTTCGATGGGAAAAGTAGGTAAACCTATGACGTTTGGAGATCTATTTAGGCTCCTTGAAGAAAGAGCAGTTCTTTACCAGGATGAAGAGAGCTACGACGGGATTACGGAGGAACTGGCCCAATTCTATGTTGCCGAACTCGGGGTTGGAACTGATGGGCAAAAACTGCTCGACATTGCAACCAAATCATATTCCGATTTGACCCCATTGGACTCAGCAGACTCCTTGAATTCAGGAAGCCCACTGATTCTCTACCTGGCAGGGTTCAATGGCATGGGATTTGAAAACTACCGTGTGATTGAACAATTGGTTCAAAACGGATATATGGTTGCATCCATATGGTCGGTCGGTCGGTATCCGGGGAACATGACCAATCAAAAAGAGGATATGATGGAGCAGGTTCTCGACGCCGAATTTGCCCTAAACTACCTCAAAAAGAATCCATTCATGCATACTGATCCAGACAAGATCGGGGTGTTGGGGTGCAGCTGGGGTGGCATGAGCACTGCCGCTCTCATTCGAAGAAATCCTGAAATCCAGGCCTTTGTCTCCCTCGATGGAACCGAATCCCACTATTTTGGCGAAGAAGATGAGAATGACCGGTTCATCCAGGAAATTTACGATGATAAACTCCTGGCACCTGAGACCCAAAAGGCTTCATATCTCTATTTCGAGAGCGGGGACAAATTGAACGAGTTTCATCCTCAAAAGGAATACAGCTATTATAAAAATTTGAACTCCGAAAAGTACTACCTCCGTTTTACAAACAGCACGCATGCAGACTTCACCTGCATCCCTTCAATTCTCAGCGCTTCAGAAAACTCGATTACAATTTATTCAGAGCTTCAGAAAGCAGCTTTGGCTTTTTTCAGCATGGCACTAAAAGATGAAGATGATTTCTCCATAATCTGGGAAGAACTGAAAAATAAAGATCATACATCGATCTTGCCTTTCGACCTTTCCAAAGAGGCCATATCATTCACGAAACTCTCGGGTACGATTTCTGACGATAAAACCGGGGAAGCTCTGCCTTACGTGAACATAGGTGTATTGAACCGGGATCGAGGAACTGTATCCGATACTGACGGGCGATTCACCCTTGACCTTACCAAAGAAATGATGCAGGACACCCTTCGCATTTCTTCAATCGGCTATCAACCTGTTGATATTTTGATCG
>CBDUAY010000207.1:0-3730 GCA_965365245.1 uncultured Flavobacteriaceae bacterium | reverse complement strand
CATTCTTCTGCAGAAATTGAATGTCCATTTACTCATTTGGGAATTCTCTTGTCGGGTGGGGAAAAGAATTCGTATAGATTTAACTTAGGTGAGAAAAAATCCCTTCCAGATGAAATATTACTTTCAGCCTGTTTTGATTAACCCAGTCCCTGTACCGGAGATCGTATTCGTTTTTGATTGGCTTGACTATGATCTCTCTGGATACAGTCCCTCGAAGAAGCTTCAATCGCACCTGTTTCCCAACTTTGTTGCGTATCAACTGGCCCATATCCGTTGCAGTAAGGGATTTACGTCCGTCCACATGGGTCACAATGTCTCCGGAACGAACGTCCAGGTAGGGATCGTCCAAAGGTGATTTTACATCCGGGTAATCGGGATCTCCCTGGTAGATATAGTCGATCCGAAAACCATTTTTGGCCTCGTCTCTACTGAATTCAGCACCCAGGCTGGCCACGTCAATATCGTTGTCATCCAAACGGTGATCGCCTCCCCGAACACTCGTGTGAAGGGCCGACAATTCACCGACAAAACGGCCAATCAGATCAGACAGTTCGCTTCGCGTGGTGACTCGTTCGACTATGGGAAGGTATTTTTCGTACATGGCCCTCCAATCCACCCCGTGCATATTCTCATCATAGAAGTAGTCCCGTTCCATGCGCCAGGCATCCGTAAAGATTTGTTTCCAATCCTCCCTCGGACTGAGAGGGAATTTCCAGTTGCTCAGGTCTATTTCATGGTCAGAAAGGTCGGTTATCTCATCGGTTCCGGCCTCTACCATATAGTATTTCTTGCCCTTCCTGATTAGGATTTTCTCCCCGTTGGCAGCGAGCTCGAACCGGTCGGCATCAGACACCAGGGTTCCCAGTTCGACATCTTCGTTGTTTATTTTGACAAAGCAAAGATGGCTGTCTGCCTTGAGCCCCGTTTCCGCAGACATGAGATACAAAGCGTCTTTATTGATCTCGAGACTGCTGTAATTACCGGCAGGGATAGGGACCTCTGCTATTCGCCTGGCAATGTCTGTTTTGTCTATGGAAACGACCACTTTCTTGTCGGATTCCTCGTCATCCTTGTCGTCTTTCTTTTTGAATAACTCATCCGGTTCCCGAAAAGGAGATCGGCCACCGCGTTTCAGCGCCACGTGGTAGAGTTTTTCGCTCGCATCGAAATAAGGTTCGGGCTGTCGGCTTCCCCAGGGATTGCCGACCAGCGAGGTAAAGCTGCGGTCTGAAAGGAAATAGATGAACTTGCCATCGGGGCTCCATCTGGGATTAAAACTGTTGGCTCGATCCGTGGTCAGCTCGAAAGATGAGTCATCACCTACATTGTAGACGATAATTTGTGTCATTGTGTTCTTGGCCTCTTGCACAAATGCGAGCCACCTGCTGTCGGGTGACCAGGAAAAATCTCTTATGCCCTGCTGGTTCGATGAGATCTTCTTGCTGATCCCTGTGGAGATGTTGAGCACATACATGTTGTTCCCCAGGTCGTCATAGGCAATCCATTTTCCGTCGGGTGAAGGCCCCCCTTTGTAGCGCAATATTTTTCCGTCGTTGCTGAGTGTTTTGGAGATGCCCACCCCATCTGCCGGCAAGCGCACAAACTCAAACTCACCCGTTTCATCCGAAAGGGTGAATATGTTCTTTCCATCATTTGAGAACACAGCATCCCGGTACCTGACGTCTTTCTTGTCAGTGAAAGAAATGAAGCGACCCGACTTTACTGGGGCAACAAAAATCCTTCCGCGAGCCGTAATGACGATTCGTTCTCCATCCGGATCCGTGTGGACCGAAGTTATATACTTGGCCGGATTGTCGTCCCACTTTTCTCTGAGTTGATCCAGGTCGGTCGCCAGTCGGATGTCGAGCTTTTTGTCCTGGCCGGAATTGAGATCGAGGTGCCAAAGATCGGCTCCTCTCTGATAGACCATATTTCCTTCTGACAGGTTGGCGTAACGAACGTCAAAATCCGCATGGGTCGTATGCTGTTTGAGGTCGCCCCCAGAGTCATTCATCGACCAGATGTTCATGGTTCCGTCACGGTCGGTGATAAAATAGACCCTGCCGTCATAATAAATCGGGTGATGACTTTCTCCCGGATGATCGGTCGTGAGTTTAACAGCTTCTTTGCTGCCCATGACGTACTTCCAGATCTGTCGTGCCGTTCCTCCCTGGTATCTTTTGGTCACATTGCGATGATAGGCCGGCCGGACAAAGAAGACAGTATTTCCTGTTTCGTCAAAGCTGGCTTCACTGGCCTGGTACAAAGGCACCCTCGTTTTTTGTTTGGATTCTGGGTCGAGAATTACAAGTTGTTCGTCAGGTCTCCTGGAATAGGCCCAGGTGGAGAAGGCAAGTTTCCCATCTGGCAACCAGTCATTGGCAATGGCGAATTCCCGCTCATAGGTCCAACGTGTCGGAATGCCGCCTGAGATTGGCATCGTGTACAATTCCCTGGGGCCTTCGTAGCTGGCGGTGAATGCTATGGTTTTACCATCAGGGGAAAAGGCGGGATGCGTTTCTTCTTCTTGGTGCGTGGTGAGTCTTCGGGCAAGGCCCCCTGACAAAGGAACCGTCCAAAGGTCGCCTTCAGCACTAAAAACGATTGTGTTTTCATGTACATCCGGGTAGCGATAGTAGCCGAAGAAGCCTTCTTGGGCCGATGCGCTGGAAGCAAAAAGAAGAAGAAAGAAAACGGGTTTGAGCAGGTTGAAAAGTGGGTGTATGGAATTGTGTTTCATAGTCAGGCAGGATTGAGATTCGCGCCTAACAAAGTAAGAGAATAAAAATCAATTTTGATAGGAAAAACCGAGCTTTTCAAGGCCTTCCTGAACTTCTTGATTTCGCATGAAAAGGTTCCACAGGAGTCCGCTGCGGTAGTTCTCGATCATGATGATTTGAGGACCCTGGTCAATGGCCAGATAGGCTTCTGCCACCCAGCTGAGATCCGAGGCAAAGGCATCATAAAATCCGGCCGGACCCAGGAGTTTTTCCCGGTTCTGATAAAAACTTCTCAGGGCCTTCATCGATTGTGTCGGGGCATAAGGAATAGATGACAGGGCAGCAGTTGGAGAAATGATACCCTGGTCATTTGCAGGGGAATGGGCAGAATACCCTATACTTCCGTCTCCATTGCGAGAATAGCTGGCCGTCAATCCCCAAAACCCGGGGCCATATCCTCGATAGTTTTTCGGATTGTCCTGGCAGTAGGCATAATTGATCTTCACATGATTCGCGTTCACTTCTCCGTAGTCTGCATAAGCATCGGAAAGCCCGATGGGATTGAGTCCAAGATAGGAGTAGTGCGACCAGAAAAGCGGACCTCCTAGCTCAGCATCGCCCTGGTGTCTTACCAAAAGCGGATAGCCGTAGGCAGAACCCGGATATTGAATTCCGCCGTCTGTGGCCCAACCGGAGTCATATGCTGCTTTGGAAATGGGATGACTCGGTGATGCCGCTGCAAGCACATAGGTGATGAGCACCTCGTTGTAGCCTTGCAACTTGAAGTCGATTTCAAATCCGTGGTTGGGGCTCCAGTGCCAATACAGTGCGTCCTCTCCCTGGGTGTACCAGTTCCATTCAACACCTGTCCAAAGCTCATAGGCCTTGTCGGCGAGTTGTTTTTCTTCGGGATTCCCTTCACGGAAGTACTCATAAACGCAAATTAATCCCTGACAGAGAAAAGCGGTTTCAACCAGGTCACCTCCGTCATCGAGCGGGCTGAAAGGGAT
>CBDUAY010000206.1:0-3852 GCA_965365245.1 uncultured Flavobacteriaceae bacterium | reverse complement strand
TGGAAATGCACCAGAGCCGTCATAGCGGATAAAGATAGTTTAACAGGTTCAGCCAGATCAGCAGGACTAAAACCACGACTGTACAGGGATTGTCCGCAAATGTAGAGGTTCACGCCGACGCCATCGAGGGCCTTCAAAAGCTCTGCATTCGGGTTGACTCTTCCAAATTTCTCAAGGTACGCCTCTTCATTCAAAGCATTTTTGGCACCTGCCCCGTGCATGATGACTACAATATTTAGTTGTTCCTTCTTCATGCCTGTTTGACCGTGCATGTTTAGAAACCGGGCCACCGTGTTCAAAAGTGGGTTGATCTCCGCTTCGCCTCCCTGGTCGGTATAAATGTCAAACAAGATCTTGTAGTTCTCATCGCTGTTGAGAGTCAGGTCAGGATCGGGGATCGAAAAGACCGTGCCAAATTCCTCCAGGATCGGACCAGCCTGGGTCTGCTGGGCGCTCAAATTTTGCAAGGAAATCGCGAGAATTGCACAAAGAACAAGATGATAAAAACGCATAAAAAACAGTATGTTTGAATTTATTACGATATTACGAAAAAAAACGCAGCGATTGTTCCTATGAGATGGTTTTCAGAGTTCATTTTATGCAGGTTGTTGGGATGGAAGATCATCAATGATTTCCCCCATCATCTAGACAAATACATCATCATAGCCGGTCCGCATACGTCCAACTGGGATTTCCCTCTTGGCGTAGCGGTCAAATTTGCCAAAGGGCTTCAAAATAAGTTCATAGGGAAGCATACTTTGTTCAAACCACCTTTTGGATTTATCTTCAGGGCCCTGGGCGGACAACCGGTTGACCGAACCAAAAGCACAAACATGGTGGATTCCATGATTGAAGTCTTTAACCAGGAGGAAAAATTCGTTTTCGCTCTATCACCCGAAGGGACGCGAAAAAGGGTGCCAAAATGGAAAACAGGTTTTTATCACGTGGCTCTGGGTGCTAAGGTGCCGATAGTCATGGCCACACTGGATTTCGGTCGCAAGCAAGTGCTTATTGATGAACCGTACTATCCGACAGGAGACAAAGAAAAAGATTTCCAACATTTCCACGAGTTTTTCAAGGATGTCCAAGGTAAGAACCCGGAGCTTTTCGACCCCAACTTTCATTTGAATGCCTAAAGTGCCACCCGACTTTTCAAAAATCGAAGAGTCCTGAATTCAAGGTGCTGCAGATTCAGGAAGATTTTTTTTGCAGGAATTTGGAAATGTTGATGGCGATGATCACAGCCAGGTAGAGCTGACCTGCCAATACGAGAACTAAAGCCAGAGATTGTGATTTTTCAGTAATCGGGATGATATCTCCATAGCCCAGGGTCGTCATTGTGACGTAACTGTAATAAATGAAATTGTAGAGACCCAAATCCATACCCGTGGAGTGGTAATAAGACTCAGGAATTACAAGTTCCAGTTCCGCCGCCATGAAACCTCCTAAAAGCCCGACGATCATATAGCCCGTTATCGAAATCAGGATCATATTGCTTCTGGTTCCCTCCATGGAAATAGCTTCACGAAGAACCATGAAAAACGCATGAATGATCAAAACAGACACACCCAGTTGGATCGCCGTATCCATAAGAAAGAAATCGAAAAAGATATTCAAGAGAACCAGGACGAAGGAGACAATGGAAACATATCGTGTGATCGGATTCTTACGGATGATCAAAAAACAAGAGATCAGTACGGGTAAAAAAATCAGGTTCATGAACTGGTCAGTCCCCACAGCGTTTAAGCTTAGAAACGGAGGTAAAGTGACCAGTGCGAGAATGGATACCAACAAGATCTGTATCTTGTTTTCGTCCAACCATTTCATCCACCAGTAACGTTCAGCGTTCATCATTTCATAAAACCTTCAAAAACATATTCAGGCTTATACCCATTTTCAGCCTTTGTAAAAAGGAAGTTTGATGACCTCGGCAGGGATGTCCTTGTTGCGGATACGAATAAATATCTCGGTTCCAAACTTCGTATGTGTTGAATTTACATAACCCATCCCAATGCCTTTTTTCAAACTTGGGCTCATGGTTCCAGAAGTAACCTTGCCCAGGGAAGCGCCATTCTCATCGACGATCTCATATCCCTGTCTCGGGATGCCTCTTTCCTTCAGCTCAAAGGCACGCAACCTTCGGGTAACTCCTTCTTCCTTCTGTTTCAACAGACTGTCGGAGTTAATGAAATCCTTTGTGAATTTTGTAATCCAGCCGAGTCCGGCTTCAATGGGTGAGGTCGTTTCATCGATGTCATTTCCATAGAGACAATAGCCCATTTCCAGTCGAAGAGTGTCTCGAGCGGCCAACCCGATGGGTTTGATTCCAAAGTCGGCTCCGGCTTTGAAAACCCGGTTCCAGATTTGCTCAACTTCATCGTTCTTGCAATAAATCTCGAAACCGCCGCTCCCGGTATATCCGGTAGCTGAGATGATCACGTGGTCAATTCCCGCAAAATCAGCCACCTTGAACTTGTAAAACGGGATCTCTGACAGGTCAACCGAAGTCAGGCTCTGCATCGCCTCGACGGCTTTCGGACCCTGGATGGCCAGCAGCGAGTAATGATCAGAGATGTCCCTGAGCTCGGCTCCCATGGAATTGTGCTCGCTGATCCACTTCCAGTCTTTTTCGATGTTTGAGGCGTTCACCACCAGCAGGTAGGTCATTTCCTTTACCCGATAGACGATCAGGTCGTCGACGATTCCGCCGTTCGCATTGGGCATGCAACTGTATTGGGCATCTCCCACAGCCAGTTTTGAGGCGTCATTGGAGGTCACCTTTTGAATCAATTCCAGCGCTTTGTCTCCTTCCACGAGAAATTCGCCCATGTGGGATACGTCAAATACCCCGACTCCTTTTCGCACCGTTTCGTGTTCCACATTAACGCCTTCGTATTGAACCGGCATATTGTATCCGGCAAAAGGAACCATTTTGGCACCGAGCTCCTCGTGTATTTTCTTTAATGCAATGTCTTTCATTACGATTGTCCCTTAAGTTTATTCTATTTGCGAGTTGTCAGACTTCAATCCGGGCAAAGGTTTTATCTGCCTTACAAAACTATTGAAAATTAAGGATCATTTCGATACGCGGACGTAGAAATTCGGGTCCACCTGAACACTTTCGATTTCAGTTCCATGGCTGAGTTCCTGCCATTCTCCATTGGGATGGATCCATTGCTCCTCGTCATTGATGTAAATCCGCAAAGGCATGTGAAACCCTTCCACAATATTCTTAAAGCGATAGGTGAGTTTATCACCCTGTATCCTGTATTGAAATCTCGGAATCTTTGTTGTTCTCAAATACTGCTCGAAAAAAGGCTTGAGGTCAAGACCAGTCTCCGAAGCAATGAATTCCTCGATCTGATTGCTGCTTACCGTGCTGTGAAAGAACTCCCGGTTGATGTCTCTCAGTAATTGTCTGAAGGCCTCGTCATCATTTATGATCTGCCGCAGCGTGTGAAGGGTTGCGCCGCCTTTGTAGTACATGTCGGTGGACCCGCTTGAATTGACCCCATAGTCTCCAATGATCGGATGCTCGTTCTTGATCAGCTCACGAACTCCGATCAGGTACTCGTTTCCTGCCTCGGTCCCGAAGTGGTAGTCTAGATAGAGGGTCTCGCTATAATTGGTAAAGCCCTCATGGATCCACATATCGGCCACGTCAGTGTTGGTGATGCTGTTGGCAAACCATTCGTGCCCCGATTCGTGGACGATGATAAAGTCAAATTTCAGGCCCCAGCCAGTTGAACTGAGGTCTCCTCCAAGGTATCCGTTTTGATATTCGTTTCCGTAGGTCACAGCACTTTGATGCTCCATGCCCAGATAGGGGACTTCCAAAAGCTTGAAGCCGTC
>CBDUAY010000205.1:0-3857 GCA_965365245.1 uncultured Flavobacteriaceae bacterium | reverse complement strand
GAAAAAACGACATTGGAAACATCACCTACCCGCTCATTTTCAAGAGGCGCGATCAGGTGGCCGTGAGGTTTATGTGTAACGACCCAGGGCTTTTCCAGATCCGTCATGAATACATAGAGCGTGTAGCGCAAACCCGCTGCCGTATTCCTGACCCCATGCGCCAGGTGAAGCCAGCCTTTATCCGTTTTTAAAGGGGCGGGGCCCAAACCGTTTTTCACCTCGTAGATAGTGTGGTAGACCTTTTGATCTACGATGACCTCGTTCTTAACCTCCGGGACCTTGATGCTTTCGGAAAGGCCAAAGCCAATGCCTCCACCTTTGCCTGTGTCTATAAAGCCGTCTTGAGGACGGGTGAAAAACGCGTACTGCCCATCCACCCAATGCGGGAAAAGCACCACGTTTCTCTGTTGCCCCGTTGTGGATATCAGATCAGGCAGTCTTTCCCAGTTGACAAGATCTCTTGTCCGCGCGATTCCGGCTTTGGCCACAGCCATGGATGTGTCTCCATCAGGAGCGTTCGGATCCTTCCGCTCGGTACAGAAAACTCCATAAATCCAGCCATCGTCATGAGTCGTGAGCCTCATGTCATAAACATTGGTGTCCCAATCTTCGTTCTGGGGCATTCGAACTGGCCGATCCCAGAACTTGAAATTGTCAACCCCATTGGGACTTTCCGCCACAGCAAAAAACGATTTGCGATCATTGCCTTCGACACGAACCATGACCAGGTATTTGCCATTCCACTTCATCGCCCCGGCATTGAATACGGCGTTGAAGCCAATGCGCTCCATAAAAAACGGGTTTGTTTCCGGATTCAGGTCATAGCGCCATGCGATGGGCACATGGTCTCGCGTAAGTATTGGATTCTTGTACCGCTCATAGATCCCATTCGTGCTGAAAAGCGCCTCATTCTTTTTGAGGACAAGCTCCTGATGTTCTTTCTGGATCCTGTCACGACGGATATCGAATTGTTCTTCTTTCATATTCTGTCTATTTTTTGAACCTACTTATTTTGCCGCCTTTTTTGCCTCCTTTTTTGCGTCGTTATAATCGGATAAGAGAAATATTCTCTTCCGTTCAAGCAATGCCTTTGCCCCGTCAGCGGCCGGATGGCCCGGGTATGGAAAGAAAAAATGCACCTTGGGATCATTTCTCCAAACCATGACATAACTGATTTCTTTCTGCACGAGTGAATCTGAGAGAACGGCTCCCAACTTCTCGGGATACCAGGCAGAATCGCTGACATTCTCGAGACCCGTTTCGGTGAACGCCGCCAGTTTGCCTCTTTTTTTGGACTCGGTTATTACGATATGAAGCTTCTCAATAGCATCCAGATGCCCCTTCTCTTGTTTCAGATCGTGGTAGTTGTCTACTCCCAGGATATCGACAAACGCATCTCCCGGATACCAGGTGAGGTACTGATCTGAGGAGTTGAAATTGCGGTCTGGAGAATAGGCAATCAGCATATTGTCAATGCCTTTTTCATCACGCAGATAGGATACCGTAAAGGCAAAAAGCTTTTGAAAATCCCCAGGGCTGCACTGTTGACTTCCCCACCAAAACCAAGTTCCGTCCATTTCGTGCCAGGGCCTGAAAATAAAAGGGACCGCAGTTCCATCTTCGCGCCTTATCGACTTGAGAAAATCAGCGACCCGATCCAGCTGGGATTTGAATGCCTCATGATACTTTGCACCCGGCAGGATATGTCTCACGACATCTGCGTCCCGGGTCCATGAGCTTTGACCATTGATAACCTCATAGGGATGCCAGCTAAACGTGTTGATGCCACCCATCGTGTCTGCCTTCAATGCCAGTTCTCTCATTTTGTCGAAAGGAACGCTGTCCAGGTTGTAGAGATCACCTCTTTCCAAACCACCCAATTCCCAACCGAACAAGGCGGGATAGTCACCGGCTACTCTTTTGACGTCCGATCCTCCTTCTTGATAGTGCCAGTCGACGCCATACGCAAGATCGTCCTGGTGCCCGAAGAGAATTCCCTCACCTCTGACTGAAACCAGGTCTTTTCGAATGGGGTTCTCATTGGTTATTTCTGAGGTCGTCTCCTTTTGACCCTGACAAGAAGCTCCTATGATGACCAGAGCAAATAGAGTCAATGCACATGCATAAATCCGTTTCATCCAAAATATGTCTTGATTATTGATTCAAAAATACTTGCATGAACGTCCTGGAACAAGTGTTTTTCGATCATAGTATGATACTTTTCCATCAAAAGAACTACCTTCGGGGTGATGAAAGTGACTGACAAAGGCCTGCACAGGGAGATCACACCCCTTAAAAACCAAGACTGTTTCATGGTTTTTGACAGGAGGCGCAAGAAATTCAATTACCCTGTACATTTCCATCCTGAATACGAGCTCAATTTCATTTTTGGTGCTGAAGGTGGCAGGAGAATCGTCGGTGACCACATCGGAAGGATTGGAAACCTGGAATTGGTTCTAATCGGACCGAATGTTTATCACGGATGGGAGAATTTTGAGAACCTGGGAGAAACCGAGTTTCACGAAGTCACGGTCCAGTTTCAGCAGGATATCTTCGACCCGGTTTTACTTGATAAGAACATCATGCATCCGATCCGAACATTATTCGAAAACTCCGGTCGGGGCATACTTTTTTCACAGGAAACCATAAAAAAAGTGGAAAGAACAGTTCTTTCTTTGAGCAACACCCAGGGTTTCGACAGCTTCCTGAAACTACAATCCTTGCTGTATGATCTTGCCATCTCAAGAGATCAAACCTTTCTGACAAACATGGCCTTTGCCCACAGGAATGATTTTCACAGCAATGAGAGGATTGATATAATTTACAGGTTCCTCAAGGACCATTACCAGCGCAAGATCAAAATTGAAGAAGTGGCAGAATTGGTGAGCATGTCGGTGATTTCTTTGAGTCGCCTGATTAAGCAAAGCACGGGCAAATCATTTATTGAGTTCCTGATCGAGGTGAGGTTGGGATCAGCGACCCGACAACTGATCGAATCCAACAAAAGCATCACGGAAATCTGCTATGAGTGCGGCTTCAACAATATCTCCAATTTCAATCGAATTTTCAAAAAATACCGAAACTGCACGCCGTCTGAATTTCGGTTGAATTTTAGCGGGGTGAAAACCGTTTATTAAATATTTGTAACGTGTTTCGATCGAATGCAAATTTTCTCTATTTTTAAAATCGTACAAACAATCCTTTTAATTGTTTTATGAAAAGAGCAATTATTGACTACAAAAAACTCACACCAGAGCTGCTCAACAAACTTGTCGAAATGTTCCCCTATGGCTATAACGACGAGGACATCATCCGTTTTAAAAATGCGCAGGGAGAGCTGATAGAGGCGATTGAAATCAAAACCGACGATACCGATTACCTGGTAAAGGTTAGCAAGGGGCTGGCTACCTCCATTGAGAACTTTGACGATCAGGACATCGAAGATGACAAGCTGGACCTCGATTTTGACGACGATGATTTTGATGAAGAGGATTGAGAGCGACCTTGCTCCGATCGGTGATCCATGGAACAGGATTACACTGAACTTTTTTTGTTCTTCCGATATGTATTTCTGATAAAATCTCTTATAAGCTGATATACATTGAATATCTCACGGAAAAAAATCCCTGTTCGAACAAAATTTCTCTCTTTGACGCTCAGCAATTCGGGGTTTTGATTGTTTATTAATCGGCACAAATGGAATTTTGTGACCAAAGTTGATGCGAACCAAAATAAAGAAAAACTGCCATTCTTCAGTGTTGCACGCTCAAAGTCCACAATGCTTACATTATCGTCTTTGTCAACAAGAATATCTCTTAATGGAAGTGAGTGTCTTGCCACGCCTCTTTTTATCGTTT
>CBDUAY010000204.1:0-3915 GCA_965365245.1 uncultured Flavobacteriaceae bacterium | reverse complement strand
GATTCTCAAAACCATTAACGATGAGATATCGAATTACAGCACCCAGTTCAGCCAAAACATAAGCACGTTTAAGGATGAGCTGATCGTCGACGAGACGGGAATCGACGGCCTGCCCGAAGATTACAAGAAAATGCGTGAGCAGGAAGATGGCACCTATAAAATCGATATGAGTTATCCTTCCGTCTTGCCCTTCTATAGACTTAGCAATTCAGACCAGGCCAGAAAAGATCTTATGATGAAATTCAACAACCGGGCCTATCCGGAGAATATTGAAGTACTTCAAAATTTGCTTCGAAAGAGACAAGAAATGGCGGAGTTGCTCGGGCATAAAACCTATTCAGAATACCTATTGCAGAGTCGCATGGCCAAGAAGCCCGAAACGGTTTGGGAATTTGAAAACGGTCTGAAATCAGCGCTGCGTGAGAAATCACAAAAAGATTACGACGAGCTTTTGGAAATGAAAAGATTACTTGTGCCCGGAGCCGAGAAAATCAATGCATGGGAGCGCTCCTATTATGCTGACAAGTTGATGAAAGAGAAATACCAGCTGGACAGCGAAAAGATCAAGGAATACTTTGCCCTGGATGATGTGTTGGCCGGTCTCTTTTCGATTACCCAAACCCTTTTTGACGTTGAATACCGCGAGGTGGAGAATCCATCGGTCTGGCATGAAGACGTTAGAATGTTTGAAGTCATCAAGGAGGGCAAGGTCAAGGGTCGCTTTTACCTGGACCTCTTTCCACGCGAAAACAAATACGGACATGCGGCATGTTTTGGAATCCTCAACGGCAAAATGACGCCTAAAGGTTACAAAATTCCAACGGCGAGCCTGGTTTGCAATTTTCCAAAACCAACGGAAGATAAACCATCTCTCATGCCGCACAGCCAGGTACGAACCTTTTTCCACGAATTCGGCCATGTGCTTCACCAAATGATGACCACTGCTGACCTGTACTCTCAATCGGGGACCAACGTGTCACGGGATTTTGTAGAGGCTCCCAGCCAGATTTTCGAGAACTGGACCTGGAACTACGAAGCTCTCAAAATGTTCGCCAGACATTATGAAACAGGTGAAGTTCTGCCAAAAGATCTTTTTGACAAAATGCTCGCCGCCAAGAACGTCGGGTCCGGCATGTCAGCGTCCGGGCAAGTATTCCTGGGTACTTTTGACATGACCTTGCACGACAAATACGATCCTGACGGAGAGAAAACCACAACAGATGTATTGAAGGAGGTTCAGAAAGAAATCAGCCTCATCGACTATGTAGAGGGCACTCATTTTCACACAGCTTTTGGACATCTTACCGGGTATGCCTCGAGCTATTATGGCTATTTGTGGTCAAAAGTCTACGCACAGGACATGTTCTCCATCTTTGATGAAAACGGGATTTTGGATACTGAAACAGGAATCCGGTATCGAGACATCATCCTGGCTTCGGGCAGCTCGAGAGATGAGCTCGAACTTGTCAAAGACTTTTTAGGAAGAGAGCCAAACAACGAGGCCTTCTTGAAAGAGCTCGGATTGTAAGCTGGCCTGGAGCCTCAACTTTGATTGGATCAGGAGTAATACTTCTTCTTTAGTCTGCGCGCCACATCGACCAGGAGTATCAGCACGGGCACCTCGATCAGGGGCCCGATGACTCCTGTGAACGCCTGTGGAGAATTGATTCCGAAAACGGCGATTGCCACCGCAATGGCCAGTTCAAAGTTATTCCCCGTTGCCGTAAATGCGACGGATGCGTTTCTGCGGTAATCGATTCCCATTCCTTTGCCTATGAAAAAGCTGATAAAGAACATCAGCACAAAATAGATCACCAGGGGTATGGCAATGCGCACCACGTCCAGCGGAAGTTCCAGGATCATGTCCCCCTTCAGGCTGAACATGAGCACGATCGTTCCCAAAAGAGCGAAGAGCGTAATGGGCGAAATAAACGGAATAAACTTGCGATTGTACCATTCGATTCCTCTCTTCTTGATAAGAATTCGTCGACTCAGGTATCCGGCAGCAAAAGGTATTCCGAGATAGATCAGTACGCTTTGCCCCACCTCCCAGATGGAAATTTCAACTTCATAGCCTTTCACTCCGAACAGCGGAGGCAGGACGGTTATGAAAAACCAGGCATAGAGGCTATAGGTGAGCACCTGGAATATGCTGTTAAGCGCTATTAGCGTAGCTCCGTATTCCCGGCTTCCACCGGCAAGGTCATTCCATACAATGACCATGGCGATGCAACGTGCCAGTCCGATCAGAATGAGGCCTGTCATATAGCCCGGATGATCCCTGAGAAAAATAAGGGCGAGTCCAAACATGAGAATCGGGCCAACTATCCAATTCAGAAAAAGTGAAACGGACATCAGCTTGCGATCCTTGAAAATTTTGGGCACGAGACTGTAGTCCACTTTTGCCAGCGGGGGATACATCATCAGGATCAAACCGATCGCCAATGGAATGTTGGTGGTGCCCACGCTCATCCGATCCGCAACAGCTCCCATTTGCGGAAAGACGGCTCCAATGCCTACCCCGACAAGCATGGCTAAAAAAATCCAAAGGGTCAGGTAACGGTCGAGAGTTTTGAGTCGTTTTTTCATGACTAGGCCAGAACTGCGCGTTGTGGAATGAGTGCATCCCGGTAGGTGATCATATGCTCTTCCATCACTGTGATGAATGCCAGGCTGTGAAACTCACTCGCCTTTTCTGTTCCGGCTTCAATAAATGGAAGCTTTTCCTTCTCTGAAAACTCGCGCAAATGTATGGCATGGTGCTCTGCAATCTGCTCAGATTCCGGGCCTCGGAAGTCCCAAATCAATTTTATTTTTCGGCTCAAACTGTCAATTTTGAAGTGTGCTATTTGACTCAGGCTCCTCTTTGAAGTCTGCGTTTTCAAAATTAATTAAATTATCTTTGTCAAAAGTTCCTGCGAACACTTGAAATAAAAATTTCCGTGACAGAATCCCGATTTGTTGCCAGAGACCTTTCATCCGATGAGGCATTGGATAAAGTTTTAAAGGGGAAATACACCTGGCAGAGCCCGAGCAATATTGCTCTTGTCAAATACTGGGGAAAAACAGAGCCCCAGATTCCAACGAACCCATCTATCAGCTTTACGCTGAGCAATTGCCATACACGAACAACGATTCACTACAGAAGGAAAGCTCAAGTGAGTGAGAACCTGGATTTCAAAGTGATTTTTGAGGGTCATCCCAAGCCTGATTTCCACCCGAAAATAGAACAGTTTTTAAGACGTATTCTGCCTTATCAACCGTTTCTGGCGGCCTACGAATTTGAAATCCATACCCAAAACTCTTTTCCGCACAGCAGCGGCATAGCTTCTTCCGCGAGTGGAATGAGCGCGCTCGCACTATGTTTAATGAGCCTTGAAAAGGAGCTCGACCCTACAATTTCCGATTCGTATTTCAAGGAAAAGGCTTCGTTTCTTGCGAGGCTGGGATCAGGTAGCGCTTCATGCCCCGGCTCTCTCCTGGCCCGACGGTCAAGCGGACAGCCCCAGTTGCTGGCGCATCAGCCTGGGCGTCAGCGCGCCACAGCCGAGGATGGCGTCGTGCATCTCGCTGTGCTCGATTTATATGCACGAGCGCTACCATCGCCAATCCAGGTCAATTGGCCGAAAGCCTGGTCGAAGCGCCGGTTCGGGTGGTTGAGAACAACGGTGCGCCGCGCGGCGAAAAACAGATCATCCTCTACAATCCGCCCATCACCGATGCCGAACGGGGCTTGCGGCGCAGCAGCACGCTGGAGGCCGAAGCCCTGGCCACGCGCTGCATCCTCGGCGGCGCGCAGACCATTGTTTTTGCCCGGTCTCGCCTGGTGACGGAGGTGGTGCTGAGCTATCTGCGCGAACGTCTTGTTTTGCCAAAGATCGAAGATCAAAGATCGGACGGTCACGTATCGACGCC
>CBDUAY010000203.1:0-3921 GCA_965365245.1 uncultured Flavobacteriaceae bacterium | reverse complement strand
TGGTATTTCATGCACGAGCACCTGTTCAATCATGTGGACATTTTGCCTGAGAATATAAACATCCCTGATGGGGAATTGGCTCCTGAGGAGATTCACCAGTTCTGCATCGATTATGAAATGAAGATCAAGGAAGCCGGAGGGCTCGACTTTCAGCTTCTCGGTATCGGTAGGACCGGTCACATCGGTTTCAATGAACCGGGGTCCCACTACAATTCAGGAACCCGAAACATAACGCTGGATCACATCACGCGAATTGACGCGGCAACAGCGTTCCTGGGCTTGGACCACGTGCCCAAGGTGGCGATCACCATGGGAATCAGCACGATACGCAAAGCGAAACGCATCGTATTGCTGGCCTGGGGTATCAACAAGGCCTCGGTGATCAAGGAAACCATAGAAGGTGAGATCAGCTCGGAGGTTCCCGCAACCTATTTGCAGAATCATGACAACACAACCTTTGTTTTAGATGAAGGAGCTGCGGCTGAACTTACAAGGATCAAGACGCCATGGCTGGTCAAGAATTGCATTTGGACGGAACAACTTACAATCAAAGCAGTGGTCTGGTTGTCTTCGAAGATGAACAAATCGGTTCTAAAACTGACCGACAAGGATTACAACTTCAACGGAATGTCGAGTTTGCTGGTGGAACAAGGTTCGGCCTACCAGCTGAACATCAATATGTTCAACAAACTACAGCACACTATTACCGGTTGGCCCGGAGGAAAACCTGGTGCCGATGATACCAACAGGCCGGAGAGAAACACACCTGAGCGAAAGAGGGTCATCATTTTCAGCCCGCATCCCGATGATGACGTGATCTCGATGGGAGGTACTTTCGACCGTCTTGTGGAGCAAGGGCATGAGGTTCATGTTGCTTACCAGACTTCAGGGAATATCGCGGTTTCAGATGAAGAGGCGATGAAGTTTGCTGAAGTTGCCCTGGATGTGAACGGGGCTTCCAATAAAGTTAAGAAGATCATTTCGGATTTGAACACCAAGAAGGAGTACGATGTAGATACGGTAGAGGTAAGAGAGCTTAAGGGCTTGATTCGCAGGAAGGAGTGCTTTGCTGCAACCCGATACCTGAATACGCCTGACGAGAATGTGCATTTTCTGGATCTGCCGTTCTACGAAACTGGTCGCGTTAAGAAAAACAAGCTGAGTGACCAGGACATCAAGATCATGTGCGATATCATAACAGAGGTCAAGCCACACCAGATTTATGCGGCTGGAGACCTTGCTGATCCTCATGGCACACACAAGGTCTGTCTCGATGCGTTGTTCATGGCCCTGGATATACTTAAAAAGGAATCTTTCATGGATGATTGTTGGGTATGGCTCTACCGCGGTGCCTGGCACGAATGGGACATTCACGACATAGAAATGGCGGTGCCAATGAGCCCCGATCAGGTTCAAAAGAAAAAACAAGCGATCTTCTTCCATCAAAGTCAAAAGGACGGAGTTATGTTCCAGGGAGATGATTCAAGAGAATTCTGGATGCGTGCCGAAGATCGGAACAGGGAGACGGCCAAGAAGTACCACGATTTGGGAATGGCTGATTACGCGGCCTTCGAGGCATTCAAAAGATATCATTATTAAGAATTTATTTGAGTATTTTTTTTAAACCGTCTTTCTGAGGTCGCCCTGACACATGATCTCCGACTGACGGTTTTTTTAATTCCACATGTTATGAAAACCAAGATTTTGCCCCTATTGATTCTGTTCTTTTTCGTCATGGGATCTTCACGTTCACAGGCACCAGATAAACTGACATTGATGCCCTGGCCACAGGACCTGGAAGTCGAAACGGGATTCCAGGCGATTCAACCGGATTTCACCTTAGTCATACAAGGGGCAGGAGCAAATTCGAGGCTTGAAAGCGCCTCTACGCGCTTTTTGAGATATCTCACGGATAAAACAGGGACATTTTTGGAAGTTGGCTACCCGTTGGCCGGCCAAGCGGAGAATGCGACCATGATCATCGAAATAAAAGAAGAGGCGGTTCTTGGACTCGACAATGACGAATCTTACGAGCTGGAGATTCTCACGGATAAAATTTCTTTGAGAGCGCAGACAGACATAGGGGCCATGCGGGGACTCTCGACCTTGAAGCAGCTGATTTCGGTTCAAAACGGTGCCTACGGATTTCCGCAGGTTCGAATCAAGGATGCCCCCAGATTTCCCTGGAGAGGATTGATGCTCGATGTGAGCAGACACTTCATGCCTGTAGAGGTTGTCAAAAGAAACCTCGATGCGATGGCTTTTGTCAAATTGAACGTTTTGCACTGGCACTTGTCGGATGACCAGGGTTTTCGGGTAGAAGTGAAGAGCCTTCCCAATCTTCATGAGAGAGCGTCCGATGGAATGTACTACACCCAGGAACAAATTCGCGACATAGTTCGCTACGCTGATGAAAGGGGGATACGGGTTGTTCCGGAATTCGACGTCCCAGGGCATGCCACAGCTATTTTGACAGCCTATCCTGAATATGCCAGCAACCTTAATTTGAGGTATTCTCTGGAACGGAACTCGGGCATCTTCGATCCAACTCTCGATCCTACAAACGAAGAGGTCTACACCTTTCTGGACGCTCTTTTCAAGGAAGTAACTCCCTTGTTTCCGGACGCTTATTTCCATATAGGAGGTGATGAGAACGAGGGGAAGCACTGGGATGAGAGTTCTCAGATTCAGCGTTTCATGGCTGAGAACGAGATACCCGACAACCACGAGCTGCAGACCTATTTCAATATTCGTCTTGAGAAGATTCTACAAGGATACGGCAAGAAGTTGATGGGTTGGGAAGAGATCATGACTCCGAACATGCCCAAAACGGCTTTGATCCATTCCTGGAGGGGAGTCAATGAGGGCATGGAACCCGGGGAATCCCTTATCAAAGCGGTAAAAAATGGCTACCAGACGATCTTGTCGAATGGCTATTACATCGACCTCATGCTGTCGGTTGATGATCACTACCTTGTTGACCCGATGCCTGAACAGGAACTCACTAAAGAAGAACAAAACAGGATCCTGGGCGGGGAAGCTACGATGTGGAGCGAGTTGGTTACTCCGCTAACTATTGATACCCGCGTTTGGCCGCGCACAGCAGCTATTGCCGAACGATTCTGGTCGCCCCAGCAAATGAGAGACCTGGAAGACATGCACAGGCGTCTCAAGGCCATTAGTCTGAAGCTGGAGGGTCTGGGAATCCGACACATTCAGGTTCGGGAGTATCTTTTGAGAAACATTGCAAACTACAACGATACAGAAGCATTGCGTGAGCTTATGCAGATCAGCGAGCCCCTGAAGATCTATACCCGAAACAGTGGTGGCACCCAATATCAGGTGTATTCACCTTTTACGCTGTTCGCGGATGCATGCACACCCGATGCAGTTGACGCCAAGCCCTTTGAAAGGGCGGTAGAGTCTTATGTTGCGTCGTCAAATGCCTCGGATTTGGTGGTTATTGAGGAATACCTGGGGAAATGGAGTACGATTTATGATAGACTTCTCGAAATAGAGCAGGACGCGCCTCTTGTCAAACCCATCTTGCCTTATGCCAAGCGCATCAGGGAGATTTCGACCCGATTGCTCGAAGGACTTGAAGAAGGAAAATTGAGAAAAAAGGATGTGGTTGACATTCAGGATCTCTTGAAGGAAAAGGATGAACCCAGTCAGAATCTCGACGTCGAGCTTGCCGTCAAAGACGGAATCCTTGAGTTAGCGACTTTCTTGTCTGATAAATAAAATCACATGCCATGAATTGCATTTCTAAAACTTCCAATCTAAGGTCTCTTCTTTTTTTGAAATCGGCAACAGCGATTTTTCTGATGGTCAGTATTTTGTTCGTGGGTTGCGAAGACAAAGCTGACAAAAGCTTTGACTTCACACAGGAAGGTCTTTTTACAGCCGGGATAGAAGGTC
>CBDUAY010000202.1:0-3922 GCA_965365245.1 uncultured Flavobacteriaceae bacterium | reverse complement strand
TTTGCCAAAGAAATACCCGGGACAACCGACGCTGACGGCCAGGTGTCGTTTGAAATAACTGAAACCGGGCATTGGTACGTTGCCACGATTCACATGGTCGAGAGCCCCGAAGAGGATGTGGACTACGAATCCAACTGGGCCACGATCACCTTTGAGGTGGGTCAGTGATTGGTTGCGATGCTTCTCTTGTTCCTCAATTGCTCATCATAGGCTTTCATGCCTGCTTTTTCATACAATTCCTGGTATCTTGGGTCATCCCTGAGAAACTCGAAGCGGGGCAGTTTCATCCAGCTGATCTCCGGGTCCCCATTTTCATATGCCTCGTACAGGTATTTTATCGCATTCTCCCTGTCTCTGGCGTTAGCATAGAAGGATGCTTTGTAAATGTTTCGGTCGAGAAGCGGTATCTCCTCTTTTTCATTGATTTCAAGAAGCTTTTTACACGCCGTTTGAAAGTCATTTTGGAAGAATATTTCAGCTTCCATTTCCTGGCCGTTTAAACTTAACATTTCTCCAAAAGCCTTAGCCGCTTCATCGAATTGGTCCAAACCCATGTTGCACAGGCTCAGAAACTGATATGCTCCAGCAACCATTTGCCCTTGTTCGATCATACGGTTACAACGTTCTTTGCCCTTTTGGTACCTCCCTGAAAAATAAAGGGTTTTGATGTATTTGAGCTCAGAGCTCGGATCCAGTGGATTTAGTTTCAGGGCCTCATCAGAAAGGGCTATGGCTTCTTCCGGCTGGCCGAACTGGCTCAAAAAGGAAGCCAGAATGAATTTCTCTTCTGCTCCTCCCGGGTTCAGCTCAACCGCTCTTCTCTTTTCGCTTTCCGCCATCTCCCAGTTGTATTCATGAAAATAATAACTGCCCATGGCGAGATGAGCTCCTGAGCTGAGAGGGTCAAGCGCGATGGCTCTCGTTGCAAGGAGACGCGCTGAGTCAAGTGCCGACTCTCTTTGCTTGTTGCTGCTTCCTGTGATCGCCCAGTCGGACATGTTGAAATACGCCAGCGCCAAATAAGCGTTTGCTTCGGCGAAAGTGGAATCCAGTTCAACGGCTCGTTCAAAATATTTCTTCGCCTTGAAAACCTCACTTCTTTTCATGTCGAGGGGCCCGTTCAGAAACTGGAGTTTTCCCTTTAAAAAAGTCTCATAGGCCAAAGGATCGATCTTCTTTCTGGGATGCAGCTCGTTGTCTGCGAGCTCAAGTTTGGATTCGATCTTCTCGGCAATGTCAGTGGCGATGCGTCCCTGAAGATCAAAAATATTTTCAACGGCATCAGTATAGGACTCTGAAAACAGGGTATATCCGCTACTGGCGTCGGTAAGTCTTACTGAGATTCGGATCTGGTCTTGTTGCTTCTGGACACTTCCTTCAAGCACATTGTTCACATTCAATTTTTGACCAATGGTTTTCAGGTCCTCATCCTTGTTCTTGAAGGCGAAGGAAGAGGTTCTTCCCACTACCTTGAGCTTCTTGAACTTGCACAATGTATTCAGGATTTCGATGGCAATACCGTCACTATAGTGCTCCTGGTCTTTCTTCGGACTCATATCCAGGAAGGGGAGCACCGCAATCGAATTTTCTCTTGTGGCTTCAGTGTTTGACGTCACATCTGAATTGTCAATTCGATCTTTATCTCGAGAGATGTCGGTTTCGATGAAATTCAGCCCGATGGCTACGACAAGCAAGATCAGTATCAGGATGTTGAGACGTTTGTTCGTGGTTGCCGTCACTGACTCATCTGAAGCCGCATCTGCTGTCTTTTTGATCCCTTCAGGAGTCACGTCGTAAACCCAGGAGAAGACCATCCACACAGGAAGACCGATTGCCAAAAGTATCATAAGGGTTTTGAGTACCCAGGGGGGAGCCTGAAATACGGGAAGAATGTTCGTGAGGACCTGGATCAAGACCCATGCGACGACAAGGTAGGCCATGGTCGCCTTGATGACATTCCTTCGTTTGAGTTCATCCAAAAACTTCATCCTAATGAAGATTTACCTTAAAGTTAAGGGGAAATTCTCAATAATTATAGGAATAGGCCTTGAATATTTTTCGCTTTTGAACCCAATGCGGATAGGACAGGGTTAAATTTCATATTTCGCATGACAGGTGTGGCATTCTAAGCTTTTTTCACCTTTTTTTCAAATGAATGCCATCGCTATGACTGACCACAAATTTCTGAATGAAGGCGTGATGGGCCACTTTGTTGTTCACGTCGATCTGTTTGTCTCTGTGCAGCTCTCGAATCGTGTTGTCGTATTCCTGGGTTCCCCAACAGTTTGGGCAGAAACCTTCAGGAGCCTCGTCCTGAGTTTTTGGTTTGGGTCTGGAAAAAAATACCATTTGGCATCTGATCGTACGAACAAAAACAACGAGAATCTTAAAAAGATTTTCATTCACTCAAAAGTTTGATTATTTTTGTCGGCTCAATGCGCGAGTGCTGAAATTGGTAGACAGGCTAGACTCAGGATCTAGTGCCATTCGTGGCGTGGGGGTTCGAATCCCCCTTCGCGCACTTTTTCTCTTTCCCTGGTTTTCATTATTTCTTTTTGTACCTCAATATAGTGCCTCGGTTCTTGCATGTAGCACTCATTGATATTTTATGGGATTGACGTATCTTTAAGATTCGTTACTGCGTCAGTTCACGACGTATTTATTTACCATTAATCCTCCTGAATCATGAGAACGCTTGAATTCAAAAACAAGGACAAAATGCCTGCTTTTGGACTGGGTACCTGGAAATCAGAACCCGGTGAAGTCTATAATGCTGTGAAAACAGCCATTAAAAAGGGATACCGGCATATCGATTGTGCTCCTATCTATGGAAATGAAAAGGAAATTGGCCGGGCCCTCTCGGAATGCTTTGAGGAAGGGCTTGTCAAACGAGAGGAGCTTTGGATCACCTCCAAGCTATGGAATACCGAGCATTTGAAAAGCGATGTGATTCCGGCTCTTGAGAGAACCCTCTCTGATTTGCAACTCGACTACCTCGATCTGTACCTGATCCACTGGCCGGTTGCCCTGAAGCAAGGAGTTGGTTTCCCTCAATCGGCCGAGGATTTTCTTTCTCCGCAAGAGGCACCCATTTCAGAGACCTGGAATGCGATGGAGGAATGTGTTGACAAAGGCCTGACCCGACATATCGGGGTTTCCAATTTTGGGATAAAAAGATTGGAAAAGCTGCTGGAAACTGCCGTGCACCCTCCTGAAATGAACCAGGTGGAGTCCCATCCATACCTTCAGCAGCAGGAGCTTTTGGCGTTCTGCCGTTCTCAAGGGATACACGTAACTGCCTATTCGCCCCTGGGATCTCCTGATCGCCCGGAAGGATTGAAGGCAGCCAACGAGCCCAGTCTTTTAAATAACCCGATTATCAAAGACCTGGCGAGGCAAAAGGGCTGCTCTACCGGCCAGCTTCTGATCAGCTGGGCCCTGCATCGCGGGATTTCAGTCATCCCCAAATCCGTGAATCCGAAAAGAATTGCCGACAACTTAGAAGCCGAATCCTTAGAATTGAGCAGCTCAGATATGGATAAGATCAATTCACTTGAAAAAGGATTCCGGTATGTGACAGGCACATTCTGGACCTTTGAAGGCGGACCCTACACCATGGACAATATCTGGGACTGACTTTTTGACAATAAAATATTTAGTTCATTAACCTTTACTTTATACAAATGGCTTACTCCCGAATAAATGTTTTCCTGGTTTTCTTGATCTCCTTGGGCTTTATACAGTTGAATTCAGCTCAACAGGAAACCGACCCTGGAATGCTGACCCTGGATCGAATCCACTCTGATGAATTCACTAAAGAGTATGCACCTGAGATTCAGTGGGTCGACGACGGAGAAGCCTATGTGATCATCGAGAAGTCAAGTACCCTGGAAGGCGCCGATGAGCTCGTGCGCTACGAAAG
>CBDUAY010000201.1:0-4015 GCA_965365245.1 uncultured Flavobacteriaceae bacterium | reverse complement strand
GGAACTTTGAATGACTGGAGTTTGGAGATCTGTAATTCTGAACCTGTACTTTCTGTAAACAATTTTGTCTTCGATCAGTTCAAAATTTTCCCAAATCCGTCAAATGGAATATTTAGGATACAATTCAATTCTGAGAATACAGGCGATGTGGATGTGATGCTCTATGACTTATTGGGGAGAAAAGTCGCTGAGCGATCTTTTTCCGAAAATGACAACTCATTCGACGAGGAGGTCAATTTTGGCAGTATCAGCTCCGGATTGTACATCCTCAGGGTAAGGAGAGGAAACAAGTTTTCGTCCCAAAAAATCACCTTAGAATAATACTGAATCGAAAATTTACCCCTGTCGAAATTCAATATTTCCCATTTTTGAGGCATTTCCTTATGGAAATTCCAAAAAAATTGTATTTTGCCGCATCCTAAAACTTACGCAAATTTAATTTTATGAACAAGATTATACTCGTGCTTGCACTGATGTGTGGAGCTGTTATGTTTGGTCAAACAACGGTCTCAGGATTGGTTACCGATTCAGGGACCGGTGAGCCGCTTCCCGGCGTCAATATTCGCGTCGTTGGCAAATCAATTGGTACTTCAACCGATTTTGACGGAAAGTTTGCTCTGAGTGTGAATGAAGATGTTCCGTTTTCCATCGAGGTCACTTTCGTGGGATACCAGACTAAGACATTGGAAGTCACTGATAATGACCAGGACCTGGAGATTTCGATTGATGAGAATGCGACTTCGTTAGATGAGGTTGTGGTTTCTGCGTCCCGAACTCCTGAGAGCATCCGGGAATCCCCCGTGACCATTGAGCGAATCGGAATCCGAGAGATCAAGAGTAGCGCAACTGCAAGTTTTTACGAAGGACTTGAAGATCTGAAAGGAGTTGACGTCAACAAGGGAAGTTTGACCTTCAATTCGGTCAACACTCGTGGGTTTGCAACCTTTGCGAACGAGCGTTTCGTGCAACTGGTAGACGGGATGGACAATTCCTCACCAGCCCTGAACTTCGTGATCGGTAACCTCATTGGGGTGACAGAGCTCGACCTTCAAAGCGTCGAAATCATTCCCGGTGCGTCTTCGGCACTTTACGGGGCCAATGCCTTTAACGGTATTCTCTTCATGCAGACGCGAAGTCCTTTTGAAGACCAGGGGATCAGCGCCTATTACAAAACGGGGATCACTTCTCAGGAGGATGCCGGCGACAACAATTTTTACGATTTTGGTATACGGCTGGCGCATGCCTTTAGCGAGAAGTTTGCTGCTAAGGCTACGTTCTCTTATCTGAGAGGGACTGACTGGTTTGCGACAGATCGCAATGAATACAATAACTCACGAACGGCTGTAGGTGAGCCGGATGAAGTGCTGCCATTCAGATCCAGCCCGGCACATGACGGGATCAACATCTATGGTGATGAAGTCACCCTGGCTGCAAACGGCACCAACTTGAACGAAGTTGCACAGGCACTTGAAGCCATGGGAATTCTACCCGGCGGAGCGAGTAACCTGGTTCCTGCTGTGAACGTTGGTCGTACCGGATACATGGAACAGGACATGACGGATTATAAGGCGGAAAGTGTGAAATTTGACGCCTCCATCAATATCAGACCCTGGGAAAACGACTTTGAAATCATTTTGAACACCCGTGCTGGATTCGGTTCGACAATCTACCAGGGAGCAAACCGCTACCAACTGAGGGATTTCAGCATCAATCAGCATAAACTCGAGATTCGCAACAATAACTTCTTTCTTCGTGGGTACATGACCACTGAAGACGCGGGCAAATCGTATGACATGAGATTTACCGGTATCAACATGGCGAAGTACAGGGCTACCGAATGGTTTGGTGCCTATGCGGGAGGTTACGTGCAGGCAGTTTTAAACGGCGCAAATGACGACGAGGCCCACAAAGAAGCGAGAAGATTCGCCGATTCGGACCCGAATACGACCCCTAAACCGGGTTCAGCTCTGTTCCAGGAGCTCTTCAATGAGATTACTTCTGATCCAGATCTCAACACAGGATCCAAGTTCATTGACAAGACGTCAAGCTACGTCGCTGAAGGAAACTATAACTTTGGCAGCCTGATGAATGAAACCTGGGATGTTCAGCTTGGAGGATCTTTCAGAAGGTATTCCCTGAACTCAGAGGGAACCATCTTCACTGATTATGACGGTCCTATTGATTACAACGAGTACGGTGCCTATGTTCAGGCGATCAAAAAACTATTGGACGACCGCTTGAAGCTTCAGGCCTCCATTCGATATGACAAAAATGAGTTCTTTGATGGTTTCTTCTCCCCAAGGGCTTCGATTACGTACGCTGCTGGAGAAACTAGAAATCACAACTTCCGCGGATCGTTTCAAACCGGATTCAGAAACCCTACTACCCAGGACCTTTTCATTGGTTTGGATGCAGGAAGGGCGATTCTTGTAGGTTCTTCACCTGACAACCTGGATCGGCGATTGCCAAACACCTCGTTGACGGGTCGTAAAGTATACACAGACTCATATACCCTTCAATCGGTGAATGCATTCGGTGCAACAGGAGACCCGACAGTTTTAGAATCCGTAGAGACGGATTTGGTTTCACCAGAGAGAATTCAGTCGTATGATTTCGGATATCGCGGAATATTCGGAAAAATTTATGTGGACCTTTCGGCATATTACAGCAAATACAAGGACTTCATCAGCAATACGACAGTCATTACTCCGATCGACGGTACGACGTCAGATATTTCTGGTGTCATTGACATAGTCAACGGGAATTTCAATGCTTTCCAGACTTATACCAATTCTAGAGCTGATATCGACTCTTACGGAGGAACTATTGGCGTCAACGCGAGATTCCTTAAAAAATTGAATTTTGGTGTGAACTATACCCTGGCCAAGTTTAACTTCGACCAGGAGTCAGATCCGGATTTTGCAGCAGGTTTCAATACCCCGGAGCATAAGTTCAAGGTTTCGTTGGGAGGTCAGAATCTTTTTGATCGATTCGGTTTTGGGATCAATGTGAGATGGAGTGATGAATACTTGTGGCAGAGTTCAATTGCCAATGCGGTGATTCCTTCGAGAACCGTAGTAGATACACAGGTGAATTTCGTGATTCCTGAAATCAAGTCCATGTTCAAATTCGGTGCCTCGAACATCGGAGGCGGTGAATACCAGAGTGCAGTAGGTTCTCCGTTTATCGGATCACAGTATTTCTTCTCATGGGTGATCAATCAATAATCGAGAAAGCAATGTTAAAGTGTAGATTAAAATCAACAATGATAAAAATGACAAACATTAAATATTTGTGGCTGGTTGCGTTGTTCATCGCAACCGCAGCCTGTGAGGATGGAAAATACGACAGGGAGATAGAGCCTCCTGTGGAGGTGGTTTCCGGGGATGCGGATTTCAGCTATATGGTGAGTATGGGCGCTTCTTTTGTCTCAGGTGTCTCTGACGGAACTCTTTTTATCAAGTCCCAGGAGAATTCTTTTCCAAATATCATGGCTCAGCAAATGGCATTGGCTGGCGGAGGCGAATTCATTCAGCCACTTGTGGATGACAACGTCGGAGGTCTTTTGTTTGGAGGCAATGTAATTGCAGGACCTCGTCTCTATTTTAACGGTTCGGGACCGGCTCCAGTGGATGGCACACCGACAACGGAGGTTACTAATATTATCACAGGTCCCTTTAACAACATGGGGGTTCCTGGAGCGAAAAGCTTCCACCTCGTGGCAGAAGGCTATGGAAATGCAGCAGGTGTTCCATTGGGCCAGGCGAATCCTTATTTCGCCCGTATGGCATCAAGTCCAAATACTACTGTTTTGGCGGATGCCGCCTCTCAGAACCCTACCTTTTTCGTTCTCTCTGAAATTGCCGGAAATGATGTTTTGGGTTATGCAATATCGGGCGGCACAGGTGTTGATCAAACCGGAAACCTCGACCCTAGAACTTACGGGCCAAATGACATAACGGATCCTAACGTATTTGCCCAGGTCTTGACTGCAATAGTTGGGACTATGACCGCA
>CBDUAY010000200.1:0-4065 GCA_965365245.1 uncultured Flavobacteriaceae bacterium | reverse complement strand
ATTTGGCTGCTCGTGCGCAAAAGACGCATGGTATTGTAGAAGAAAGTGAACAAACGAAATGAGCAATTTGAAAAAGACGAAATTTGAACGTGACAAATCTTGAAAGTGACATATCTTGAAAAAGGAGAATCAAAATAAGACCTCTCTGAGGAGTGTTCGGGAAGATTGCCTTGAGGCTGTAATGTCGACGCGAGGTTTGAGCATAGGCTATGCCTCCGGAAAGCGAAAAACAATCCTGTCCCGGAACCTGGATCTTTGCATTGAAGCTTCTTCGGTAATATGTTTGCTCGGGCAGAATGGAATTGGCAAGTCAACATTGATCAGAACCCTGAGCAGAATGCAGCCGGCGCTGGAAGGAGACATCTTCCTTGAAGGCGAGTCGATCTACTCAGTCACTCAAAATGAGCTCGCAAAAAAGATCGGGCTCGTGCTGACGGAACGAATCCCTGAAAGCAACCTAACCGTGTATGAAATGGTAGCCCTTGGAAGACAGCCCTATACCAACTGGATCGGTAAAATGAACCAGGAAGACGAGAATCTCGTTAGCCGTGCGCTGAAAGGAGCCCAGTTGGAAGAATTGGCTGACATGCGTTGTGATGAGCTCAGTGACGGTCAATTGCAGCGGGCCATGATCTGTCGAGCCGTTGCACAGGACACAAAACTCATCCTGTTGGATGAGCCTACTGCACACCTCGACATCCAGCATAAAATAGAGACCTTTCAACTCTTGAAAAAGCTGGCCGTGGAACTAGGGAGGTCTATCCTGATTTCTACCCATGAAGTTCAACTCGCGACCCAAATGGCCGATGTGCTTTGGCTTATGAATGCAGAGGGCATTGTTTCGGGAAGCCCCGAAGACCTCATCAACGAAGGCCGGATCAATGAGCTCTTCGACAGAAACACAATCCACTTTGACAAAGAAACGAGGCAGTTTCGATTCAAGTGATTCCGAAGTTTCCTATTTTTGCCTACTTAAGCGGTTTTGATGAGATTTCTTTTATTTTTCACCCTGTTTGTTTCACTTATATCCTGCAGTGCGAAGCGCGACCTCGAAAACAATGAGGACCTGCTTATGAAAAAATACGCCGAAGAAATTGACACGGAGGACCTCAAGGAACACCTCTACCTGTTGGCCTCTGATGTGCTCGAAGGACGAAAGACCGGGGAAAAAGGTCAAAAAATGGCTGCCAACTACCTCACCGCCTATTACAAGCATCTGGAATTGCAGGCCCCTCAGAACTATCCTGATTACGAACAGACCATTCCATCTGAATATTTCAACAACGCGTCGAGCAATTCGTCTGAAAATGTTCTCGCCTATATTCTGGGAAGTGAGTTTCCCGAAGAAGTTCTCGTCATATCTGCTCATTATGATCACCTTGGAAAGAGGGGAGAAACCGTATTCAACGGGGCAGATGACAACGCCTCGGGCACTTCTGCGGTCATGGAAATCGCAGAGGCCTTTCAGGCAGCCCTGGAAGACGGACACCGCCCGAAAAGATCCATTCTCTTTCTGCACCTCACCGGAGAGGAATCCGGTCTCTACGGATCCAGATACTATGTTTCGCATCCCGTCTTCAAAATAGAAAACACCGTGACCAATCTGAACATCGACATGATCGGCAGAGTCGATCCAGAACACGAAGACAAGCCTGAATACATCTACCTCATCGGGTCCGACAGGCTGAGTGGAGAGCTCCACGAACTCGCCGAGAACGTGAACAAGGAGCATTTTGGCCTGAAACTCGACTATACGTTTAACAAGGAAAATGACCCGAATCGTTTTTACTACAGGTCGGATCACTTTAACTTTGCCCAAAAGGGAGTTCCAGTCATCTTTTTCTTCAATGGAGAGCATGAGGACTATCACAAAGCAACCGACACCCCTGAGAAAATAAACTATGAACTCCTCAAACTGAGAACGGACTATATCTTTTACACCGCCTGGGAACTGGCTAACAGACCAGAACGAGTTGCCGTTGATCCTAAATAGATGATAGAAATGAAATATGCGGTGATGGACATAGAGACGACAGGAGGTAATTTCAACGAGGAAGGGATTACCGAAATTGCAATTCACCTCTTCGATGGTTTGCATGTGACTGACTCTTTCATCAGCCTGATCAATCCGGAGAAGGAAATTCAGCCATTTGTGGTTCAACTCACCGGGATCAACAACAAGATGCTTCGCAATGCACCTAAATTCCACGAGGTGGCCAAAAGAATCGTGGAAATTACCAGAGATGCGGTTCTCGTAGCTCACAACTCGAGCTTTGACTACAGGGTGCTCAGAAATGAATTTGCGAGGTTGGGATATCCTTTTGAAGTGCCTACACTCTGTACAGTTGAGCTTAGCAAGAAATTGATTCCCGACCAGGAGACCTATAGCCTTGGCAAGCTTTGCCGCGCCATCGGGATCCCAATCAGCGACCGGCACAGGGCCAACGGTGATGCCATTGCCGCCTTGAAGTTGTTCCAGGTCTTGCTTGAAAAGGACCGGGAAATGGAAATCGTTAAAAAAACGATCCGGGAAGGCAATGCCCGAGACCTGTCTGACAAGCTCCTCAGGCTATTGGATGACGTTCCTGATGAATCGGGGCTCGTCTACTTTCACCGCTACAATGGCGACGTGGTCTACGTAGGCAAAGGACGCAACATGAAAAAACACGTGAACCAAATCTTTTTGAGGGCCTCCAAGCGCCATCAGGCCATGGTAAAGGAAATGCAATCTCTGACCTTTGAACCTACAGGCAGTGAACTCATTGCGCGCATCAAGTACCAGGAAGAGCTCAGAATCCACAGACCCCGATTCAACAATAGAAAGAAAATTCTGCCTCGCAAGGTTGTGTTCGGGCATGAGAACATGATTTTGATAGATAAAGGACGCATTCCAGGTGAAAAATCCGTGATCCTCATTGAGGAGAACCAGTACCGAGGGTATGGTTATGCCGAGCTCGGACATCAGATAACCAACCACTCGGTGCTCAAGAACCTGGTCAACCCATCACGCGACCGCGAATCACAGAACGTCATTGTAAAAGAATATCTTTCAAGGCATCAGGTAGAGCGAATCATCCGGTTCTGAGAAATTCCTATATTTAAGGAAAATTGACAGCATTTGAAACGAGAGCAACCCGATAGCAACTGGAGGGCTTCCCTGCACGAGATCATCTACGAGGCGGATAGCAAGAAAGGCAGAATCTTCGATCTTATAATCATCGTGGCCATCGTGGCCAGTATCATTTTGGTCATGCTCGAAAGCGTTAAATCCCTGGATGAACGCTTCCATGATTTTTTCGACATCTCAGAATGGATCATCACGATTCTCTTCACGATTGAATATATCGCGCGTATCATCAGCGTCAAAAAGCCCAGTCGATATATCTTCAGCTTTTATGGCATCATTGATTTGCTATCGACCATTCCAAAGTACCTTTCGCTGGTCATCGGAGGAGCCCACGCACTTGTCGCACTTCGCGGACTTCGTCTCCTTCGAATCTTCAGGATCCTGAAACTTGTGCGCTTTGTCGGCGCTACGGATAACCTGGGAAGGGCCCTGGTCGCTTCTCGCTACAAAATATTCGTATTCATCTCCTCGGTCGTGGTGATCTGCGTGATCATCGGAACCTTGATGTACCTGATTGAAGGGGATGAAAGTGGATTCACAAATATCCCCATAAGCATTTACTGGACGATTGTGACCCTTACCACCGTGGGATATGGTGATATTGCCCCTCAATCGCCGTTTGGACAGTTCCTGGCAAGCCTGGTGATGATTTTGGGTTATGGCATTATTGCGATTCCAACCGGAATAGTAAGTGTTGAGATGGCCAAGGGCAAAGGAGCACATATCGACATGAATACCCAGTCCTGCTCAAATTGTGCCGCCGGGGTGCATAGAGATGACGCCAGCTACTGTTATCGTTGCGGAGAGGCGTTATAGATTTTTTTACTTCGTTTGCCCCCCTTTTCGTGGAACACGTCAATCAAAAGTATTTCTCCTTTCCTGGCACCTATTAAGGGAACATCAAATTGGTTCTTATTCGGATAAGACTGATGAACAAG
>CBDUAY010000199.1:0-4073 GCA_965365245.1 uncultured Flavobacteriaceae bacterium | reverse complement strand
CTGATCAGGTTTACGACGAATTCAGTCTCTTTTTTGTGAACAGACCCATCGGCCTCGGTCATTTTGTCTATCATGATGATCAGGGCCTTCTTTTTTTCTTCTGACATGCTGCGCAGTGTTGAGACAGCTTTAAGGGAATCCAGCTCTTTCGCTTCTTCTACGAATTGCATGTCAAAATCGAGGGCATCCATCAACTCATCCAGATACATCAGCTCGCCTACTTTGTATTTCTTGTCTAACTCGATGGTTTCCGCGATTGCTTTAACCACAGCAAGTTTTTCATCTTGATCAAAATTCATTCTTTCTACAGTTTCATTTATCACACTAAATTACAAAAAATCTGACCTTAACGGGATTTAATATCGTCGGATTCGATCAAATTCGCCGAGAAAACTCACTGACAATTATCATTGAAATCAAATGCCAACCTCATTACCTTTAAAGGATTAGATTTCAATCAATGATTCACTTTTTCCGAAAAATAAGACAGGGGTTAATTGAGAATAAAAGAATCCGAACCTACCTTACCTATGCCGTAGGGGAAATACTGTTGGTTGTCATTGGAATTTTAATAGCCCTTTCCATCAATAACATGAAAGATGCTGCGGATTTAAAAAAGGACGAACTCAATCTCTACCAGGATCTGGTCACCGAACTAAAGGAAGACCTGAAAGACATTCGGGAAAATTCAGACTATAACGATCATTTTCTTGAAAGGTACCGCAAAGGGTCCGACATTATTCTGTCTGACAAAGACAGGGAGCAAAAGGAAACACTCGCAAGAATTGCCACGGAACTGACAAAATTTTCAGACTTTAAGAATGACCGACCCATCTATGACAGGCTTTTCTCAAGCAATGAAAATAACCTTATCAGTGATTCTCAAATCATCAGGGACCTAAAATCCCTTGCCGTGTCATACAATTATTTGAATCGATTGGAGATGAATCAACAGGACTACATGTATTCGGTTCTGCCAAAAATTGCTGAGTACATCAGAGTGAATCCTCCCGAAATAGTTAATGTCGAAGCGCTTTACGGATATCGATTTCAGAATGACATAGAGATTTTGATCATGATCATGAAGGAGAAAAAGCAGTTGTATAAGGAAATAGAGAATCGCATCAATGACCTGCTAAATGTATTTGATCAAAAACTAAAGAAGGGATAAAAAACTGATCGAGAAAAAATTACTTTGTTGTGTAGTTCGCCATAAATTCCTCCATGGACAATGTCGGGTTCAGGTTCCTCGACTTGAAGTGCTCCAGGTACACCTTATAGCTTCTTCGGGCGAAGCTGCTCGCATTTTGGTCGGAATCTGATTGGTCTTGCAGTTCTCTTTCCATAAATTCAAGTTTTTAGAGGGATCAACTTTGTTTAGCGCTTAAAGATCAATGTGATAACCAATATTACAAAAAATATTTCATTCTGCAACGCGGAATTGAAACTACGCTTAATTGAATTGATAAAAAAAGCCGTCATTTCTGACGGCTTAATGTTATTGTGAACACTTGTTAAAGTGATAATGATTTTCGTTTATTCAGGTGTTAAAACCTTGTACGACCCCAGCAGCTCTCCTCCTTCTACTCTAAAAAGGACGGCGCTTGTTGGCAGTTCATGAGCTTCATGGGAACGGTCAAAAGATTCGTATTCTCTTGAATGTCCGCGAAGCGAATCGATCACATCCAACTCCTCAATATCCCCGTCATCGTTTAAAACCAGAACGTTGTCTGTGGGATGAATGTAACGGTTGATCCTGAACTTTGAAACAGAGCCCAATTCAAAATCGGCAGCCTCTATGAGTCGATAATGGGCGATTCCCAACCCACTTTCATTTGAAGATCCCTCGTCGTCGTAAACGAACTTGACCTGAAAATTTTCATTCGCAAAATCGCTTACATCAAAGGAAACCATTTCGTTCAGCCCGGTGTTTTTTGGCGAGCTGCTGTCCTGGAAGAATACCTGCTGCCAGGATGTACCGTCAAAAACCTCGATCGAGAAGTTCCCTTTGTCATCCTCAACCTGGAGGTTATAGGTAACTTCAATACGCGCACTTTCGGCCTCAGAAAGGTCAACGGGTGGCGCCTTTAAACTGATTTTTTCCTGATGCGGGCTATTCTTTTCAGAATTGATAAACAGGGCAGCCCCTGCTGCAAACTCTGATTCTATTGTCGGCCCACTGTGTGGCATCACTCCATTGTATCCAAAATGCCAGTCTTTCGAACCGTTCACATTTATTGAGGTCCATCCGTCAGGAAGGTCTGATGAATTAAAGCTTTCCTGCTGCAACTGACCCACCATGAACTGAAAGGTTAGTAAAAGGACCAAAAACAAACTTAACTTTTTCATATCGTTAAAGAATTTTTCTCTACAGCTAAAACGTTTAAACAAACCGAATATTTTATCGAATGCTCTACTTAAATCATAAACTTGTCTTAAAATGATTTTGTTCAGATCCGATTTGCCGAATTCGTCAATTTAAAACTATATTTGCCTTTCACTAAAAACCAGTACGATGAACGACGGATTATACACGAAGATCAAAACGAATAAAGGCGATATTCTCCTTGAGATGGAGTACGAAAAAACACCTGGTACGGTGGGCAATTTTGTAGCCCTTGCAGAAGGGAATATGGAAAATTCGGCAAAGCCCCAGGGACAGAAATACTACGACGGGTTGAAATTTCACAGGGTCATCCCCGATTTCATGATCCAGGGAGGATGCCCACAGGGAACGGGCACCGGAAACCCTGGCTACAACTTTGAAGACGAGTTTCACCCTGAACTGAAGCATGACAGACCCGGAATTCTCTCGATGGCCAATGCCGGACCGGGTACAAATGGCAGCCAATTCTTTATCACACACGTACCTACGCCATGGCTCGACAACAAACACACGGTCTTCGGCAAAGTGATCGAAGGTCAGGACGTGGTAGACAGCATCGCCCAGGATGACAAGATCGAATCTGTCGAAGTCATTCGCGTAGGAACGGCCGCGGAGGCATTCAACGCCATTGAAGCCTTCAGGACCTTTGAGGGTGAAAGAGAAAAGAGACTGGCCGACATGCGTCAAAAAGCAGATGAAGAGCTGGACAAGCTCGCAGCAGGTTTCGAAAAGACTGCCAGTGGACTGCGCTACAAGATCATCCAAAAAGGATCCGGAGCTCCTGCCGAAAAAGGAAAGCAGATCTCGGTGCACTACAAAGGACAGCTGGCTGATGGCCGGGTCTTCGACTCTTCTTATCAGCGCAAGGAGCCCATTGACTTTACCGTTGGAATCGGGCAGGTCATCAAAGGATGGGATGAAGGACTTCAGTTGCTTCGAGTTGGAGACAAGGCGCGATTGGTTATCCCATCAGAGCTCGCATACGGCTCCCAGGGTGCTGGTGGTGTAATCCCACCGGATGCTACACTTATTTTTGATGTAGAGCTTATGGCTGTCAATTAATTTGCCTAATTTCAATGGGGAATAAAGAGGTCGTTTAATCTCTATGAACTTCAGACAATACCTATTTTTTTTCATGCTGATCCCTTTCGTCGCTTTGGGGCAAAAGGATTCGATCAATGAAATCAGCCCCTATCTGAAGGACCGCTTGATGATCAAGGCAGGAGTGTTTATTCCATCAAGAAATGTGGCCTTAGGTGCAAATGGTTCCGTAGTAAACGATCTGATCGATTTCGACGAAACTTTTGATTTTTCTGATAACGAGTCCACCTTTTTCATGCAGGCAAACTGGAAGTTCTCCCGTAACAGAAAATGGATGCTTTCGGCTGAATACTTCAGCGTGAACAACGGAAATAGCGTGACGCTTGATGAGGATCTAGAATTCGAGAACATTACTTTTGAGAAAGGCACTTTTGTTCGCGCGGGCATTGAATTCGCTCTTTATCGAGTGTTTATTTCCTATGAGCTTATTTCCAAACCCAAACATAACCTTGGAGTGGGATTAGGTTCTCACCTGTTCAACGTGGGAGCTTTTATTGAAGGAGATGTCAGGACAAGTGAAGGAAATCTTGAATTCGAGAGAAGAAGGGTTACTGCTTTGGTCCCCTTGCCTAACGTTGGAGCACAC
>CBDUAY010000198.1:0-4087 GCA_965365245.1 uncultured Flavobacteriaceae bacterium | reverse complement strand
CTGGTATGACAGTATGTACAAGCGCTTGTGCCCTGGCCGAAACCTCGGTTCGCATATTGCGAAAGCGGTACGAGTTGACCATCTTGTTCATGATCCATATTTTCATTGTAATGGCCCGAGAACAAATAAGAGGCGTGAACTTCTTCAGATGTTGCTACGTTGTGGCATGCGACACATTCGGCCGTTCCGTTAACCCCGTCGACTCCGTCAACTCCGTCAACTCCGTTTTCTCCCGGAGGTCCTGGAATAGGGTCTGTGGTACACTGAATACTCAGCAAGGCAACTGCAAAAATGAGTATTAAACTGTAGAGCTTTGAATTTTTCATGGTACTTGAAATTTACATGTTAAAAGATGTTAAGTAAAAGTAACATGAGTTACCTAGTTAAATCATGATAAATGTCATCTTGCTTAATTTATAAGTGCCTAACATTCAATTAAATAATAATTTAGAATGATTATAATCATTTTTTCGGCGACACTTCGACAGACTTATAACGATACTTTAGTCACCTTTTAGTGTTCGATAAATCACCTTTCCAGAAGTCAGATTCCCTTGTTCAAATATTATGATTTGAAACTATTTATCAGCTAGTAAAAATGTCATTTTTATTAGAATCTCATTCTTTCAATATTTCGTAACTTCGCTGACTGAAATGAAGTTAAAATTCACTGATGAAAAAAGTTACTGATTTCCTCTTTTCCACGCGATTTACCTCTGTCCTTTTCATACTTTTTGCCGCTGCCATGGGCGTGGCCACTTTCATTGAAAATGACTACGGAACCCAGGCTTCCAAGGCCCTTGTATACAATGCCTGGTGGTTCGAATTGATCATGATCTTTTTTGTGATCAATTTCGTCGGGAACATCAAGCGTTATGAGCTCTGGTCACGATCCAAGATCTCGACGCTGATTTTGCACCTTTCCTTTATCCTGATCATCGCCGGTGCAGCGATTACCCGCTACATAAGCTTCGAGGGGATCATGCCGATCTACGAAGGAGAGACGACCAACAAGATGCTTTCGGAGAAGGCCTATGTTAACGTGGTAATTGATGACGGTAAGGATCAAAAGGCACCGGTCTACAGGAATTATCTCTTTGCCAGCACCTACGGTGATGCGAGCAATTTTATTTATCGAACAGCTCGTTTTCTGGATTGGATACGCGGGGGCAATGATTTCTCTATCAAAACGGATTTCAAGGGTGAGGACGTAGAGATCAATTACGTCAATTACATTCCCAATGCCTTCGAAGAATTTCAAACCTCCGAAGATGGTGAATTCTATCTCAAAATCGTCGAATCCGGAGGAAATGGAAGGCATGACCATTATATAAGGGCGGGTCAGACGATCAACGTGCACAACACCCTGATCTCATTTGAGAATCCTACGGTGGGAGCCACCAATATATTTACCGAAAACGACACACTCAAAATCCAGGCGCCATCCGACGGGAGTTATATGGTCATGGCCACCCAAAGCGGGGGCGATGTGAAAAAGGATTCCGTGCAGCAATTCTTTTTGCGTGCGCTTTACAGGTTTGAGAACAATCAATTTGTAGTTCCTGAGCCACCTGTGAGAGGTAAGATGAATATGGTTTCCGGAGACAAGGATCAGCATCCCAGGGATTTGCTCGAAGTAGAAGTCGTAACTAAGAACACCAGGCGTAATGTGACCTTAATGGGACGTGCTCTTCAGATCGAGCCGCCCGTCATCCTCGAACAGGACGGTTTGAATTTCAGGCTCAGCTACGGATCGAAGCAGTTTCAGGTGCCATTCTCGGTGAAGCTGAGAGATTTTCAATTGGAGCGCTATCCGGGTTCGATGAGCCCGAAATCCTATGCATCCGAAATCACGGTGATCGACAATGAAAATGTTTTTGACTTCCGGATCTTCATGAATCATGTTTTGGATTATAAAGGCTATCGCTTCTTCCAAAGCAGTTACAACGACCAGGGAGAGGTCGAACAGACTTTTCTGTCTGTCAATTACGATCGCGCAGGAACCTGGACTTCCTATATTGGATATTTCATGCTCTTTACCGGTTTGGTATGGATACTCTTCGAGAAAAACACCCGGTTTGGTGGTTTGAAACAAGGATTGAAAAAGATCGAGAAGAAAAGGAGCAAGGCTCTGGCCGCAATTTTGCTGACCGTTACCATGGCACAAGCGCAACAACCACCCACTCAACATTCCCATGATAATCAGTACAGGGTGATTGATTCGGTGATTGCTGCCCAGGTTGTGGATCCGGCTCATGCCGAATCCTACGGCAAGCTGGTGATCCAGGACGCAGGAGGTCGCATGAAGCCGGTGAACACTTTTGCTTCTGAACTCTTGAGAAAGGTCAGTAAGAAAGACACCTACCTAGACATGAACGCAGACCAGGTAATGCTCTCGATGATGGTCAACCCGAGGGCCTGGTATTTCGTTCCATTCATTTACATCAAAAAGGACAACACGCGGTTGCGTGACCTGATCGGAATCCCTCATGATCAGAAATATGCGCGGTTCGCCGACCTGTTTACCGAGGAAGGAGTTTATAAGCTTACCGACGCGGTTGCTGTGGCGCATAAGAAAAAGATCAAGAACAAATACGAGGAGAGCGTTCTGAATGTCGACGGAAGGGCCAATCTTTTGTTTGGTGCATTGGGAGGTTCCATTTTCAAATTCTTCCCTCGCCAGGGAGATGAGAACAACAAGTGGTATTCCTTCATGGAAGTGCATCACGCCGGTTTTTCTCAGGAAGACTCGCTTTACGTAAGCAATATTATCCCGCTGTATGGCCATGAAGTAGTTGCGGCAGCATCAAGCGGAGACTATAAGGTGGCCAATGAGTACCTGCAGAGCATCCATCAATTCCAGCGCAAATTCGGGACTGCTGTCATGCCCACCGAAAGAAAGGTGGAACTGGAGTTGTTTTACAATAAATACGACATCTTCAAGAGTCTGTTCCAGTATTACATGTATGCGAGTTTGCTGATGTTCATAGTCGTGATTGTCAATATCTTCAAATCGAACAAGACGATCAATCTTCTCATTCGATTGAGCACTCTGATCATTCTGCTCCTGTTCGCCTATCACACGACAGGTTTGGGGATTCGATGGTACATTTCGGGTCATGCACCCTGGAGCAACGGCTATGAATCGATGATTTACGTTTCCTGGGCGACCATGCTTTTCGGAATCATCTTCGGCAGGAAATCACCGCTTACCCTGGCGGCTACAACGTTTGTGACCTCCATGCTGCTTATGGTGGCGCACTGGAACTGGATGGATCCATCGATTGGAAACCTCGTGCCCGTATTGGATTCTTACTGGCTCATGATTCATGTTGCGATCATTGTCGCTAGTTATGGCCCGTTTACCATTGGAATGGTGCTCGGCATGTTGGCTCTCATACTTTACGGATTCACAAATAAGAAGAACAAGAAGAAGATGAGATTGGCTATTGACGAAATCACCACCATCAATGAAATGGCGTTGACGATTGGCCTGGTGATGTTGACCATCGGAAACTTCCTCGGTGGGATATGGGCCAACGAGAGCTGGGGACGTTACTGGGGTTGGGATCCCAAGGAAACATGGGCACTGATCAGCATCATGGTCTACTCGCTGGTTCTTCACCTGCGTCTGGTTCCCGGATTAAAAAGCAAGTTCACCTTCAATACAGCCTCTGTCTTTGCCTTCGCTTCGATCTTGATGACCTACCTGGGTGTGAACCACCTGTTGTCAGGACTTCATTCGTATGCCCAGGGTGAATCGGCAGCTGTTCCCAACCAGATTTGGGGCTGGCTGATAATTTCCGTAATTTTGAGCGTGCTGGCCTACTTCAAATTCAAAAAGTACTTCAGAAAGAATAACAACAAAAAAATCAAGGCGTAAAATGAAAAAAACAATTTGGATTCTTGGCGTTGCACTGCTCGTATTGACGGTGGGATGCAAAAAGGGATCAGAGTCGAACAAGGCCGAGTCAAACGATGCTGCATCGAAAACGGCTGAAAGTAAAGAACAAGCAATGAGCAAAGAAAACATCTACCAGTTTAAAGTAACAGACCTTTACGGATCTGAATTCGATTTTTCCAGCCT
>CBDUAY010000197.1:0-4088 GCA_965365245.1 uncultured Flavobacteriaceae bacterium | reverse complement strand
TTCCTCGGCTGCTATGCCACCATATTCATAAGGAAAAGCTACGGTCGTCATGCTGCTTCTAACGGCGTGACGCCCAGTAATGGCTGCTGCTCTCGATGGAGTGCATGAGGGTTCTGTATACATTCGGGTGAACAGAATTCCTTCCTCGGCCACCTTGTTCATCACCGGAGTTTCAAACCCCCTGTTTTTTTGCAGAGCAGGAATCCCAATTTCTCCGACAGGCATATCGTCCCACATGATGTGAATGATGTTTGGAGGGGTGCCGTATTTCTTTCTCAGGCTTTTCAATTTGTCCTGAAGCTCCTTATCTTCTGCTTTCCATTTTTCTCCGTGTTGTGCTTCCAGTATATAATACTCTGCATCATGGATAATTTCTTTTTGGCCAAGAACCGAAACAGAGATTCCCATAAACACGAGGAGCATGCAAGATTTAATGATTGATTTCATAATCGCTAATAATTAGTATTTTTAGTTCTTCAAAGATACGGAGGTTCGAACCTTAAGATTATCAAAAATCCGCAGAATGTTTTTTTACTCTTCTTCGTTTCAAGACATTGATTTGCTGAGAGATTCGGTTATCGAATGGAACCTGGAGGTCTTCCCTTTAGAAGTTAGATCAGTGGGCTATCAAATAAAACAGGCCGTTACTCCAAATTTTTTGATTGGAGAAGGCAATTTCTCTTGCAAAACGGAGCAACGTGGGGCAACGCCAAAAGGATTTAGGACATTTGTCATTCCTGCAAATGATAGTGTTCATTATTGTTGGCGTGGCCGGCATTTGCAGGGGAATTGTCTGTCGCTTTTTCCGGAAAACGGAGAGTTGCACAGCATATCGAATCATACGTTTCATGTTTATACAGTCTCATTTCATCAATCACTGTTCGAAGCGGCGCGCGAGACTATCGAATGCAAAAGATTGGACCACTCAGTAAGAGGTGAGAACGTCTGGCTGGTTGAGTATCAGGTGATGAATACGTTGCGCGAACTGGCCCGGACCACTCTCTTCAGGTCTTCTTTTAATGAACCTATCCAATACCTGCAACAAAGGCTTCTTAAAGAAATACTTCTTGCTATCCGGGACAGTGAAGAGAGACAGCCAAGAACAGGGAATTTAAAAAAGCATACTATAATAAAAAAGGCTTCGGATTGGATGAGGGAAAGAATAAGCGAACCCGCCCCTCTGTCAGATTTGTATCAGCAGCTTTCTGTAAGCGAACGAGCAGCACAGATCGCCTTTAAAGATCAATTTGGGTTATCGTTGAAAACGTATTACAAGAATTACCGATTGATGAGGGTACGTGAAGCCTTGAGAAAAGCCAATCACGATAGAACTGTTAGCGATATTGCTGCAAAGTTCGGATACTGGCACCTGGGTCAGTTTTCAAAAGACTACAAGAATGTCATTGGAGAATTGCCTTCAACAACCTTGAATAACGGAAATAGCATTGCGTCTCTGAAACAGCAAAACGGAAGCTATTAAAATGGGTGAACTATGTATTCTTCATTTGAATCTGATTCGATCTAATACTTTTATAAAAATCTGTTTGTCTGGCAATTAAAATTGTGATTGAAACCCAATCAAAGGATATCATCAACATTTTCTTGTACCTCTGTGTTTCACCAGAACTCGAGTCGGATAGATATTTAGATTGCCTGTTATATTGCAGGTACAATAGTGTAAAAAGGCCTTTTCATTTCATATGGAGAAATCATAACACAAGGTTTTGATTCCCACCAACCCTTCGCAAAAGATTCAGGAAAATTATTGTTCCGGCAAACAAATGAGGAAGTCTAAAACTATCCTTCATATTTGTACCTTTGAAGCATTAATCACCTCAATATGTTCAACTACGGAATCGACCTCCTCGACACGGGCAAGGCTCTTGCTATCCTGAGGGGAGAGCTCAATGCACAGATCTCTGACCAGGCACGTCAAAAGATCGAGGCTTCTCACAAAATCGTTTTAGAAACCTCAAAAGGAAACCAGGCCGTCTATGGCATCAACACCGGTTTCGGACCTCTGTGCGACACGATCATTTCTAAAGAAAACACCTCGGAGCTCCAGAGAAAATTGCTTTTGAGTCACTCTGTGGGTGTTGGAGACCCTATTGACCCTGAACTGGCAAAATTAATGCTCATTCTTAAGGTTCATTCCCTTTCAAAAGGGTATTCGGGCATCTCAATGGAAGTACTCGACCGTATTCTGTGGCACATTGATCAGGACATCATTCCTGTGGTCCCGGAACAAGGTTCTGTTGGCGCCTCGGGTGATCTGGCTCCCCTGGCCCACCTCTTCCTTCCTTTGATTGGAGAAGGGGAAGTATTTGTCGATGGAAAGATTGCAGATAGCTCTTCAGTATTAGCCAGCAAAGGTCTAAAGCCCATTGAATTGCATCCTAAAGCCGGTCTCGCGCTTATCAACGGAACCCAGTTCATCCTCGCCCACGCAGTTCGGGCCGTGGATCAGCTCCACAGCTGCTTGGCCCATGCAGACATCATTGGCAGCCTGATGATCGAAGGGCTCATGGGATCGCAGATGCCCTTTCACGCCGAGTTGCACAAGACCAGGCCTCACAAGGGAAATGCTCATGTAGCCGCCAGGTTGAGAACGTTCCTGGAGGATTCTGAGATCGGAAAATCTCATGAATTTTGCGGCAAGGTTCAGGACCCCTACTCGCTCAGATGCATGCCCCAGGTGCACGGAAGTTCGCGAGCCGCCTGGCTCCATCTCAAAGAAAGCGTCGAGACCGAACTCAATTCTGTGACCGACAACCCCGTAATAATTGATGAGAACCTTATCATCAGTGGTGGGAGCTTCCACGGACAGCCCCTGGCTCTCCCATTGGATTATGCATGCCTGGCGGCAGCCGAACTCGGTAGCATCTCCGATCGAAGAACCTACCTTTCACTGGAGGGCAAATACGCGGGAACCCCACGGCTTCTGATGGAAGACACAGGGCTGAACTCGGGCTTTATGATCCTTCAGTATACGGCAGCCGCTTTGGTGAGTGAAAACAAAGGTCTTTGTTTTCCTTCGAGTGCCGACAGCATCCCGACCTCCCTGGGTCAGGAGGATCACGTCAGCATGGGATCCATAGGGGCAAGAAAAACCCTCCGGGTAATCAAAAATCTTGAACGCATCCTTGCCATTGAGCTCCTTTGCGCTGCCCAGGCCTTTGATTTCAGAAAACCCTTGAGATCGAGCCGTTTCCTCGATCGTGTGCATGATCTCATCCGGCAACGAATCGCCTTTGCCGAAGAAGATCGGATTTTCAGCAATGACGTTAAACGAGCCCATCAGATTCTGGAGGAAAGATCGCTTCTTGAGCTTTCGAGTTCTTTTCATTCCTCTTTCAGCGATTTTGACAACCTTTTCGAAGCCTATTAAACCTTAGAAAAACTAAAAGCAGACCCTATGAACTCTGTATCAAAAATAGAATTCAAAAAAGCGATTGAAGAGGGAATCCCCAAGGCGCTACCCCCAACAAAAGCTCCTTCTCCTGATGCAAATCGCGCGCCCAGAAGGAAGGACATCCTGACCGCGGAAGAGAAAAAACTAGCCCTTAGAAATGCCTTGCGCTATTTTCCCAAATCCTGGCACGTGGAACTCGCAAAGGAATTTCTCCAAGAACTCAACACCTACGGGAGAATCTACATGTATCGGTTCAAACCCGATTACGAGCTCTATGCCCGACCTATTGAGGACTACCCGGCAAAATGCAAAAAGGCTGCCGCTATCATGCTCATGATTCAGAACAACCTCGACCCTGCTGTTGCCCAGCATCCTGAGGAACTCATCACCTACGGAGGAAACGGCGCCGTATTCCAAAACTGGGCTCAATACCTGCTTACGATGCAGTACCTGTCCAAAATGACCAATAAGCAGACTCTTCATATGTACTCAGGGCATCCAATGGGTCTGTTTCCTTCTTCAAAGAAGGCTCCGCGGGTCATCGTAACCAACGGCATGATGGTTCCCAACTATTCAAAGCCTGATGATCTCGAAAGATTCAACGCCCTGGGCGTCACCCAATATGGACAAATGACGGCAGGCTCTTACATGTACATCGGGCCACAGGGAATCGTAC
>CBDUAY010000196.1:0-4108 GCA_965365245.1 uncultured Flavobacteriaceae bacterium | reverse complement strand
ATATCCCGTTCAAATTGCATCCTGAAATCAAGCGCCATCAGAACCGCATGGGTCACCGCCTCAACGTCATCCGCATTTACGTGCAAAACCGGTGACAAAGTGACCTTGGCCACATCTGTGCAATAGGTGCTTGACCTTGCATCCAGGTAATTCGTTGTGAAACCAATTTGGTTGTTCACAACAATGTGTATCGTTCCGCCCGTGGTGTAACCTTTGAGTTTGCTCATCTGAATGAGCTCGTATGCAATCCCCTGCCCTGCAACGGCAGCATCACCGTGCACAACGACAGGAAGCAATTTGGACGAGTTCCCATCGTAGTCGTCTTCAATTTTCGCACGGGCTATCCCCTCTGCTACCGCCCCAACTGTTTCAAGGTGAGATGGATTGGGGACAAGGTTCATGGTGATTTGCTTGTTGCTCTTCAGGGTTTTCGAAATCGTCGACCCCAGGTGATATTTTACATCTCCGTCAAAATCGTCATCATCGTAATCTTTTCCTTCAAATTCGTTAAAAAGCTCACGAATCGGTTTTCTAAAAATATTGACCAGGGTGTTGAGGCGACCGCGATGTGCCATTCCCAAAACAAACTCATCCACATCAAACTGTTCCGCCGCAATTCGGAAGAGTCCGCCGAGGGCCGGGATCAAAGTCTCACCCCCTTCCAATGAAAATCGTTTCTGACCGACGTATTTGGTTTGCAGGAACTGCTCAAAACTAACGGCCTGGTTCAATTTCGCCAGGACATATTTCTTTGTTTCGGGTGTGTAGCTCGGGTGATTGTCATTTTCATTCAGTTTCTTCTGCCACCAGGCGATCTCCTCCGGTTTGCGAATGTACATGTATTCGATTCCGATTGAATCACAATATATCCTTTCGAGGTGGCCTATGATGACCTTCAGGCTGCTAGGTGGCAGGCCCAGAATGCTGCCCGCATTGAACACACGATCGAGATCCTCCTTTGCCAAACCAAAGTTTTCAAGATCAAGTGTAGGGCGATAGGTCCGCCTGTTTCTCACCGGATTCGTCTTGGTAAATAAGTGACCCCGGGTCCTGTAACCGTTGATGAGCTCAATTACTTTGAATTCCTTGTATACCTGTTCGGGGATCTCTACTTCGCTTTCAATCTCTCCTTCCAGGTTGAAATCTGAGTTCGCCAGGTCGTACCCCTGGAAAAAGCTTCTCCAGCTAGGTTCGACCTCATCGGGATTTTCCAGGTACTTCTGGTATAAGTCTTCGATAAAACCCGTATGTACCGTATTCAAAAAGGAAAACCTGTCCATGTTTACAATTCGTTCAAAATATGAGAAATGAGTGACAAAAATAAGGGGTTTTGAGTGAATTGTTGTAAAAAAAATGATAAATATCACTTTTGATTAAAGTCTTAATAAACACCTGATCAGGTGGTGATTCCAAAGGATTCAGGCAAAATCGGGGATCGTAATTATCCTGTTTAAAAATGGCTCAAAAAAAAGTAAAACGACAATGTAGAATTAGAATAATTTCATACATTTGAATATTATTTAGAATTAGTTTAAATAAAAATAGTGTTTGCGCAATGAGTCAGGCTTCCCACTACTATGTTTTTGACTACAATATGATCGATTTGAATTCGTGCTCCAAGAAGTCGAAATGTTGCAAGCGTTACAAGAAAAAGGGTAAAAGTAATTGTTCAGACTGCCCCAAACTGAATTTCTAATTCCTAATTCAGAATCTTTCATAATTTCTTCGGTAAAAAAAAGCACCTCTACGAAACATCAGATCGGCCATTCGTCCTAAGCCGTTTTAAAAACCGACTTCTCTCCAGTACTTTACAGCTCCCTTACAGAGACTACTAACAAATACTCTGAGGTATCAATTAACCAAACTCTATTTTTATGAAACAACTATTTACACTTTTGCTGATTTCCATCATCTCGATAGGCAGCACCAATGAGCTTCTTGCACAGGACGATTCTTTTACCCCGATGTGGGAAAGCTTTTACATCACGCCAGACAATACCAAATTAAAGGAACTTGGAGAAGCCATGGCCAAACACAACAAAAAGTATCACGGCGAAGAAGGTCCTCACCAGGCAGTGGTCTTCAATGTTGTGTCCGGACCCAATATGGGTAAGATGGTATGGCAAATGGGACCCCTGAAGTTTGCCCACCTCGATTCGAGGCCCAAAGGTGGTGGTCACGATGAGGACTGGAGAGACAACGTTATGCCCTATGTCAAAAAACTAAGCCAAGGAGAATACTGGAAACAGGACATGGATCTGTCGAACACCGGTGAGGGAAATATAGCTGACACACCTATTCTTCATATTCGTTTCCACGAAGTGGCGAAAGGTCATGGATACAGTGTGGATAATCTACTGGATCAAATCAGCAAAACCATCAAAGCCATGGACGGTGACAACCCTTGGGGCGTTTACGACAATCAATTTCGTCAGGGATATCGAATCGGAAGACACTTGGCAACCGTTAGTTTCCTGAAGAACTATGCGGAATACGACGAACCCAGCACCTTCAAGGAAACCTTTGAAAAACTTCATGGAGAAGACGCATGGCAGCCCTTTGTGCGCGGAATGCAGGATTCCATGTCAAACAGCTGGGATGAGATCTGGGAATACAACGCAACACTTAGCGGGAACTAGAATTAAAATAGCGAAACCGAAGAGGGAGCCGCACAGGATTGTGTGGCTCCCTCTTCTCTTTTAAATATCAGACACTCAAATCTTTTGAAGATCGGGCACTCAAATTACAGGCCTTCAATTTTGTTCCACACCTTGATCTCATCATCTTCTTCAAGCCCTTCTTTAACCTCAACATGTATGCCGTCGCTAATACCCAACGTAATGTCTCGTCGCTCGAATTCTTTTTCGCCGGTTTTAACCTCTACAAAAGGTGATTTAGACTCGTCATCAAATTGAACGAGGGCTTCTTTTATGGTTAGAACACTGTCGGCACGAGCCAGGATTATCGAAGCATTGGCGCTTAAACCGGCGCGGATGAAAGTAGTGTCCTGTTTTTGCAAAGTACCTTTGATCTCGAACTGAATAGCTCCGTTTTCGAGTTTTCCTTTAGGTGCGATATAATCAAGAACAGCGTCAAAAGTGGCGTTCTCTATGGCACCAACGGTTATTTCAAGGGGATAGCCCTCTTTGATCTTACCTACTTCCGACTCATCGACCTTACCCTCAAAGATCATCCGGTTGACGTCGGCCAGGGCCGCTATTGTTGTGCCCTCGTTAAAATTGTTACTCTCGATCACCTGGTTTCCAACCTCAACGGGCATCTCCAAAATCATTCCCGGAACCGTGGATCGAATCAACGTATTGGCAGAGCTACCCAGCCCTTTGGTCGAACCCGTCTTCACGATGTCATAATTTTGACGCGCTGCTTCGTAGGCCTGCTCAGCCTGCTGGTAAGTGACTTCGAATTGCTCGAGGTCCTGTTTTGAGATAACCCCTTTTTCGTACAAACTCTTCTGGCGATCGTATTTTCTCTTCTCGTCATTCAATGTAATCTTTGCCCTGTCAATCGCATTTCTAGCCTGGTTCAAGCTCGAGAGATTCGGAATCACCTTGATCTTGGCAATCAGGTCGTTCGCCTGAACAAGGTCTCCGGCCTCCACGTAGATCTCATCAATGACACCTGATATGTTGGGCTTGATCAGGACCTCCTCCATCGGGAGGATGCTTCCAGTGGCTACCGTCTTGTTCACTATCGATTGTCTGGAAGGTTTTTCCGTGTTGTAAACAACGGGATCCTCCTGGTTCTTGGAATATAAATAGTACATGGCACCTGCAAAGGTCACCGTTATAAATACTAAAGTAATTATGGTTACTGATTTTTTCATTTTTTACTGATTTCGCGCTTTATTTGATTATCTGCTATTCTTTTTTCGATTTATTGATGCTATGAGAAATTCATGATTCTATTTTCTATTCTGTTCTCAAGGCATCTACAGGTTTCAACTTGATGGCCGTTTGGGCCGGGATCATTCCAGCCAGCAAGCCCGATACTACCAGGATGACCAATGCTGTTGTAACTACACCCAGGTTTACGCTGGGATTGAGATCGGAAGAGCACACGTCTGAACTCCAGTCACATGTCAGAATCT
>CBDUAY010000195.1:0-4121 GCA_965365245.1 uncultured Flavobacteriaceae bacterium | reverse complement strand
TTCAAGGGAGCCATCGGCAGTACCCTGGAGCTTGACGACATCGAGCTGGGGTATTGATACCTGAGTGAATTGGTAGCTGTCCGCGAAAGCCTTATCTTAACGAACTGAAAATTAGAACTATTTATGACTAGATTATTTAACGCGACCACAATTCTTTCTCTTTCTTTCCTGGTTTTTATTGTGGGCTGCAAAAAGGATTCGGGAGAGTTAAACAATGGAAAAGAGCTGGTCTCTGGTATTGAGCTGGAGAACATGGATTCACTTGTGAAGCCGGGAGACAATTTTATGAATTACGTAAATGGCACCTGGATTAAAAACACAGAGATACCAGCAGACAAATCTTCTTACGGCATCGTTTACAAGCTTTTCGAAGAATCACAGGATGACGTAAAATCGATTATTGAGGAATCCGCCTCGGGTAACTTTCCTGAAGGATCGGATCAGCAGAAGGTGGGAGACCTGTATCAGTCGTATATGGATATGGAAAAGAGGAATGAATTGGGTCTTGCTCCACTGAAGCAGGAACTGATGAAAGTCGACAGCATTGAGAATTACAACGATCTCGCAAGGTATTTTGCTTATGCAAAGAAGATAGGTGTCGGTGTTCCATTAGAGGTATTTATTGCTCAAGATTTTAAAAATCCGACTGTTGTAACAGCCTATACCGAGCAGGGAGGTTTGAGACTTCCTGATCGAGAGTACTATTTAAAAGACGATGAGCGGTTTAAAGGGATTCGGGCAAAGTACGTTGAGCATATTGAAAAGATGTATGATTTGGCAGAATTGCCCGATGGTAAGAATGCCGCTCAGCGCATCATGTCTTTGGAAACGAGAATTGCAGAAAAGCATTTGGAAAAAGAAAAGGTCAGAGACCTGGTGGCATTGTACAATATGTTTCCAACAGATACACTGAACAATATAATGCCTCATTTCAACTGGACCGCCTATTTGAAAGAAGCCGGTCTTGAAAATCAGGACAAACTAGGTGTTTTAATGTTGGATTACACCAAGGCTTTGGACCAAATAATCACTTCAACAGACATTGACACCTGGAAAACATATTTAACGTGGGGTGTCTTAAGAACCAATGCCGCTCGATTGAACAGTGCGCTTGATGAGCAAAATTTTGAATTTTTCAGTAAGGAACTCTATGGGACTCCAGAGCAAAGACCTCTGTGGAGAAGAGGAGTTTCTGTTGTCAATGGAACCTTGGGCGAAGTAGTGGGAAAAGTTTACGTCAAAAAACACTTTCCGCCCGAAGCCAAAGAGCGCATGGAAGGATTGGTAGACAATCTTCTCTTGGCATACAAGGGAAGTATAGAAGAATTGGAATGGATGGGTGAGGACACCCGGGCTGCGGCTTTGGATAAACTGAGTAAATTCAGGGCAAAAATCGGTTATCCCGATGTTTGGAAGGCTTATGATGTCACTATCAAAGAAGACGATCTTTTTGGAAACTTGAAAAGAGCGAGCATCATGGAGTACAACCGGGACCTTGCCAAGCTGGGTAAACCCGTCGACAAAGAGGAATGGGTCATGAACCCACAGACGATCAATGCTGGATACCGATCAACAATGAATGAAATCATTTTTCCTGCCGCGATTCTTCAGCCTCCTTTTTTTAATATGAATGCAGATGACGCAATCAATTACGGTGCCATAGGAGCGATAATCGGTCACGAGATTGGTCATGGATTTGACGATAAAGGAAGCACATTTGATGGAGACGGCGCGATGCGAAACTGGTGGACTGACAAAGACAGAGAAGAGTTTGAGAAACGCACAAATGCTTTAGTTGAACAGTACGATCAGTATGAAGTTTTTCCTGATCTTAAAGTCAACGGAGAATTCACTCAAGGGGAAAATATTGGAGACCTGGGAGGATTGAGCATTGCATTGAAAGCCTATAAAATGTCATTGAACGGGAAAGAAGCTCCGGTATTGGATGGTTTTACCGGAGAGCAACGAGTCTTTATTGGCTATGCTCAGCCTTATTTGAGTAAAACCCGAGAGGAGGCTTTACGCATGCAGGTGAACACAGATCCGCATTCCCCAAATAATTTCAGGGTTAACGGAGTGGTTCGCAATGTTCCGGAGTTCTATTCGGCTTTCAACGTGCAGCAGAGTGATTCACTCTATCTCGCGCCCGAGGAACGTGTAAAAATTTGGTAAACAGCCGTCTGTTTGACCTAAAAGATTTAACCAGACCTTATTACTTATGAGAAAATCAACCATTGCCTTGTTTGCGTTTCTACTTGTAACGCTACCCTTTTTAGCGCAAAATGACCCTTACTTGTGGTTAGAAGAAATCGATGGGGAGAAAGCTCTCGATTTTGTTGAAGAGCAAAACAAGATCACACTTGAAAAATTACAGAAGGTAGAGGAGTATGACAAAATTTATGACACCTGCCTTGAAATCTATAACTCGTCCGACAAGATCGTGTATCCGACAATCTATGGGGACCACGTTTATAACTTCTGGCAAGATGCAGATCACGTCAGAGGCATTTGGCGAAGAAGCCCTAAGGATGATTTTTTAGAAGGGACTCCAAAATGGGAGATTCTTTTGGATTTGGATAAAATGTCAGAAGATGATGGCATCAAATGGGTATACAAAGAGGTTTCCGGACTCTACCCCGATTATGATCGTTTCCTGGTTAGTCTCTCGAAAGGTGGTGGTGATGCTGTTGTGATAAAAGAGTTTGATGCAAATACCAAGTCTTTTGTAGAAGATGGATACTCTGTTGGTGAATCAAAGGGAGGGCACTCATTTATTGACAAAAACACCGTAGTGATATCGACCGATTTTGGGGAAGGTTCAATGACCCCCTCGGGATATCCCAGGCAAGTTAAAGTATGGAAACGGGGAACGCCACTTGAAGAGGCAGAATTGATTTTTGAATGCAAACCTGACAATGTGAGTGCGGGAGGATATGTTCTGCGTGATGGCTCACGATCCTTTACGATTCTCTACACCTATAAAACCATCTTTACCAGTGAACGGTTTGTATGGGAGAATAATAAGGCGATAAAGTTGGATATTCCCGATGATTCAAGCATTGAGATGTTGAAGGACAATCAATTGGTGCTCGATTTGAAATCAGACTGGACTGTCAATGGAAAGACTTTCAACAGTGGTAGTATTGTTGGATTGGATTTTAAAGAATTGATAAAAGGCAACCATGAGGTTCAGTTGATTCTCGAACCGGATGAATTCTCCAGCGTAACTGGAATCTCCTCTACCAAGAACAAAATGATTGTCAACCTTCTCAGTAATGTGAGCAGCGAATTGCACGTTTATGACTTCGACGGTGAAAAATGGAGTTCCAACAAAGTCGACGCACCGGAATTTGGAACGATTTCTGTCATTGACACGGACGAATTCACGGATCAATATTTTTTCCAGTATGCAAACTTCCTTACCCCTTCTACAATCTTTCTTGCGGATGCTGAAAATGGTGAGGTCTTTGCCTACAAGTCGCTTCCTTCGTATTTCGATGGCAGCAAATACGAGGTGCATCAGTATAAATCGAAGTCAAAAGACGGAACCCTTGTTCCTTATTAATAATCCTACCCTGGTCTACGCATATGGTGGATATCAAGTTCCAATGCTTCCATTCTACTCCGGGACTTTTGGCACCTCCTGGCTCGAAAATGGAGGCGTTTTCGTTCTGGCCAATATTCGAGGTGGTGGAGAATACGGTCCAAAATGGCATCAGGCCGGGTTGAAAGAAAAGCGACAAAACGTTTTTGATGACTTTTATTCGGTAGCTGAAGATTTGATTCAAAAGAAAATCACTTCACCCTCTCACCTTGGCGCAATGGGCGGAAGTAACGGCGGTTTGCTGGTTGGCGTCGCCTTTACGCAGCGGCCGGAATTGTACAATGCGGTAGTTTGCCAGGTTCCCTTGCTTGACATGCAGCGATACAACAAGCTATTAGCCGGTGCCAGCTGGATGGGCGAGTATGGTGATCCCGACAAAGCTGAGGAATGGGCTTACATAAAGAAGTATTCACCATATCACAATCTGAAAGAAGGAGTGAATTATCCCGAGGTCTTTTTTTATACCTCAACTCGTGATGATCGTGTTCATCCCGGGCATGCTCGAAAAATGGCGGCA
>CBDUAY010000194.1:0-4177 GCA_965365245.1 uncultured Flavobacteriaceae bacterium | reverse complement strand
AACCTGTGTCTGAGCCGAAACCAACTGAAGCCGAGGTTGCTGCGGCGGCAGTTCCGGTAGCAGCAGCAGTTCCAGCAGCAACGGCAGCAGCAGTGCCAGCAGCCAGTGAAACCCCAAAGAAAGAAGCCAGCTCAGGTGGAGCAATGACCTATGGAAATGAGAATATCTCTTTCTTTTTGATCGAACAGGGAAATAATCTGGTAGCCTACGTGGTTCGAAGCACTTCTGGAAATTACACCCAGGGTGAGAAGATCGGTACTTTTGAGAAGAGTTCCCTTCCTAATGTTTATAGGGTTGAGTGGAAAGACATGGATAAGGACATTGAGCAAACCACCGGGTATTTTGACGAGCAGGGTAATCTGAAAATTGACGTCAAACGAAACGGCAAGGTTGAGGTTCTGACTTTTGTGAAAGAATGAACGAAAGTCGAAAGCGACCATCATTCACTATTGATCAATAGCCGTATTTATCACTCCAGCGATCTTTTAGAAACTTTCTAAACTGTTCTTCGCGGGCGTTCCTGCCCGGTTCGTACAAGCATGTTCCTTTTATCTCATCGGGCATGAATTCCTGATCGACGAAATTGCCCGTGTAATCGTGCGCATATTTGTATTCCTTTCCATAGTCGAGATCCTTCATGAGTTTTGTCGGCGCGTTTCTCAGATGCAGTGGCACAGACAGGTCCCCGGTTTTTTTCACCAGGCTTTGGGCCTCATTGATCGCTTTGTAAGAGGCGTTGCTCTTGGTTGAGTTGGCCAGGTAAATCGCGCACTGGCTCAAAATGATCCGGCTTTCAGGGTATCCGATGGTCGAGACGGCCTGAAATGTATTGTTGGCCAGTATCAGAGCGGTGGGATTGGCGTTGCCTATGTCTTCTGAGGCCAGAATGAGAAGTCGCCTGGCGATGAATTTGAGATCTTCGCCTCCTTCGATCATCCGCGCCAGCCAGTATACCGCTCCGTTGGGGTCACTGCCTCTAATCGATTTAATAAAGGCCGAAATAATGTCGTAGTGTTGCTCACCCGTCTTGTCATATCGGACCACATTCTTTTGCACCTTCTGAAGCACCAGGTCGTTATCGATCACCACTGGGGCTTGTTGTGAACTGACGATCAGCTCAAAAATATTCAGTAGCCTTCGGGCGTCTCCGCCGGACAGCTGCAACAACGCCTCGGTTTCCTTAATTTGAACTTGTTTTTCGCGTATCAGGTCATCGGTCTCAATGGCTCTATTCAAAAGGGCGATCAGATCTTCCTTGTCGAAGGCATTCAGGATGTAGATCTGGCACCTGGAAAGCAAGGCTGGGATGACCTCAAAGCTCGGGTTCTCGGTGGTGGCTCCAATCAGTGTAACCCAGCCTTTTTCAACCGCTCCGAGCAGGGAATCTTGCTGAGATTTGCTGAACCGGTGGATCTCATCGATAAAGAGTATTGGATTTCGCTGGGTGAACAGTCCACCGCTTTGTTTGGCCTTGTCGATTACCTCCCTTACCTCCTTGACGCCTGAATTGATGGCGCTGAGGGTATAGAAGGGCCTGCCTGACTGCTCCGCCATGATCTGGGCCAGGGTGGTCTTGCCGGTACCCGGCGGACCCCACAGGATCAATGAGGGCAATAGACCCTGCTCAATATGCGCGGTAAGGGCACCATCTTTGCCTACAAGGTGCTTTTGGCTGATGTAATCTTCAAGTGTTTTGGGCCTGATTCTCTCGGCTAAGGGCGTATTCATAGGGTAAAAGTAAGACAAATTTTATTGTTTATTTTTGAAGTTTCAAGCCATATGGAAGACAAGCACACTTTTCGATTTTCACCGATCACTTTGGCCATTCCATTGTATTTCGTACTGTTTTTATGGATTGTTTTCTGGTTTGAAGCCAAGTTCGGATACAATTTCAATCGGTTCGGGGTATATCCCCGCACTCTCTCGGGCTTGAGAGGCATTTTCTTCTCACCCTTCATACACAGCGACATCAAGCACCTGTACCACAATTCCGTCCCGCTTTTTGTGCTGATGTTTTCCCTGCTATATTTCTACAGAACGATCTCCTTCAAGGTTTTTGTCTATGGGGCCCTGATGACGGGCTTGCTGACCTGGATCATCGCGAGAAAATCCTACCATATTGGGGCCAGTGGGATCATCTACCTGCTGTTCAGCTTCATATTCTTCAGCGGGGTTTTCCGGAGGAATTACCGGCTCATAGCCGTTTCTCTCGTTGTCATCTTTCTATACGGCAGCATGGTATGGTACCTGCTCCCTGTCGAGGAGCGGATCTCCTGGGAAGGTCATCTGTCGGGCTTTGTAACCGGAATTCTCTTTGCCTATATTTTCAGGAAAACGGGGCCTCAAAGGATTCAATACGACTGGGAACGAGAAGACTATGAGCCTGACGACTTTGATCGGCACTTTGACGAACAAGGTGATTTTAGGCCAATGGCTCAGGAAGAAGAGAGCCAATTGGATGATAAGGAAAGCGATGTCCCTGTGAAATGACTTTGTTCCTGTAATTATAGGCGTTGTCTTACCGCTTCGTACAGCACGGCTCCACAGGCCACAGAAACGTTGAGCGATTCAATGCTTCCCAAAAGGGGCAATTTGCCCTTCTGATCCGAATTTTTTAGCACATTGTTTGAGATTCCGCGGTTTTCTGACCCCATGACAAGCGCCATGGCGGGTTTTAGATCGAGGTCGTAGATGGAGCGATCGGTCTTTTCGGTTACCGATACGATCTGCACGTCGAGTGATTTGAGATGATAAAGTGCATCAAGAATGTGATTGACCTTGCAGATCGGAATGCGAAAAGCGGCTCCAGCCGAAGTTTTTATCGCATCGGCATTGATAGGGGCGGATCCGTGCTGAGGCAGGATCACACCATCGACACCGGTGCATTCAGCGGTGCGCAAGATGGCACCCAGGTTGCGCACGTCGCTGATCTGGTCAAGCACGAGAAAAATCGGATCTTTTTTCGCGGCCAGAATGTTTTCAGTGAGCTGCTCCAGATCGACGAAGCGAATAGGAGAGATGCTCGCCACGGCACCCTGGTGGTTTTGATGCTTTGACAGCTTGTTGAGTTTTTCAGGGGGCACATAGCTGAATGCGATCTTCTTTTCGTGAATGATCTTTTGCAATTGATGCGCGAGGCTGCCTTTCAGATCTTTTTGAAGGTAGACCTTCTCAATTTGCTGATCGGCCTCCACAGCCTCCAAAATTGCCCTTAAACCGAATATCTTACTGTCATTTTTTTCCATGGGCCAAAGATAGATGAAATAAAACATCACGCCGAAGCGTGATGAAATTAACATATAAAAAGTGTCTAATCTAAATTATATATTAAGCTTTTATGATCTTTCTGGACAAAAGTCCCTGATCGGTAAAAATCTTGATGAAATACATCCCTGAAGGGATGTAGGTAAAGTTAATATTTTTTTCCTGAATTGCAACCAGAATTTTCTGCCCCTGCAGGTTGTATAACTCCACCTTTTCAACGATCAGGTTGGTATCGATTGTGAGTTGGTCGCCTACCGGGTTTTGAAACCGGATTCGTTCGGTATCGACTAATTCCGGAACAGACAAAACTTGCTGGCAATCAGAGATGTCAAAGTCAAGTTCTATTGGGTCACCCGGGGTCAAATTCTTGCCTTGAAAACCAGGATGATTGTAGCTGTATCTATCAACGCGAAAAATGCTTTTCACCGCCGGCTCAGATCCTTGGGCCAATGGACCATCATTGCCAATGGGACTGATATAGGTCCAGACGATTTCATCCTCTTCGTTCAGTTCGAAAAATTTGCCTTTAGTCCCTTCACAAATAAGTGTATTTCCATTGGGAAGCCTTTGAGCACTCGATAAGATCTTTGAGTAGAAATTAACAGGGTCGAGAGGGTCTTTATACGTCCAATCAAAGTCTTCAGGCCCTATTTGCTTGCCAATGGGCACGGTATAGCTTCCATCGGAGTTTATTGTAGGTGTAATCGTGTGAACACTAGAGAAGTTTTCGGCCTTGTTGAAGCCATTATTGAAGACGATAACTTTTCCGCCTTCTCGCAATGCACCAGGGATCCAGTGTGGGTAATGCTGCCCAAAAAGCTTTTTGTCTTCCGGACCACCGGCTCGGTAGGCTTGCGGGTTGCCCCATCGATACAAGAAATCTCCGCCTTTGCCTCGAAGTCCTCCACTGTGG
>CBDUAY010000193.1:0-4179 GCA_965365245.1 uncultured Flavobacteriaceae bacterium | reverse complement strand
ACCTTATTTGCGGCACCCATGGCCACACCCTTTATAAAAAGAATGAGCTTTTGGGCAAGAGTATCGGTCCGTTCAGGCATTTAGTTCGTTTTTTGATCAGCAAGACGCTCCAGCAAAAGGATAAAACCAAAGCCGATAAGTCCAAAAAAGATGGCCATTCCCAGCTGAGGATCTCCTTCGTAAGTGGAGGGCAATACGCTTCGCTCTTTTAATATTTTCAATTTTCCATTGATCATCTCCGATTCGAGTACCTCTTTCCAGGGCCAGATCTTGTTGAGGGATCCCAAAATGAAGCCCGTCAGAACCGCCAGAGTCAGATTCTCATAATGATCGAATAGCCATTTGAGCAGTCTTGAAAAAGAGAGCAGGCCAACCACTGCTCCCCCCATGAGAACGGCAATGACACCCAAATCACGGAAATGAATGGCATCCAAAACAGGTTTGTACATCCCAAGCAGCAAAAGAATAAAGCTCCCCGAGATGCCCGGAAGAATCATGGCACAGATCGCCAGTGCCCCGGAAAGAAACACATACAAATAGGTCACCTCCGCCTCCTGGGGCGTCAAAGTGGTTATGAAATATGCCAGAACACTACCTGCAATCAGCAATATTATCGTGCCAGGATACCAACGCGTTATTTTTTTACCGACAAAAATGATGCTCGCAAGGACCAAGCCAAAGAAAAATGCCCAGATCAAAACGGGTTGCGTTTCCAACAAATGCCGGATAAGTTTGGCAAGGCTCAAGACACTAACGCCGATCCCAAGGAGAAGGGAAAGCAAGAAGTTACCATTGACCTGTTTCCATGCCGCTGCGAGCCCCTGTTCCTTCCAGGTAGTCAGTAGCTTCAGATTGACCTGATTGATCGACCCGATCAATTCCTCGTAAATTCCTGAAATGAATGCAATGGTTCCGCCTGAGACCCCGGGCACCACATCTGCAGCTCCCATGGCCACTCCTTTGAGAGATATGATGGCATAGTCCTTTAAATTCCTTCCCATGGCAACGAGTAATTGAAAAATTTCGAATGCCAAAGATAACTAAAAAGTGCGATTGAGGACTGTTGAAAGCTACTGATCCGTCCTGAATTTTCGTATCAGAGAATTGATTTGTTCATTCTGATCCAGAGACGGGAAGAGTTTGAGCACCATGTCGAGATCTTCAAGATCTTCTTTCAGGGCAATTTCCATGAAATACAGGGATTCCTTTTCCTTCTGAACCAACATGTGAAGACCGGCAAGTCGATAGGAAATTTCTGACTCGCCTTCGTATTTTTCCCGGGCATCGAGCAACACCCGAATCCCTTCGTGATACTCTCCAAGAAAGTGGAGAACATCTGACAGTGCCACGAAGACTTCAAGGCGATCGTCCTTCAGGCCAATGCATTTGTAATAGGCTCTTACCGCTTCCTCAAAAAGATTGAGCTTCAGGTTGATCTCGGCGAATTTATGCCAGTACAAATGATTCTCCTCATCAATGCTGAGCGCCTTGTTTACGTAGAAAAGCGCCTTATGGAAGTTGTTGTGCTCTATGAAAATATCCGCCAATGCGAGCCAGCCTTTGTCCAAAAGAGGGTCTTCGTTGACCGTTTTGTTGTAAAAATCAATGGCATCGTTTCTGCGATTCAGCTTCTCGTAGCACTTGCCGATCCTGAGGTAGGCAAAAGAGGTCTCCGTGTCGAGCTCCATGGTTTTCTGATAGAACGATATCGCTTCCTCGTAATGACCCAGTTCCTCAAGGGTTTTGGCTTTTTCCAGGTGAGCCCCTATAAAGTTTTCATCGATCAGAATCGCATACTCGAAGGCGTGCAGGGCCTTGGCATAATCGAAAACAATGTAGTACTGACGCCCAAGTTGGTGCCAGGCGATTTCACTGTAGGGATCCTTTTCGATGTATTCATTTAGATACACAATAGCTTCATCGTGCTTCTTCAACATGTCGAAACAATAGATCACATTGTAAAGCGATGAATAGTTCTCATACTCCACCTCAAGGCTCTTTGCGAAATTCAAACGAGCTGTGTCGAATTCTTCGAGAAACAGGTATTCCATTCCGATCATCGACAAAATCTCAGCATCCTCATCAGCAAACAAAAGGGCTGTTTGAAGACTATCTACAGCCCTTCTGTGCTCTCCCCTCTTTGAGTATATTGTCGCTTGTTGGATGAACACTTCTTCGTTGGAAGGTTCAATTTCCTTGAGATGATCCAGAATCTTTTCCGCTTTTTCCAACTTTTCATCCAAAATGAGCAGCTCGACCTGGATCAGTTTTAAGGCAACTGAATCCGGGTGCTGTTCAAGTCCTAACTGAAGTGCTTTTTTGGCGAGGGAGAACTTGCCACTGTCCACATAGAACAGAATGATCTCCTCGAATTCGTTGGAGTCGAAGAAGTATACGCTGTTGGTTTTTAGCATCAATTCAAACTTTGATAGCGGGAACTTATCGTCATTATTCGAAAAATGCTGCATACTTCTTCATTTAGCTTGTCACTAAATTAGCATTGTTTCATCCGGTTCAGAAAATGGCTTTTAGATTTTCTTAACAATTTAATTAACACTTCAAATTTTCAGTTTTGGTCACAAAAAAAACTGTAACTTTGCTTGTGGATTTCAAGCCACAGGAAAGCTATCATGGCCAAAAAGACACTACTTGACGAAAAAGAGATGTACATCATTCTCCATCGTTTGGCCTGTCAACTCATCGAAAATCACCAGGACTTCAAAGAGACGATTTTGATCGGCATTCAGCCGCGCGGGGTGTTTTTCGCCGATCGACTGGTCAAGATTCTAAGGGAGGATTACAAGATCGAAAACATCAAACTTGGCAAACTTGACATCACCTTCTACAGGGATGATTTCAGGAGAAGAGAAGACCCGATTGCCGCCAGTTCTACCGACATTAATTTTATCGTGGACCATAAGAATGTCGTTTTCATAGACGACGTATTGTATTCCGGCAGAAGCGTGAGATCAGCGCTGACAGCCATTCAGGCTTTCGGAAGACCAAAAAACATTGAGCTTCTCGTTTTGATCGATCGCCGGTTCAGCAGGCACCTGCCGATCCAGCCCGACTACAAAGGCAGGCAAGTCGATGTGATCAAAGACGAGCGTGTCCTCGTGGAATGGAGTGAAAACATGAAAAAAGACAAAGTCTGTATCGTGAGTTCTGAATCTTCCTGATTAGAGATTCAACCTCAGATATGGATCATATTAATCAATTGAGCAACAGAAATGGCTAACTTAAGTGTCCCGCACTTACTCGGTATCAAAAACCTGAAACTCGATGACATTGAATTGATCTTTAAAACCGCCGATCATTTTAAAGAGGTCATCAACCGACCGATCAAAAAGGTTCCGTCATTGCGGGACATAACGATAGCCAATCTCTTCTTTGAAAACAGCACGCGCACGCGTCTGTCCTTCGAGCTGGCTGAAAAAAGGCTATCCGCTGATATCATCAACTTCTCTGCGAGTCAGTCTTCTGTGAAGAAAGGGGAATCCCTGATCGACACGGTGAACAATATTCTCTCGATGAAGGTCGACATTATTGTCATGCGTCATCCCAATGAGGGGGCGGGAGATTTTCTGTCCAGGCATGTCGATGCGAAAATCGTAAATGCCGGTGACGGAGCACACGAGCATCCGACCCAGGCTTTGCTTGACTCCTTTTCTATAAGGGAGACGCTGGGTGAGGTCCGGGGGAAAAAAGTAGTGATCATCGGAGACATCCTGCATTCACGGGTTGCGCTGTCGAATATTTACGCGCTTTTGCTTCAGGGGGCGGAGGTCAAGCTCTGCGGGCCGACGACTCTCATCCCAAAATACATCACGAGTTTGGGGGTTAGTTACGAGAACAATCTCAGAAAAGCCCTCGAATGGTGTGATGTCGCAAACGTTCTTCGCGTACAGCACGAGAGGATGGACATCAAATACTTTCCCTCCGTTCGTGAATACACCCAGCTTTTCGGGATTGACAAAGAATTGCTGGATTCGATCGACAAAGAAATTGTGATTATGCACCCAGGTCCCATAAACAGAGGAGTCGAATTGACCAGTGACGTTGCTGATTCCAGGCAATCCATCATTCTGAACCAGGTGGAGAATGGGGTCGCAATCCGAATGGCAGTGATTTACCTGCTCGCCCAACACGACGTCAGCCTGATTTGGCCACTGACTTCTC
>CBDUAY010000192.1:0-4189 GCA_965365245.1 uncultured Flavobacteriaceae bacterium | reverse complement strand
TCCTGCTCCCAAAGCAGGCGCGATAACCGGGCTACGCTACACCCCGAGGGTCATCGATTTTTTCAGGGGGCAAATATAAAACTAAATCTCAATAAAATCACAAATCAATCGGAAAAAGCGAGTTCGTAGATTCGCTGTATCGAACCCTGCAGTTCCGCGAGGTGGATGTTACGACTCCGTCTCAAATACTCTTTGCCATCAACGAATAAAAGTATCGTTGGTTCAACAAACACCTGGTGAGCTCCAAGGACCTCAGGAGCTGCATTCATGTCGATCCAGATGAATTCAATCTTAGGATACTCCCTTGAAATCAAGTTTCTCACCTTGGGCTCCAGTGCTTCACCCACCGAACAACTCAAAGTGGAAAAATAGAAAAGAACCGCAGGATGCCTCTTCAACGCGGCGGTAACATCTGTTACCGAATGTATCTTGTCCTCCGAACTCATGTAAGAAAACTTTGAATTTGACGTCTGAATCGTGAGACTAAATATAGCCATTCGAAACGGTTATCCAGTGATCAAAAAAAAAGATTGTGAAAGCTGTTTTAAGCGTAGGCTTTTATCTATTTTTGTCAATCCAAAATAATAAGAAGCAAAGAAAATGAGCGATAGCATTGAAAGAGTTAAGTGCCTGATAATTGGATCAGGGCCAGCGGGTTACTCAGCCGCGATTTATGCAGCAAGAGCAGACCTCCACCCGGTTCTATACACCGGAATGCAAATGGGAGGGCAACTCACGACGACCACGGAAGTTGACAACTACCCGGGGTATCCGAAAGGTACCGACGGAACGGCCATGATGGAAGATTTCAAAAACCAGGCAGAACGATTCGGAACAGATGTAAGATTCGGAATGGCAACGGAAGTGGATTTCAGCAGCGAGGCCGGTGGAATACACAAAGTTACCATAGACGGCTCAAAGATCATTGAAGCAAATACAGTCATCATTTCAACTGGGGCAACGGCAAAATACCTCGGGATCGAAAGCGAGCAGAGACTGATTGGTGGTGGTGTTTCGGCTTGCGCAACCTGCGATGGATTCTTTTACAAGGGTCAGGACGTAGTGGTCATCGGTGGCGGAGACACCGCGGCAGAAGAGTCGACTTATCTCGCTAATATTTGCCGAAAAGTTACCGTGCTTGTCAGAAAGGATTACATGAGAGCTTCCAAAGCCATGCAGCACAGGGTTAACAAAACCGAGAATCTTGAGGTGATGTACAACACAGAGCTCGAAGAGGTTTTGGGTGACAATGTTGTAGAAGGCGTTCGCGTCTTCAATAATCAAACAGGAGATAAAACTGAGCTTCCGGTGACCGGGGTTTTTGTGGCAATTGGTCATAAACCGAACACAGATATATTTAAAGGAATTATTGATATGGATGATGTTGGATATCTGATTACCAAAGGGAAAACGACCAAAACTAATGTTCCAGGCGTATTTGCAGCCGGAGATGTTCAGGACAAAGAATACCGACAGGCGATAACAGCAGCTGGAACAGGTTGCATGGCAGCTCTGGACGCTGAAAGATATTTAGGTTCATTGATGTGACAGATACAATTATACCGAAATAGAATTTTTTTTTGAAGAAATTCAATGGTTAAAGCCCGGATTTTTCCGGGCTTTTTTAATGTCTAAAAAATCGATTTCGTAATTAGTGCGGCCATAGCTGAAAGGAAAAAAGCAGAAAACGTAACTTTGTACAACTAAAAAATCAAAAATCCCATGGCCGATTCAAGGACCGCGTCGATGCGGTATTTGCAGAAATTCCAGCACGTTGTCGACATTCAACAGAAGATAATTTACTTCTTGCTGAGCATTATCCTGGCCGGCGGTCTGACGTACTGGATCAATACACCCGACCTTGACACAGCACAAATCTATGTTTTGTTCCTGCTCTTTCTCTCTATCGGATTGTGGGTGACCGAGGCTGTACCCCCTTTTGCGGTAGGCTTGCTGATTTTCGGGTTCCTAATCTTTGCGCTTGGCGGATATTACTACGAGATCGATCCCGAGAACGCAGCGAAATATGTCAATAAATATGTGCAGACCTTTTCGAACAGTGTGATCTGGCTCATGCTGGGTGGCTTTGTAATTGCGGAGGCCATGCAGAAAGTGGACCTTGATAAAACTGTTTTTCAGGTTACGATTAAAAAATTCGGGTCCAAACCGCGAAACGTCCTGCTCGGCATAATGCTGGTGACCGCCATCTTTTCGATGATCATGTCAAACACTGCAACCACGGCCATGATGATCGCCTCTGTGATGCCGTTTATCAATACTCTCGATAAAAATGCACCGTTTGCCAAAGCGCTTTTGATAGGGATTCCTGCGGCAGCATCACTCGGGGGCATGGGTACAATAATCGGTTCGCCGCCAAATGCCATCGCTGTCGATGCAATGAAGAACTACGGGGTGGAATTCGGGTTCCTGGAATGGATGACGGTTGGCTTTCCTATTGCAATGATTCTGGTCCTGATCATGTGGATCTTCCTGATCAACAAATTTGTGCCAAAAGTTTCGGAGATCGATCTCGGTTTTCTAAACAGTGATGAAAGTAATGGCAATTCTAAGATTTTCAAGATCAAGCGAAGAATTGTCTCTGGTGTTCTTCTGTTGACACTGACCCTCTGGCTCACCGGAAACCTGCACGGAATTCCTGCAGCCGCGGTTTCATTCATTCCCATCATGGTTCTCACGCTGGTTGGAATCGTTTCAGGAAATGACATTCGCAAACTCCCTTGGGATACATTGATGCTGGTGGCAGGAGGTCTATCCCTGGGTCTGGCAATTCAGGAGACCGGACTAGCAGAATATTATGTGAGCAAATTGAGTGACTATGATCTGAATCTTTACGCCCTGATGTTCGCTTTTTCCGTTTTGACCATCGTATTCTCCAACTTCATGAGTAATACGGCAACGGCCACGATTCTCATTCCAATTGCCATCCTGCTAGTACCCAACAGCCCGATTATATTGCCACTTGTGATTGGATTGAGTGCATCGGCTGCTCTATTCCTCCCGATATCTACCCCGCCCAATGCCATTGCTTTCAGCACGGGTCGACTGGACCAGAAAGACTTTCGTTACGGAGGTGTAATTGCCGGTCTGATTGCCCCCCTCGTAATCATAGGAATCGTCCTGATCATAGCCGCCTATTACGGGTACGATATAGGAGCATGACGAAGAAGAGGAAATTATCTGAGGCTTTTATTCTTGTGGCCGTACCAATCGATCAGCAAGAGAATGGATAATCCGAAAAGGACAAAGACCAAGGCGATCCAGGTAGTTGGATCTGAAATTTGAGGCCAGTAGCGCTCAAAGTTTTCCACGATGGGTTGCTGAAGACTGTCATAGAGCAACTCGCCATTCTCGCGCTTGTAAATCGCTTTTTTCCAGGGCCATACGATTCCCAATGACCCGCCAATGAATCCAATTATAAGAGCCGTAATCGGCTGGTGGAAGCGCTTCAACAGATATCCAAGAATATGCGAAGTCAGCACCAGTCCGAAGACAGAGCCCAGTCCGAAGCTCGCAATGATCTTCATGTAGCGCATGCGAATCTCATCTTGAAGGAAGTCAAAGTTCCAGGAGAAAATGTCTTGCAAAGTCTTGAACAGCTCGTTGACCGAATCGACAAGCAGCAGAACGTAGTTCCCCATTAAAATCAAAATGAAGGAACCCGACAATCCGGGCAAGGTCATCCCCGAGACGCCAACGATTCCGCAAAAGAACACGAACCAGAGATTGTCATTCTCCCTGGCAGGATCAAGCAGACTGATCGAAACTCCAATGAGCACACCCAGAGATATGAAGAAGATATTGATCTTTGAAAAGTCATTGAAATCCTTTGCCACGTAGTAGATAGATCCGAGGATCATCCCAAAAAAAGTGGCCCAGACATAGAGCTCGTAATGCTTCAGGAAAAAATCAAGAACCCTTGACACACTGAAATAACTGAAGGTGCTACCGGCGAAAACAAGGAGTAAGAACCGCCCGTTCACGTATTGGGAAAAGCTTTTGAAACGGCCTTTCCAAAGCAGCATGAGCGCTTTCCTGTTGATTTTCTGCAACGAATAGATCAGCTCTTCATAGAACCCGGCCACAAAAGCAACCAGACCTCCAGATACCCCGGGTACCTTATTTGCGGCACCCATGGCCACACCCTTTATAAAAAGAATGAGCTTTTGGG
>CBDUAY010000191.1:0-4200 GCA_965365245.1 uncultured Flavobacteriaceae bacterium | reverse complement strand
TCGACCTCCCGCTGCCGTTGTGTCGGGCTCCGGCCAAACCAATCCGATAAACACTACCTTTGAAAACATGTTTACAAAGATGCGCAAGTTGCATCAAATAACAACGACGATCCAATCATCGGGCAAATCAACGTCGCGAACCCAATCTTCAACTATGAACATCAATAAAAATACAATTGAGTTTCTAAGCGAACTTAAGGAAAACAACAATCGTGAATGGTTTCACGAAAACAAGAATCAATATGAGGAGATTCGAGCTGAGATGAAACTGTTTTATCAAGTAGTCATGCATAACCTGAATCAGCACGACGACATTGAGAAGTTTAAAATGTTCAGAATCTATCGGGACGTTCGATTCTCTCATGACAAGACGCCATATAACCCGCATTTCGCAGGAAGTTTCAGCCGGAGCGGGAAGAGATTGCGGGGCGGATATTACCTGAGGATAAGACCGGGTGAATCCTTTCTTGCAGGTGGTTTCTGGGCTCCCAACAAGGAGGATCTTTTTCGCATTCGAAAAGAGTTTGAGCTTGACGATCAGGAGATTCGAGAGATTCTTTCTCAAAAAGATTTCAAGAAGCACTTCGGTGGAGAATTGAGAGGGGATGAGGTTAAAACGGCGCCTAAAGGATTCAGCAGGGAGCATGATTCGATAGACCTGATTCGTAAAAAAGGCTTCGTTGCAGTTAGGGAGTTCTCCGACGACGAGGTCCTGAGAGAAGATTTCATCAGGGAGGTCGATGAGGCATTCAAAGCACTCAGGCCTTTTTTCGACTATATGAGTGACGTCCTCACAACCGATTTGAACGGTGTTCCTCTATTTGACAACGAATGAACTTTGAGGAATACAATTACAGCGATCTGAAAGTTATTTTGGAGCTGACCGCACCTCATAAACCAACTGGTCCACCATCCGTTTCATCCCTGAAACGAATCGCCCCGGCGTGAAGCTGCCGTCCTCTATCTCCCGCAGTTTCTTCTCCCAAATACCTGTGAGCTCAGGGGACTTCAGCAGTTTATTGTCTATGATGCTTATAAGGTGCAAACCCGTCTGTGTAGGTAGAATCTGTTTCTTATTTCTTTTGATATAGTCTCGCTTGAAAAGAGTTTCAATAATATTTGCCCGCGTTGAGGGCCTGCCAATTCCATTGGCCTTCATCAGGTCTCTCATCTCTTCATCTTCGACCTGCTTGCCCGCTGTCTCCATGGCACGGAGCAGGCTCGCCTCTGTGAAGTGACGCGGCGGCTTGGTTTCCTTTTCAAGAAATGAAGGTTGGTGGGGCCCGTTTTCTCCTTCTGTAAAGGAAGGGAGCACGTCTTTATCGGATTCAGAGTTTTTAACTTTGTCTTCTGACTCAAAAACCACGCGCCATCCAGAAACCAGGACCATTTTCCCTGAAGTTCGGAAACTGACTTCAGCAGCCATTCCCTTAACTACCGTATTGGCGACCTTGCAATCCGGATAAAACGAAGCGATGAAACGCCTTGCGATACTGTCATACACTTTCAACTCACGATCAGACATCCTGTCTTCGAAGCCAGTGGGTATGATGGCATGGTGATCTGTGACCTTTTTGTTCTGGAATATTCTTTTGGACTTTCTTATTTTCTTTCCTAGAACAGGCTGGGTCAAGGAGCCATACGAGGATAGTTTGGAAAGGATCCCGGGAATTTTCGGATACAGATCATCCGGCAAAAATGTGGTGTCCACGCGCGGATAGGTGATCAGTTTCTTTTCATAGAGGCTCTGAGCCAATTTCAGGGTTTCTTCGGCTGTAAAACTGAATTTCTTGTTGCAATAAACCTGAAGTCCCGTCAGGTCAAAGAGTTTAGGCGCATATTCGAGGCCGTTTTTCTTGACCACGGAAACAATTTCAAAAGGACTCTTCTCTACTTTTTGAAAAAGGGCTTCTCCTTCTTCCTGTTTCTCAAAACGACCCTCCTCGCATTGAAACACGACCTCCTTGTAGGTAGTTTGTAGCACCCAGTAGGGCTCCGGTTTGAAATTCTGTATGCTCAGATAGCGCTCTACAATCATGGCCAGGGTAGGAGTCTGCACCCTACCTACAGACAATACCTGCTTCTGCCGTCCATAAGTAACCGTGTAGAGCCGGGTCGCATTCATTCCGAGCAGCCAGTCCCCAATCGCCCTTGAATATCCTGCAAAGTACAAATTGTCAAATTCTGAAGAAGGCCTCAAACTGTCGAAACCCTCACGAATGGCCTCAGCGGTGAGTGAGGAAATCCAGAGCCTCTTGATGACTCCCTTATATCCGCCCTCGTTGAGAACCCAACGCTGGATCAGCTCACCTTCCATTCCGGCATCCCCGCAGTTGATCACTTCAGAGGTTTCTTTCAGCAATTTCCGAATGATGCCAAATTGCTTTTCAATTCCCGCATTCGAAACAACCTTCGTTTTGAACTTGTCCGGGAGCATCGGCAGATTGTTCAGATTCCAGCTTTTCCAATGGGGTTTGTAGTCGTGTGGTTCCTGCAAGCTGCAGAGGTGTCCGAAAGTGAAGGTCACACGGTATCCGTTGCCCTCAAAGTATCCATCATGACGCTGCGTGGCCCCCAGGACCCTGGCAATCTCAGAAGCCACACTGGGCTTCTCGGCAATACATAGCTTCATATAGATTCAATAGAAAGCGCGAAAATAGAAAAAAACGTTGATTAACCACCGTTGATCACGGCCTCGGGAATGTTGAAAAACTCAAAATCATTGATTGATATTTCCCATTCGTCACCGGCTTTCGAGGACGTCACGCTCAAGCTTGTGTCTTTCGCTCTGACTTCATTGCCCTGAAAGATCAGGATCCTTTTGGTTCCGCCAGGAGTCGAGGTGTGGACCTCGGCATTATCCTGTCCATGTCGGATAACCCCAAACTCACATTGCGCTGATCGCTTGGCGTCTGGCCCAACCGAACAAGGAATCATTCCAGTCGCGTTAAAGGGAGTGCCTGCAACTTTCGCGTCCTGACCACTCGAGCCCGTTCCAGTAATGCTCACTTCGAGGCTGAACTGGGCCTTTTCATTTCTTCGAGCCGCACTCCGCATTAGATAAACCCTTATTTTGTAGGTTCCGTTCTCAGGAAGAACACCAGTCCATTCGTATCCATCAATTTGTCCGGTAAAAATCGCTGTTGGGCTGTTTGGAGGAAGCACATTGAAGTAATTAGCCGTATGGTTGGTTTTCATAGCTACACTCATGGTCTGTCCGCCTTTGGCACCCAAGGTGTAATCGATGGTTTCATATCCTTCAACTGATCCAGATATCACTGAGGATGAAGTACCGCGCTCGAAATGAACGGGTATTTCCTTAATAGGTTCCTGGGAATAGCCAATGACTGTCAAAAGTGCCATCAAGCATAAAATAATCGTAGTTCTAAATCTTATCATAATTAAACGCATTTATGGACCGTAATACTGAAATGTTTTATTGACCGGGTTGTCGAATTTGAAAGTTTTCCTTGTCTTTGGCCTCCCTTACCATGTCTCGCACTTCTTTGAGGAGCTTTTTCGAGTCATAGACGATGCCGTCTTTTATGGTGTATTTCACTCCGCCGACCCGAATTACCTCATTGTTCTCCGTGAGTTTTATGGCACCGGTTCCATAAAGCACTTTCAAATTCTGAAGGGGATTTTCTTCAACGAGCACCAGATCTGCGAGCTTACCCACCTGTATCGATCCTATCTGATCGTCCATTTTCAGTGCCTCAGCGCCACTTAACGTAGCTGCGCGTATGACCTCGAGGGGGTGAAATCCGGCCTCACGAAGTAGCTCTAACTCCCGAATGTAGGCGAAACCATAAAGTTGAAAGATAAACCCCGAATCGGAGCCGGCCGTAACACGACCTCCCCGGTTTTTGTATTCATTTACAAAGGTCATCCAGAGTTTGTAATTCTTCTTCCAGGCGATTTCCTGCTCGGTTCCCCAATAGTGCCAATACGAACCATGTGACACCTTGCTGGGCTGATAAAAGCGCCACAGTGATGGTAGCGTGTATTCTTCGTGCCATTCAGCGCGTCTTGCTCGATGAAGATCCCTACTCGCCTCGTAGATATTGAAGGTAGGATCCAAAGTGAAATCAAGCTCTAGCAACTCATTCATCACAGAATTCCATTTGTCAGAGTAGGGGGCAGCCGCCTGCTCCCAAAGTTTGCCGGCCTCTTCAAATCGGTTCTGCTCGTTGTTGTAGT
>CBDUAY010000190.1:0-4201 GCA_965365245.1 uncultured Flavobacteriaceae bacterium | reverse complement strand
TCAGTGCATTTGCCAGGTTTCTTTCTGACATCTATGGATTATCTGCTATTTTTGAAGACACATCTGCCAGAAGAAATCATTGTTGAGTAAATTTTAAAGCATGAACGAATTATATCCCGTTTTCCTGAAGGTGTCTGATTTGAAAATCTGGATGCTCACTGCAAAACTCTAAAGGCAGATTTTCAGGAAAAGGGGGATCATCTCAATGAATTGACCAAGGGTATGCTCGACTAGCAGCAATGACTAAAATCTCGTGAAACTCTGTATTAAATTTCCTAAATTTGCAGACTGTAAAAGAGCATCAACATGTCTAAATTTGAATTGAAGCTTCCCAAGATGGGCGAGAGTGTTGCTGAGGCGACAATCACGGCCTGGCTAAAGGATGTTGGAGATACCATTGAACTGGATGAACCCATCGTAGAAATCGCCACTGACAAGGTCGATTCGGAGGTTCCAAGCGAGGTTGAAGGGGTTTTGGTGGAAAGGATGTTCGAAGTAGACGATGTTGTGGGTGTCGGGCAGATTATTGCCGTGATAGAGACCAATGGTTCGGCATCCGTTGAAACTCCGGTGGAAGAAACAGTTGCGACTGAGGTGATCCCGGAAGGGATCCCCACGGTAGAATCTGTCAAGCACGAAAGTCGCCAGGTAGCACAGGCTGTCAGTGACCTAAGTTCTCCATCCGGCAAGTTTTACTCTCCTTTGGTGCGAAACATCGCGAAAACAGAGGGGATCTCTGTTGAGGAGCTAGAGTCAATCCCCGGAACCGGCAAGGACCAGCGCGTGACGAAAAAAGACGTGATGGCTTTTCTCGAGTCTCGATCCTCGGGACTGCCCCAGAAGGATACAGTGCCTCAAAGCATTCCTAAACCCGCCCCTGCTCAATCTAAAACCCCGTCGATTGCTCAACAGGTGAGTGCACCCGTTGAGGGAGACGAGATCATCGAGATGACGAGAATGGGTAAGATGATCTCAAAACACATGGTTGAATCGCTTCAGATTTCGGCCCATGTGCAGAGCTTTGTCGAGGTTGACGTGACAAACATTGTGAAATGGAGAGAACGCGTCAAGGATGATTTCTTCAAAAGAGAAGGTCAGAAAATCACCTATACGCCCGTCTTTATGGAGGCTGTTGCCAAGGCACTAAGGGATTTCCCTATGATGAATATTTCGGTAGACGGTGACAGGATCATCAAAAAACGAGACATAAACCTGGGTATGGCGGCTGCGTTGCAAGACGGCAATCTCATAGTTCCGGTAATTAAAAAAGCGGATCAGCTCAACCTGGTTGGAATGACCAAGGCCGTGAACGATCTGGCCCAGAGAGCGCGAGCGGGGAAATTGAATCCCGATGACGTTCAGGATGGAACTTTTACGGTGACGAATGTGGGCAGTTTTGGCAGCATTATGGGAACCCCCATTATCAATCAGCCCCAGGTGGGCATCCTGGCCCTCGGGTCCATCCGAAAGGTGCCGGCAGTCATAGAAACCCCAGAAGGGGATTTGATAGGAATACGCCACAGGATGATCATCTCGCATTCCTATGATCACAGGGTTGTCAACGGAGCACTTGGAAGTCAATTTGCCAAGCGCGTAGCCGACTATTTAGAAGCCTGGGATCAAAACGCCTCTTATTAATACATGTTAATACATGCATCCAAATGAATCTTAAACTCGAAAGACCCCTTGTTTTCTTTGATCTGGAAACAACAGGAGTGCAAATTGCCACAGATCGCATTGTAGAGATTTCCATCCTGAAGGTTTTCCCGAATGGAAACAAAGAGAGCTGGACGCGCCTGGTCAATCCCGAAATTGAGATACCCAAGGAGGCCTCCGACATCCATGGGATAACCAATGAGAAAGTGGTTACCGAACCGATCTTTGCCGAGCTGGCGCCAAAGATCAGCACGATGATTGAGGGTTGCGACCTGGCAGGGTTCAATTCCAATCGATTCGACATCCCTTTGCTCGCTGAGGAAATGCTCCGGGCCAAAGTGAATTTTGACATGGAGAACAGAATGGCTATTGACGTTCAGGTGATCTTTCATAAGAAAGAACAGCGAAACCTGAGTGCCGGATACGAATTCTATTGCGGAAAGACACTTGATAATGCGCATTCCGCAGAGGCTGACACGCTCGCAACGTATGAAATTTTAGAAGCCCAGATCCAACGTTATGAGGATGTTGAAGGAGACGTCGATTTTTTGAGTAATTTTTCTTCACATCAGCAGCGGGCTGACTTTGCAGGCTTCATCCTTCTGGATGACAATAGTGAGGAAGTGTTTTCTTTTGGCAAATACAAAGGTAGGAAGGTACAAGATGTATTGAGAGAGAATCCAGGTTATTACAGTTGGATGCAGAATGCAGACTTCCCGCTTTACACCAAGAAGATTCTGGAGAAAGTCAAGAAAAGCATGAACCCCAAAAAAGTAGTGAATACGCTCGAGGACCTTCAGAACAAATTCAATAATAAGATTTGACATGTACGTAGATTTCAATGACTTGCCCGATACTGCCAGAATCTGGGTCTATCAAGCGGACCGTGAGCTTAATTCGACTCAAGTTGAAGAAATGCAAAAGGCCCTGAAAGATTTTATAGAAGACTGGACCCGTCACGGTGACGACCTCAAAGGATCTTTTGCTGTTTTGCACAATCACTTCATCGTTATAGGAGTGGATGAGTCCTTCAATCAGGTTTCGGGCTGCTCTATTGACGCCTCGACGCATGTATTCAAGCGATTTGAGCAACAGTTCGGCCTTGACCTGTTCAACAAACTCAACACGGCGTTTCGTTCAGGAGATCACATCAATGTGGTCAGTATGTCCGATTTTCAGAAATTCATCCGAGAGGAACGAATCACTGAAGAGACAACTGTTTTCAACAATATGGTCCAAACCAAAGGGGAACTCAGTAATTCCTGGGAAGTGCCTGCAGCACAAAGCTGGCACAGTCGATATTTCAATTCATAAATACTATTCATGCAGCGCAATTTTCTTTTTCTGATCGTCTTCATGCTTTTTACGTGGTCGGGAGTGAATTCCCAAATCAATCCCCTGGTGACCAAAGATTCGATTGCCCAGGTAAAATGGGTTGACAGCGTCATGTCGACGATGAATCTAGAGGAAAAGATCGGACAGTTGTTTATGGTTGCCGCCTATACCAACAGGGATGCCGAGCACGAAAAGTACATCAGCGGCCTCATTGAAAAATATCACCTGGGAGCACTCATTTTCTTTCAGGACCAGGCAGTTAAGCAGGTTGAACTGACCAATCACTATCAGTCGTTGTCTCGAATTCCCCTATTGATTGGAATTGATGGCGAATGGGGTTTGCGCATGCGTCTTAAGAATACGGTTGCTTTTCCTTACAACATGGCCCTGGGAGCCATTCGCGACGACAAATTGCTCTATGACATGGGGGTTCAGATGGGGCAGCACATGAAACGGGAAGGTGTCAATATCAATTTTGCTCCTGTAGTTGACGTAAATACTAATCCGCTTAACCCGGTGATTGGAAATCGCTCTTTTGGTGAAGATCGGAAAAACGTAACCCGAAAGGCAACAGCTTTTATGCAAGGGCTTCAAAGTGAGGGGGTCATGGCCTGTGCCAAGCATTTTCCCGGTCACGGCGACACCGATCAGGATTCCCACAAGACCCTTCCTTCGGTGAGTCATGACACGATTCGACTGGACACTCTCGAACTGTATCCCTACAAGAAGATCATTGATCACGGCATTGGCAGTGTGATGATTGCACACTTGAGCGTGCCCAGCCTGGAACCCAATGCGGAGCTACCCTCCTCATTGTCTGAAAATATCATAACCGGACTCCTGAAAGAAAAAATGGGATTCAAAGGTCTGATTGTCACGGATGCCTTGAACATGAAGGGCTCGGCTAACTTTGCCTCCTCAGAAGAGATCAATCTGCAAGCCATTATCGCAGGCAATGATCTTTTGGACGTGCCTTTGGAAGTTGAAAAATCCGTAGCTCTATTTAAGAAGGCCCATGCCTCGGGTGCCTTGACAGATGCACGTTTGAACGAGGCCGTGAGAAAGATTCTTATGGCCAAGTATTGGATGGGACTGGATAAATACGAACCCCTTTCGACGGAGAATTTGATGTCGGATCTCAACAGGCCCATCGATGAGGTGCTCAATCATAAACTGGTGGAGCATTCGGTGACCCTGGTTCAAAATAAAG
>CBDUAY010000189.1:0-4225 GCA_965365245.1 uncultured Flavobacteriaceae bacterium | reverse complement strand
TTTTCTTCTGCGGAGAAAGAGGGATTCGAACCCCCGGAGGTGTGACCCTCGCTGGTTTTCAAGACCAGTGCATTCGACCACTCTGCCATTTCTCCAATAGTCGTTCTGTAGCACAGAATTGCGAGCGCAAATATAATACCCTTTTTTGTTTTTGTAAAACATTTAGCGAAATTTTTGGAGGGTCTCCAAACACTGTCAAACGACCCGGGTTTGAATTAAAATAGTATTTTCGTCTCAAATCCGTGATATGGAAATTGAACTTTTCTTTCTGGCCCTCATTGGATTCGTCGCCGGAGTGATCAACATCATGGCAGGCGGTGGGTCTCTGCTGACCCTGCCCATGCTCATTTTCCTGGGCCTTCCCCCGGCAATTGCCAATGGGACAAACCGTGTGGCCATACTCATTCAGAACATCTTTTCGATTTCGGGTTTTCGAAGCAAGGGGATCAACACCTTTCCATACAGCATTTATTTTGGGCTTTCTGCCATGGTTGGAGCGATCATTGGGGCCCAGATCGCCATTGACATCCGGGGGGACCTCTTCAACAAAATTCTGGCAGTGATCATGATTTTTGTTGTGGTCTATTTGGTGATAAATCGCAAGACGCGAACAGAAGACATGATTGAGCGGATCACGGGAAAGCACCTTTGGCTGAGTCTGCTCTTGTTCTTTTTCATCGGCATCTATGGAGGTTTCATTCAGGCAGGTACGGGCTTTCTGATTCTATTGGTATTGTCGGGAGTCAACCGTTTTTCACTGGTCAAAAGCAACGCCATCAAGGTGGTGGTGGCCTTTATCTATACCATTTCGGCGCTCTCAGTTTTCATCATCAATGACCAGGTGAACTGGAAGTACGGTTTGGTTCTCTCTATCGGAAATGCCCTTGGCGGATGGTTCTCCAGTCGATGGTCGGTAAGAAAAGGTGACGGAGCCGTGAAAATCTTCCTTATTATAATGGTAAGCGCAATGGCAATCAAACTCTGGTTCTTTACCTCCTGATTTCAAAGGAAGAAAAACCTACGGGTTGTCCTCTGCTGTGAATGACCTTTTCTACCCTGGACATGGGCGAGCCTTTCTGAAGCCACTCAAGAAATTGATCCAGCTGATCCGAACTCCCTTCGGCCTCCACATATACGCTTCCGTCATCTGAATTCTCAACGAATCCTTTGACTCCAAAGGAATCTGCGGTCTCCTGCGTGTACTTGCGAAACCATACGCCCTGAACCCTTCCGACTACTTTGATCTTGTAATGCACTGAAAATATCGTTGAAATTAGAATGACAAACCAGTTTGACAGGTGCTTCTTATGGCACCGGGTCAGGCAAAATTAAAGAATTTTGCGCTCAACTGAATTTGGATCAATTGTGTTAACTTTGGCTTTCATTTTTTAATCCGGTCAAATGAGCAATTCTTTGGGAAAAATCTTCAAGCTAACCACTTTTGGGGAATCACATGGGCCAGCAATTGGAGGTGTCATCGATGGCTGTCCGGCCGGACTGGAACTCGATTTCGATGCCATCCAACAAGAGCTTGAAAGGCGCAAACCCGGGCAGTCGAAGATCACGACCCAAAGAAAGGAACCCGATCAGGTAGAATTTCTTTCCGGAATATTTGAAGGAAAAACGACCGGAACTTCCATCGGATTTCAAATACGAAACACGAACCAGCGCAGCAAGGACTACTCCCACAACGTAGACGTTTACCGCCCTTCTCATGCGGATTACACTTACGACCAGAAATACGGCATTCGCGATCACCGGGGCGGAGGAAGAAGCTCGGCACGGGAAACCGCAAACTGGATCGTAGGAGGGGCATTGGCCAAACAGCTTATGAAGGATGTTGAGATCACTGCCTTTACTTCATCCGTAGGAACCATATTTTTGGACAAACCCTACCAGGATCTTGACTTTTCAAAAATTGAGTCCAACATGGTGCGTTGCCCCGATCCGGAGACGGCCGAAAAAATGATTGAGAAGATCACCGAAATCAAAAAGGAGGGTGATACCATTGGAGGAACCATCACCTGTGTTTTGCGCAATGTTCCAAGAGGGCTGGGTGAACCGATCTTCGACAAGTTGCACGCGCGACTCGGACAGGCGATGCTCTCTCTCAACGCGGTTAAAGGCTTCGAATACGGCAGCGGATTTTGCGGAGCAGAGATGAAGGGAAGCGAGCACAACGACCTTTTCAATACAGATGGGAGCACAAAGACCAATCTGTCCGGCGGTATTCAAGGCGGAATCAGCAATGGCATGGACATTTACTTTCGGGTGGCTTTTAAACCCGTCGCGACGCTGATACAAAAACAAGACACCATTGACTCAAAGGGAAATGAAGTCGAAATGATGGGTAAAGGTCGTCATGACCCTTGTGTGGTTCCGCGCGCAGTGCCGATCGTCGAGGCTCTCGCAGCCATGGTCTTAGCTGATTTTTACCTTTTGGACAAAGTCGGTCGGGTTTGACTTAGGAGCGGCCCAGCTTCTTTTTGAGATTGGCTTTCTTTTCTTTCTTTTTGTCAAATGCCTCGCAACTTTCAGTCATATCGGCTCGAACTTTATCCACATTTTCACCAATGAGCTTTGCGTAGGTTCGACTCACTACCTCAATCATGTCAGGGGTCAGGCCCAAACGGCTGAAATTATCCATGCGTTTCTGATAGTCCATGGTTTCAAAGCGCATCCGGTTGAGATCGATCAGGTAGAAATCCCACTGATCCTCTCCTTTTTTGATGATCAGGGTATTGCCACGTGAATGATCCAGGTGATGGATCCCTCTTTCATGGAGCTGAAATGTGAACTCGGTGAATTTTTCAAGGATTCGGTCTCGATCTTCGAATGCAGGGTCGTATAGCGCATTGAAGTCAAAATCATAGTTCAGTTTAGCTGAAATGTATTGGCTGCTTCCGAGACCGATCAGGTTGAACTCCTCTTTGTATCCGATAGGCTCAGGGGTCAAAATACCTTTTTGCCTCAATATACTGGCATGTTCATAAGATCGCTGGGCCTTGGACTTCCTGAGGTACCTGTAGGCAAATCGATTCACAAGGTGAGGAACCTTAAAAGACTTGACAATTACTTCCTTTCCATTCAAAGAGAAAATCTTAAGTGTATTGCGCTTTTTCCAGATGCTCTCACCCTTGTCATCGAAAGAGTCGATTAAGGCATCGATCTGTTGTTTGTCATAGCCTTCACTTACTACAAGATTCGTCATAGGGGCGTATTTCAATCGGTTTTACCAGTCCTTTTGAAACCGAGCGATAAAAGTAACAAAAGTGAATCAATTTGACAGCCGAAGCATAAGGTTTCATCTTTATTTTCAAGTTGTTGAAAAGAAAAAAACTTCGATTAAAATAAAAGCGGGTTTCCTTCGTTTTAATTTGAGTCATTAGACGAAACATAACAATCTTCCCTCATTTAACAATTTTCTCCGAACCAAATCACTGTGTTCTGATCTTTTTCGATCAAGACATGTGTTTTAATGAATCTTCTTGACCGCTTCACCGGTTTGAAGGAGAACGAATTTGTAATCGCTATGATAAGAATCACCATTCACAATATATTTCAAGGCCTCGAGGCCCTATTCGAAACCATTTTAAAGCAACTGAATCCAAACCTTCCTTTCTCCCCCACCCTCAAACCCCAAAAAATACCAGTCGAGACCTCAGTTTACTCAGGCTCGATCAAACGAATGAAAAAAACGCCCAATCTATGATTGAAGGCCACCTCATGGGTGCAGCATAAAAACGCACCCGAAAGATCCCTTTTTTTTGGACCGCTACTATGAATTTAAAAGTTTCTGTAGCGGTCTTTTTTTATCTCATTTTTCACTTCGATTTATAGGTCTAACCTACTTGTTTATAGGTTTTTATTGTGAATGTAGTAGGCTTCTCTATCTTTGTGGTGGACAAGAAATTAGAACATTGGTGTCCACGAATTTGTCTACGGTATCGGACATTATTTTATTAACAGATTATGAGATCACACACATCAAATCACACGTTCATTTTGAGAGACCCGAATGCTAAGGGAAAGACATCCATCCTCTTTACATGCTATTTTGTCGAAGAGAAGAAGAAGCTGAAATACTCCACGAGAGAATCTATCTTGACTAAGTTCTGGAATCCGAAGACCTATCGGGTCAAAAAGATGAAGGAGACCCTCAAAATACGTGGCATGATCAATGCACAGCTTGACAGACACGTTTCAGCATTCAATGAGGCGCTTA
>CBDUAY010000188.1:0-4234 GCA_965365245.1 uncultured Flavobacteriaceae bacterium | reverse complement strand
TCACCAGTATGTCGACCTCTGGCAGTCTGTCAATCAAACGATTGACCTGTTCCGCGTTCTCAAAATCGGCGGCAAACCCAGAAATCTCAACCGTTGGAAACTCCTTCTTCAAGTTGCTGGCAGCCGAATTGACGCTGTCTTTTGTTCTTCCGTTTAAAATGACATGAGCACCTTCCCGGGCCAGGCCTCGGGCGATAGCATAGCCTATGCCCGCGGTTGAGCCAGTGATAAAAGCGGTTTTATTTTCCAGTTTCAGATCCATATTCTATTCATTAAACTGTTTGTGAGAATTGATGAGAAATTAACCGGCCAGTCCCCAGGGGCTGAACAGGAGCCAGATGAGCAGGACGAGAGCAATTAGTATAACTGTCAGTATCGTGTCTGAGGTCCATTTGAAGCGAACTGCCCTTTCGTTTTCCGCAAAGGTAACCGTGTCGAGAATTGCTGGATCTTTTGGTGTTCCAAGCTTGCTGAATCCGAAAAGGACAATTGTGCTGAATACAAACAGAACAATCGCGTAGTGCAGAAAATTGATGCTGAGAAAGAAGTCGACAACGCCACCTTCGGGTACACGAATAATTCCTTCTTTGCTCATGTACTCAGTGACCAGCCTTAGCATACCCAATACAAAACCGGACCAGAGGGCCACAATGGCGCCCCGGGCATTGATTCCCCTGAAGAAAAGCCCAAAGAGGAAGACAGCTGCGATCGGGGGTGAGATATAGGCTTGTACGCTCTGCAGGTAGTGAAAAAGCCCGCCGCCCATCAGGGTTTTCATAAAAGGTATCCACAGGAAGCTGGCTACCACAAGCAATAACGTGGCGATCTGACCCACCCAGACAAGTTCCTGTTCGGTGGCCTGGGGTTTGTATTGTTTGTAAAAGTCAAAAGTGATCAGCGTGGATGACGAATTGAACGCAGAAGAGAGTGAGCTCATCAGGGCAGCTAGAAGACCCGATATGGCCAGTCCTTTAAGGCCCAGGGGCAGAAAACCATTGATCATTGCCGGAAGCGCATGATCCGGGTTTTCCAAAGAAAAATTGAGCATTCCCTTTTGAGAGAGGGCAAAGGCGATGACACCCGGGATGAAAAATATAAAGACGGGCAACAGCTTCAAAAACCCGGCGAAAAGAGTCCCTTTGCGGGCATTGCTGATGTCTTTGGCCGATAGGGTTCGTTGGACGATAAACTGATCGGTGCACCAGTACCAAACCCCGAGAATAGGAGCGCCGAACAGCATTCCAGTCCAGGGGTAGGATGTGTCGTCGTGGGGTCTCCAGAGGTTGAAGAACTGATCGGGACTTGGGTTTCCAGGCGTGGATGAAGCTACCTGAAGGGTTTCCATCATTCCATCCCAGCCCCCGAGTTGATTGAGACCGAAGTAAGTCACCGCTCCTGTTCCGGCCAATAGCACAAAGGTCTGGAGCATGTCGGTGTAAATAACCGCCCGAAGCCCGCCCAGAATGGTGTAGAAACCGGTAGCTATGATCGTGATGATAGCGCCGGTCCAGAAGGAGATTCCCATGGTCTCAAAAACCAGGGCTCCGGCGAAGATGATCAGGGAAATCTTGGTAATTACATAGGCCAGAATCGAGATGACAGAAAGGTAATTTCGGCATGCTTTGGAATAGCGTATCTCCAGGAACTCGGGCATGGTGTATACTCCTGATCTAAGGTAGAAAGGAACAAACACCCAACCGAGCAAGATCAATATCAGTGCTGCCAGGATCTCAAAATTGGCCTGTGGCATTTCTGCCCGGGCACCTGCACCCGATACGCCTATGATGATCTCCGAGCCGATATTGGAGGCAAAAAGGGACGCGCCGATGACGAACCAGCCTGCTGATTTGCCAGCGAGAAAGTAATCTTTGGAATCCTTGTCTCCTGAAGGCCGGCCGCCGCCACGCGAGACATACCATGCTATCCAAAGCACCACAGCAAAATAGGCCAGTACGATCGTCAGATCGATGAAGTGGAGATTTCCGAGCATTCAGGTCGGGTCAAAGGTGTTGATTCATCAGGGGACGAAATTTTATCCGGCCCTCAACTCAGTTAAATGTAGTCAAAATTCCCGAAATACTTACCAGGGTTCCAGTCCTAAAAGCTTTTTACCCAGTTCATTCAGCTCGGCACGGGGGTACTTTTCCTGTTCAAAATTTCTTGGATCCCCGGGAAAGGCATATCCGCTCGGAGCGATTCGTTTGTCCCAGGAGTTGATTCTCCATTGCCTGAGCTCCTCATTGTCTTCTTCGGCCGGCATCATCGAGATGTACTGTGCGATCCTGACCTTGTCTTCAGAAAGGTTTGGTCGGATGCCGTGGGGTTGTGTACTATTGAAAATCAGAAGATCTCCGGCATTGAGTTTAACCTTGATGATATGCTCCTCCAACCCTGAAATGTCGGGTTGAAAATGATCGCGATCTTCGGGTTGGGTCAGCTTCCAGGTATCGTAAGTGCGATAGAGCTCCGGGATGCACTGAAACCCGCCCATGTTCTCGTCTGTTTGGTCACAAAGGGCCAAAACACCCTGCACATTTTGTGGCCGGGTCTCGGGGTCATAGTCCCAATGAATGAAACCCTTATAGCCAAAGCCCGGTCGGATCGGGAAGTTGAGATTGGCACGGTCGATGGTGACCCAGAGCTTTTCGGTGCCCCAGATGTCGACAAACGCGTCATATATTCGTTGGTTCTGCCGATTGTTCCAAAGGGCCTGGTTGTTGTATACTTCAACCATTCCCGTGCCGGCGAGCTCCTTCATTTCGATTTCGGCCCGTGCCTCGGAATACCAGGTTGAAGGATCGTTCTTGTCTTTTTCTTCAAATTCCCAGATGAAATCAGCCGTTTTTTCTGCTTGTTCTCTGCTTACAGCATTCTTGATTACGATATACCCGTTATGCACCCAGAATTTCCAATCGTCTTCACTCAGTACCCTCAGGGGTTTACCGTTCGATCGGTCGTTCAGCTTGATCTGGCTCGTGGTCGCCGTGGACGGATTGCCAGGTATCTCCTTGTGATTTTGGTTGGGGCTCTCTCTTTCGTCTGTCTTTTGATCTGCTCTCATCTCGATTCTTTTTGCGTCTTTGGTTCTTTATTTTTCTATCTCAAAATTAGAAGCGTATCCGTCTGAAAACAAATCCTATTCTGATCATTAGTTGAATAATTTTGACATTTATAGCTATTTATGGATTTAATAATGCAAATAATGTATAATTTTATAGGATGAAAACGGAACTCGAGCATATCCTGCCTAAGCCGGGAAGTTCTTTCAGTCTCTCTGTCAACCCGAACTTCAGCGACCTGTTTTACTGGCATTTTCATCCTGAGTTTGAGATCGTGTTCATCGATGGCGCCGATGGGAACCGCATGGTCGGACAGCATACCTCGGCATTTGAGAAAAACGACCTGGTGATGATCGGGTCCTACATTCCTCATCTGAACTTTGACTACGGCATCCGGACCCCTTATGAAAAGGTCGTCATACACATCGGAAAGGAATTTTTAAAGAATGCCGAGGAAAACACGCCCGAATTCCATCCCATCGCCAACTTGTTCAAACAAAGTCGTCGAGGGATTGCCTTTGGAGAAAAAACCAAAAAGGAAATCGGCCCACGCATCATGAATCTGGCAAATCTCCAAGACCTGGAGCAGTTCATGGAGCTCCTCAGCATCTTATATGCACTTGAAAGAGCAGAGGACAAGGAATTTTTGCATGAAAAAGAGGTGAAGAATCAATATACCTCAAGGGATCAGTCTCGACTTGATCGCATCTACAGCTTTGTCGATCAGAACTACACGCGTCGCATCCGCATCGAAGAGATAGCAGAGCTGAGTCACCTCAGTCCGGCGGCATTCTGTCGCTACTTCAAAAAAATGACGCGGCTGACCTTCACTCAATTCGTGAATCACTACAGGATAGACAAAGCCAAGAAAATGCTTTTGTCCGGGGAGAGCGTCACCACCACCTGCTACGCATGCGGCTTCGAGAGTCTCTCTTACTTTAACAGGACATTCAAACAGATAACAGGAAGGATTCCTTCTTCGTTTTCAATTTTCAGTATCCCCGATAAAAACTGATCAAACGATTGTTTAGCTGCTGCTGAATGGGTTTTGTGAATTCCACGAACATCTGTTGCGGAGGAATCGGCTGTATGCTTCTTCGGTTGCAAATCTCGATCTGTTCATCGGTCAGGGCCCTGTCGTCTCCGTTGAAATGACCCCATTCATGAAACCATAC
>CBDUAY010000187.1:0-4244 GCA_965365245.1 uncultured Flavobacteriaceae bacterium | reverse complement strand
TGTATGAGGAGATGGAGGTGATGAATGAAAAAGAAATACGGGCCCGTCACGAGATCGAGCTCGACGAGTATTCTCTGAGAATTCAAATCGAGGGACGCGTTTTGGGTGACATTGCACTGAATCATGTGATTCCAACAGCTGTAAATTACCAGAACACCCTGATAGAGAATGTGCGAGGGCTCAAAGAGGTTTTTGGCAAGGAGTTCGAAACCATAGCCCATGACCAATTGGAGCTTATCAAGAAGATCTCGGGTCACATTTCAGCCATTAATTCAAAGACCGGTGAAATGGTTGAAGAGCGCAAAAAGGCCAATGTGATCAATGACCCTGAGAAAAAAGCAGTGGCCTATTGCCAAAAGGTGAAACCCTATTTTGACGAGATCCGTTATCACTGCGACAAGTTGGAGCTCATGGTCGACGATGAGCTGTGGCCTCTTGTCAAATACAGGGAATTGTTGTTTACCCGATGATTTTGATTTAGCTTTAGCGAATCAAACCGTTTAACCAAAAAAGAAACAATACAGAAAATGAAAAGAACTGCAATGATGATTTGCCTGTTGGCCCTGAGTTTTCAGGCAATGGCACAGAAAGTTAGCCAAATGGTGGAAGAGGTCGAACCCAAAGTGATTGAGTGGCGAAGAGATTTCCACCAGAACCCGGAGCTCTCCAACCGCGAATTTGAGACTTCCAAGAAGGTGGCCGCCTTTCTCGAAGGTTTGGGCATGGAAGTCCAGACCGGCATTGCACACACCGGAGTAGTCGGCATTCTGAAAGGAGGAAAGCCCGGACCGGTCGTCGCCCTTCGCGCTGATATGGATGGTTTGCCCGTTACCGAACGCGTTGACCTGCCGTTCGCCTCCGAGGTAAAAAGCGAATACAACGGAATTGAATCCGGCGTGATGCATGCCTGCGGTCACGACACCCACATGGCCATGCTCATGGGAGCCGCCGAGATTTTAACCAAAATGAAAAAGGATCTCAAAGGCACGGTGAAGTTTGTTTTTCAGCCTGCCGAAGAAGGCGTGCCTCCCGGAGAAGAGGGTGGAGCCGAAATGATGGTCAAAGAAGGAGCCCTGAAAAATCCGGACGCCGAAGTGATCTTTGGGCTGCACATCAGCGCCCAGACCGATGTTGGCAAGATCACCTACAAACCCAAAGGAACCCTGGCCGCAGCACAGCGTTTTCACATCAAAGTCCACGGAAAGCAGGCGCATGGCTCGGCTCCATGGCAGGGAGTTGATCCGATCGTGATCTCGGCCCAGATCATCAACGGCCTGCAAAGCCTGATCAGCCGTGACACCGAACTGACCAAGGAGGCTGCGGTGATTTCAGTTGGGCTCATCCGCGGAGGAGTTCGAAACAACATCATACCCGAAGAGGTGGAGATGATGGGAACCATCCGTACACTTGACTATGACATGCAGAAGAAATTGAATGACATTATGAAGTTTCGCGTTCAGTCTATAGCCGAAAGCTATGGAGGAACTGCCGAGATTGAGATCAGCAAAGGAATTCCGATTACCTACAACGATCCGGAGCTCACCGCGAAGATGGTTCCAACCCTTGAGCGATCGGCTGGCAAGGAGAACGTAATACAAGTAAATGCCATCACAGGTGCGGAGGATTTCTCATTCTATCAGAAGGAGATTCCCGGACTGTTCTTTTTCGTTGGGGGCAAGCCGCTCGACGTCAAAGTTGAGGATACCGCTTCCCACCATACGCCTGACTTCTACATAGATGAAAGTGGCATGAAAGTTGGAGTGACGTCGCTTGTGAATCTCACTCTGGATTATATGGGAGTGAAAACCAAATAAGGGCAGTGAGGCGAAACAAGAGAAACTGTAACGGGTGTTACACTCGTTTCAAAAGCGTTTCGGAACTTTGCACAAAATTAATAACTAAATAAAGTATTGATATTCATGGGAATTTTCAATTTATTCGGAAGCAACACCAGCGTTTCAGTCATCGAGGAGTATTTGGAGAAAAACGCTATCGTAATTGACGTGAGAACGGTTGAGGAGTTTGAGGATGGTCATGTCCAGGGGTCGAAAAACATTCCTTTGAACCAGATCGGAGCACATATTGAAGAGCTCAGAAAACTGGGCAAGCCCGTAGTGGCTTGCTGCAGAAGTGGAGCAAGAAGTGGTTCGGCTGCGACAATTCTGAAACAACATGGCATAGATGCAATTAACGGAGGTCCCTGGGGCAACGTTGCGAATTGCATTAAATAATCTTTCTAATCCCTATACAGGCATATGTGGGGGTTCTTCGCTTGAAGCTCCCGCATTTGCCTTTCGATCATTTCCTGAAATTCACGATGCTTTCCGGAGCTGGCCTGCAGAGGTCTGTGCTTCAAAGCCCGGTGAATCGACTGAGCTTCCTGCATCAGCTGACCGGCTGAAGGGTCGATCCACGACTCACTGAACCTCTCCCAGATGTATTCAACCGCAGTCTCATTCGGATGGATCAAATCGCTTTTGTAGAAGCGATAGTCCCGCAAGTCGTCCATCATTAGTTCGTAGGCCGGGAAATAACTGACACCATATTTTTCCGCTATTAACTGATGTGCCGATTCATGCAATCGCGCCTTGCTGAGCGTATTCTCCACAATTCCATCCTTGATATGCCTCACCGGGCTCACAGTCAGGATAATCGCAACCTTCGGGTTCACTTCGCGCACCCGGCTTACTGTTCGCTCCAGGCTCGCCAGAATTTCTTCGCGGCTGAGCAGCTCTTTTTTAAATTCCTTTTGCGGGATCTTGTGGCAATTTGCCACGAGGGACTCCTTTTCAATGTGCCTGTAAGCCCAGGAGGTGCCCAGGGTCAGTAGTAGGTGGCTAGTGCTCTCGAGAAAAACATGTGCCTTTCGGATGGAAGCATTGATCGAATCGAGAACCGCCTGGGGGTCAGTGTTGTTGAACCTGCCGTGGTGGTTCAGGCTGGTCCACACCTCGCCGTTGAAAACCAGGTCTTCCTTGCTGTATTGAATCTCTTGGAGGCAATCCGAGACAGCACGCTCGATCGCCAGCGGATGGAATAGTATGCCGTGTGGATTTTCAAATACGTCAAAGCCCGAAAACTTGAGTTTGCCTGAAATATGTTCTGAAAAGCAGGAGCCGATCAACATGATTTTCGAGTGGTGATCTATAAGACTCCCACCCGGTTTGAGTTTCCAATCGGTTCTCAGCTTGATTCCCATCAGTTGGATTGTATACGTATCCGGTTCGCTCCAAAGGAAGTTCCCGCCTTTACATTTTCGATAAATTGACCGATCAGATCGATCAGCTCGTAGCCTTCATCTGCCCAATCGTGATTTCCTTCCGGGTCTTCAGCCAGAATAAATGAAGTTCCCAGTGCTTCAAGTCTTTCGGCGATGGTATTCGACCCGTCAAGCATCAGGTAGCCAGGATCGCTGGTTTTGCAATAATGATGGGGTGCTGTGCCAAACGGAACCAGGTCGTCTTTTTCTCCATGCACCAGGACTGCAGGGATCGCATTGTACTCAGTTATGTAATCGCTGTCTATCACCGCGCCAGCCAAAGCGATCACTCCTGAGAACTTCCGGGGCACGATTGATTTGAATTCGTAATGTCCAGTCATGTAGGCCGCTGTTAGAACAGTCTCGGCCCCTGCACTGCTCCCCACAAGGAAAATATGCTCCCGATCAAATTCAAACTCATTTTTTTCCTCTAAAAAATCAACGGCTGCCATCAGGTCCTCTGCGGCGTTTAAAAACGTGGTGATTTTGTCACGCGCCGGGCAATCACAACCAAAACCCGAGGCTTTACGAGTAAGTCGATAGCTGATCGAGGCCACGTCAAAGCCTTTTTGCGCCATTTCCCTGGAGAACTTTTCTTCACCCACACCGTCTCTGCGACCTTCGAAGAAGCCTCCCCCATGAACCAGAACGACCAGGGGGTTCCTGACTGTGTCACTCGTTTCATTACTCTTCCGGGTTTTGATCGTGTAGTAGTCCAGGGCCAGGGTGTCCTTGTAAATGTGGGTCGTTTTCAGAACCGGCGCTTCCTCCTTTGTCCCTTCCGGTAATCCTTCCTGTGCCCAGCCACCTGTCGAAACCAACAACAGTAATAGAAACCAACTGCCAATACTCCGAATCATATTCAAACAGTTATAAATGGGTTAAAAATCATTCAAGGCTTTCATATACAAATTAATCCCTCCAGTAAATCCCTCCAGTAAATCCCTCCGGGACGAAATAATCTCTCTTATACGATATAATCCCT
>CBDUAY010000186.1:0-4250 GCA_965365245.1 uncultured Flavobacteriaceae bacterium | reverse complement strand
AAAGATGACACTCAAAACCTTCACCGCTCTTATTTCCCTCATATCGAAGGCACTTTTATGGATGCTGAGGCTAAGGAGAAAATAATTGCTGAAATCAGACAGGACTTTGATGATGCCTATCAGGGTATCCTGAAACTGCCTATGGAGGCCAAGTTCGGTGTATATACAGCCTACATTTACTACAAGAAGCTTCTTGTTAAGTTGACACGGACAGATGCCGAAAAAATTCTTGAAAAGCGAATCCGGATCAGCAACCCCATGAAAATGTTCCTTTTGACCAAATCATTTGTAAGTTATAAATTGAATTTGCTGTGACCAATTTTTTGTTGCTGATGGCGATTGTTTTTTCTTACCCGGGTAATTGGGCTCAGGAAGCCTTATCCCTGGATCGTCTGAGACAGAATTTTCAGGAGATCAATTCGGAAGAAGACATTGAGCAGATCTTGGAAATGTCCATCGATTCGGATGATCCGAGTGCCCGAACCGCCAAAGCCTATCAGGCGGCAAGTACTTGTATGATGGCACAATACGGGTTTTCTCCGATCAAGAAAATAAAGTATTTCAACCAGGGAAAAACCTCCCTCGAAAAACTGATCGCGGAACAGAAAACAGCGGAAAATGTTTATCTCCGACTGTTGATTCAGCTCAATAGCCCCAGGCTTATGAATTACTACAAGAACATTGACGAGGATATTGCCTATTTGGAGTCTGAGTTGCCCGGTGCAAAAATTGATGTCGAATACAAGTACACCATGATCCGAAATCTCGTAACTTTGACGGATAAAGATGAAGTAAAAGAAGTATTGCTCGGCATTGAGGTGGCGGGCATAGATGAAAAATTGTAATTATGGTTTTATTTATCACGATTTTAGTTACTGCTGTGCTCATGGAAGGCGTTGCCTGGGCCATGCACAAATATATCATGCATGGGTTTTTTTGGAACCTGCATGAGGATCATCACGTTACAGACAAACACGATTCTTTTTTCGAGTTGAATGATTCTTTTTTTGTTTTTTTTGCCATTATTTCGATCTCAGCCTTCGTGCTTTGGACCATTTTCAGATGGGATATCGCCCTTGGAGTAGGTATTGGCGTATTGATTTACGGGATCATTTATTTTGTCATTCACGACCTATTCATCCATCAGCGAGTCAAGATTTGGAGAAACACCAAAAACCCCTATCTGCTTGCCATTCGCCGTGCACACAAAATTCATCACAAGCACCTGGGCAAAGAAGACGGAGAATGCTTTGGAATGTTGTGGGTGCCGATGAAGTACTACAGGGGAGAGTACTAAAGAGTGCGAATTAATTATATTCCGAAGGCTGTTCTTATGAGCTAAGTTCTGAATTTAGCCATTTCAGCATGTGACGGTGTTTGATGCCGACTTCTTCAAAAGGTTCCCCAACAATCTCAAAACCCAGTCGCTCATAGAATGCAGTGACATCTTCACGGGCGTGAATCTGTATTTCCCTTACCCTGTTTTCAGAGGCGAATGTGATGAGGTGCTCAACCAACATTCTCCCAACCCCCTGGCCCTGGAATTCACGCTCAACAGCCATTTGTATGAGTTGTGTTTTGGATGCTTGCTGATCCAGGCGGACTAAAACCACGCAGCCTATGACTTTGCCACCTTCTGAAGCGATAAAGTGCCAGCTGTTCGCATCGTTGTGTTCCCAGCCAAAATCCGGAATGCCAATGGGCCGGAGCAGAATCCTGTTTCGAAGGTCCCTCTCTTGCTGATAAAGGGGGTCCTCCATGCTGATACGTGAAATTTCGATGCTGCTCATAGGTCAAATAGGGATCGAAGAGCGTCAAGGTTGCTCTCCTTTGATCTTTGCTGAGAATCTTTGCCATACATAATCTCCAGTTTGTCCTGATAGTTTTCCGTGATTTTGTGGCGTACCATTTTCAGTGTCGAATTGATCATTTGATTCTCTTCTGAAAATTCTTCTTCGATAATCTGAAAGTTTGATGGAATCCATTTTACAGGGAACTTGTCGACGAACTCAGGCTGCCTGGTAAACAAGAGCATTTCCTTTTTCAGTTCCTGCGCGAGGTCCTCGGCAGAGCTCCATTTGCCTTCGCTCAGCATCTTCTTGATAAGAGGTTTGTTCAAAGTCAAAAGAGCAGTTGTGTATTTTTTATGATCGTTGTAGATCATGGCCTGCAGGATCAGGTCAGAGCTCGTGACCATGGCTTCCTCAATCTCCTCGGGGGAATACTTTTCTCCATCCTCCGAAATCAGGAGAGCCTTCTCCCGACCGACCACTACCAGAAAACCGTCCTCGTCGAAGTAACCCAAATCCCCGGTGTGAAGCCATCCGTCTTTGAGGGTTTCGGCGGTTGCTTCCGGGTTTTTGTAATAACCCAGCATCACGTTGTCTCCCTGAATGACGATTTCCCCTTTTTGACCTTTGGGAAGCTCTTTTCCAGAGTCATCACAGATGCGGCAGTCGATTCCTTCAAGGACGCGACCCGAAGTGCCCATTTTATGGTCAAAGGGAGTGTTGGTGGAGATTATCGGCGTCGCTTCGGTCAGGCCATATCCCTGGTATACGGGGATGCCAATTGCCTTGTAGAATTGTTGCTGTTTGATGTCCAGCAGAGCGCCACCACCGACAAAGAATTCGATTTTGGGTCCAAAGACCTGACGCAATTTTTTAAATATCAGCTTTTCAGCCAAAATGTAGGGCAGAAAAGTTTCTGCCTGTGCAACCGCACCTGGTTTTCGAAACCCATCGCCATTTCTACGTATGCCAGCGGCGACACCATTTTTGAATATTTTTTCGACAATGCCTCCTTTGCTCCGAATGCCATCCTGGAATTTTTGAATGAAATTGCTTGTCAGGGCAGGTACCGTCAGCAAAAAGTTCGATTCTGCCTCAATCAGGTTTTGAGGAATGTTTTTCAAAGCGTTCATACCTCCACCTCGGGCATCCACAAAATGCAGGGAAAGACCCTTTACCAGGGCAGTATAGATTCCGACTGTATGGGCAAAAGAATGATCTGTGGGCAAAATGAGCAGGGTGGCGATTCCCTCCTGAATTTTGAAGGTGCTTACCGCGGCATGACTGTTGGAGTAATAGTTCAGGTGAGTCAGCATGATTCCCTTGGGATTCCCGGTGGTACCAGACGTATAGGAGATCGTCACCACGTCATCCTCCGTTGTTCCACTTTCCAATTTCTCTACAACAGCCTGATGCTCCTCAACATTTGCCTCCCCCAAACGGTAAAGATCTTTGATGAACAACAATTGCCGGGCATCGAATCCGTGTTGCTGGCAAATATCCTTTATTTTGTCTGAAGGACGATCCAGTACGACGAGCTTCAGGTTTTTGTTTTCGTACTTTTCCCATTGACTGATCACTTTGTCAAGGGTGTTTTCCGAGACGGCAAAAAGTACCGTGTCAGAGTGATTGACCCTGAAGGGAACTTCTTCCGGCAATAATTTGATCGAAAGTGGGACAGAGATTCCCCCGGCGAACAATGCGGCAAATTCAGTTACGATCCAATCTGTTTTAGCCTCGCTCAGGATGGCTACCTTGTCTCCTTTTTTCAGTCCGATCTCAACGAAGGCATAGGCGAGGGTTCGAGCCTTTTTTTCAGCTTCTGAAAAACTGGTTCTGATCCATCCCTGATCTCCCTTTGTACTCAAGTAGGGTTTGTCAGCGTATTTCTTCGCTGCTCTGCTCAACATGTTGAAAACAGTACGTTTGCTCATAGGTCTTTGAAAAATTTGATACAAAAATACATTTTTATGACCTATTTGCTTCCCTGCTGCATTTTCGTACATTTAAATCCTAAATCAGATGGGATGCATATCACACCCGACAAGGCTTTGGGCTTTCTGAAGGAAAGCGATGAAACCTTCAAATCGCTATTTGAGCATGGATCTCTCCAGGTAGAGATCTACAAACCCGAAGGGATAGACCTGCAGACCCCGCATGAACGGGATGAGGTGTATGTAGTGATTTCAGGTAAGGGAGAGTTTCTAAACGGAGAGGACCGCGTTTCTTTTGGTCCGGGCGATTTTCTCTTTGTGCCTGCCGGTGTTGAGCATCGATTCGTTAACTTTACAGACGATTTTTCGACCTGGGTCATTTTTTACGGACCGCAAGGCGGAGAGTCACAATTGCTTAAAGAACAGTAAATGAACCTTCCCAAATTCATACTCGGAGACAACACAGATTATCAGGAAGACATCTTTATCGTCCATTTGGACTATCCTCGATGCATTATCAATCTAT
>CBDUAY010000185.1:0-4305 GCA_965365245.1 uncultured Flavobacteriaceae bacterium | reverse complement strand
GTACCGAGTGAGAATTCTACATAGCTTGGGAGCAATACTCCGTTAACAGCATGGATAACTCCATTGACTGCCTGGATATCTGCAGCTATAACTGTTGCGTCATTGATTTTTACGCCGTCAGTCAGATCAACTGTCACAGTTTCATCTGGCAAAAGAGTAGCAACTTCAGCACCATCAGTCAACTGATTGGAGAACACTGCTGTTCCTAGTATGTGGTATGTAACAATTTCTCTCAACAATTCTACTGGAATCTCATCGATGCTTCCTTTACCCAAAGCGGCCAAAGTAGCATCAAAGGCGTCATTGGTAGGAGCAAAAACCGTGAGATCTGATGTAGGATCGCTGGCGGCAGCCCTAAGATCTGACAGCTCAGGCTTGTCCAAGGCAGCAACTAAAGTCGAAAAGTTGGGATCTCCAGCAGCAATCTGAACAATAGTTTGGGCGAAGAAATCTTCAGGGATCAGTACTTCATCTATTATATGGATTACACCATTAGATGCATCGATATCAGCGTCCGTAACGTTAGATGAACCATTGAGGGTTACACCTCCTCCGGCGAGAGAAACGTCCACGGTTTGTCCGGATAACAAGGTTTGAACCGGTCCATTAGACAAGTCACCTGAAAACACTTCTCCTGATACCACATGATATTGCAACAATGAAGTTAGCAATGATGGAGTGGAAATAATAGTGTTTAGAGTCGCAGGGTCCAATTTCGCAAAAGCAGCGTTAGAAGGTGCGAAAACTGTAAAAGGACCTGGGCCGTCAAGTGCGGCGTCCAATCCTGAAGCTTCAAGAGCACTATATAAGGTGCTCAGGTTAGTAGTCTTCGACGCGATTTCTGTAATCGTGTTCGATTTCTTGTCGTCGTCATCGTCGTCACTACAACTGGAGATGACAAAAGGCATGGCCAATAGGAAAACTATGACGGCCAGTCTTTGAAATTCTTTGAAATTTTGAGAAATGAGTTTCATTGTATATCAATTAATGTTTAAAAGTTGGACAAAGATATATAAAAAATAAATTAACGTCCAAGAAAAAAATAAAAAAATTGAACAAAAAAGAAAAAAATCAAGTTTCAGCCTTGAAAAAGAAAGAATAATTTTTATATTTGTCCAATATTAAGCGTTAAAGAATTAAACATGATAACATATTCAGTTGCACAAGTGGAAGCTTTATCAGGTATTAAAGCACACACTTTAAGGATTTGGGAGAGGCGTTACAGTTTCTTGAAGCCTCTTCGCACTCCCACTAATATCAGATATTACACAGACGATCAGCTTAAAAAGTTGTTGAACTTCGGCATCCTGGTGCGCAATGGGTACAGGGTTTCCAAACTGGAAAAAATGACGGATCTGGAGGTTTTTGATGCGGTCAATGCAATCTTAGCAGACCCGGAGTCTCAAGATCGTGATGAAATAAAGGGTCTTACGCTTGCAATGCTTGAAATGAACGAAGAAGAGTTTGACAATATATTTGAGAGGCAGGTGATTCGAAAGGGTTTCTTGAAGACCATAACGGAAATGATTTACCCTTTTCTCCAATATGTAGGGGTTTTGTGGAATACCAATAAGGCAATGATTGCCCAGGAGCATTTTGTTTCGAATCTGATTCGTCAGAAACTCATCACAGCCACAGAGAGGTTGTCGATCCCTCCTAAAAGCGCACCTTCTGTTGTGTTTTTCCTCTTGGAGGGAGAGGATCATGAGATTGGTCTGCTACTGGCGAATTTCATTGCTAAAGAGCGAGGTTGGCTTACTTACTACCTCGGTCAGGGGGTTCCGATTTCGAATATTGAAAAAGTTGTTGATCTTGTCGAGCCTCAAATGCTGATGTCTATGTTCGTTACACCGAAGCCGCACAAAATGAATGGCTTGATCGACAATGTAATCGGAGATTCCAACATTCCATTTGTCGTATCTGGAAATTATGACAACCTCGAAGCGTTGGAAGATTATCAATCCTTAATCAAAATATCATCCCCTGACGATTTTATTGAGCAACTCGATCACTTTCATCAAAGCAGTGATTCGGCCGATGCTGAAGCTTTGGAAAAAGGCAGTGTCTAATGTTTGGAGCTATTGTGATCTTAAGGCTTGTACATATTCGCCTATCTTGTTTAAACTTATTTAAAGAAATTACAAAAAATCTTGATTAGAGATAAGTTAAACAAAAAAACTTTAATAAAAGAACAAAAAGTTAAACAAAATATTATAAAACTGTATTTAGTTTGACGACCTAAAAATTCTACCTTACATCAATGTCAAAAAAAGTTTCAATCATTGGCTCCGGATTTTCTTCTATCTCTGCTGCCTGTTACCTCGCCAAAGAGGGTTATGAGGTGCACGTTTATGAGAAAAATGATCAACTCGGAGGACGCGCCCGACAGTATGTGCGTGATGGATTCAAGTTTGACATGGGTCCGACCTGGTATTGGATGCCCGATGTCTTTGAGAGATTTTTCAACGATTTTGGTCGTACGACCTCAGATTATTACGAGTTGGAGAAGCTTGGTCCCGCCTATCGCGTGTATTTTGATGAAGATGATTATGTCGACATTGATGATTCAATCGAACAAATTCGCGAAACTTTCGAGAAGATTGAAAAGAACTCGGCACGAAGCCTTGACCGTTTTATGGAGCGAGCGCGCAAGAATTACGATATCGCCATTAAAGATCTTGTTTATCGCCCGGGTGTGAGCCCTTTTGAACTGGTTACCAAGGATACGGTATTTGAATTGCCTCAATTCGTTACCACAATACACGACGTGGTCAAGAAAGGTTTCAAGAACGAGCGTTTACGACAGATATTGGAGTTCCCGGTATTGTTTCTTGGTGCCAAACCCTCGATGACCCCGGCTTTCTACAGTTTTATGAATCATGCGGATTTTGGCCTTGGAACATGGTATCCGAAAGGCGGCATGAAATCGGTGATCGATGGAATGGTGCAGATGGCGAAGGAATTGGGTGTTAGTTTTCACAACAATGCTTCCATTGATGAGATCCAGGTGGACGAGGCCGATAAGGTTAAAGGCATCCGCATTGACAAGGAGATTTTACCCGTTGACCTGCTGGTCTCCGGGGCGGATTATCAACATACGGAAAGTCTGCTTCCGATTTCGAATCGCGGATATTCTCAAAAATTTTGGGACAAAAAAGTGATGGCACCCTCTTCACTACTTTTTTACGTGGGCTTTGACAAAAAATTGAAGAATGTCCTGCACCATACTTTGTTTTTCGATGTTTCCTTTGATGAACACGCAAAAGCGATATACGACGATCCTTCATGGCCGGATGAGCCCCTGTTCTATGCCAGCTTCCCGAGTATAACCGATCCGGATGTGGCGCCTGAGGGCAAGGAGGCAGCGATATTCCTGATTCCGTTGGCGACAGACCTGGAGGATAACTCAGAACTCCGAGAAAAATATTTCAAAATAATTATCGAGCGCATGGAGAAGCTAACGGGTCAGGAACTGTCCTCGTCAGTGATTTTTAAAGAGTCTTATTGCGTTAATGATTTTAAGGAAGATTACAATTCATTCAAGGGAAATGCATACGGAATGGCAAACACTTTGTTGCAAACCGCATTCCTCCGTCCCAAATTAAAGAGCAAGAAAGTAAAAAATTTGTATTTTACCGGTCAATTAACCGTTCCCGGTCCAGGAGTCCCGCCCTCTCTCATATCCGGAAAACTGGTTTCGGACCTGCTTAATGACGAAAACTGAAATGAAAGATCTATTTGACAATTTGTGCTACAAGTGCAGTCACGAAGTGACTTCGTTGTACAGTACCTCGTTCTCACTGGCCGTGAAAATGCTGTCTCCAAAAATTCAAAAGGACATCTACGCGATTTACGGTTTTGTGCGATTTGCAGATGAAATAGTAGATACTTTTCATGACTATGAGAAGGAAGTTCTTCTCAATGAGTTTGAAGAAGATCTTGGGAAAGCTCTCAGTCGTGGGATCAGCATGAACCCAATTTTGAATTCCTTTCAGGATGTTGTGAACCGCTACGACATCGACATCGAATTGGTCAACAGTTTTCTAAAGAGCATGCGTGCCGACCTTCACAAACAAGATTACGGTGATGTGTCGGATTACGAAGAATACATATACGGATCCGCTGACGTGGTCGGCCTTATGTGCCTGAAGGTTTTCGTTCAGGGAGACGCGAGCAAATACGAGGAGCTCAAAGGTCCGGCAATGAAGCTTGGAAGCGCTTTTCAAAAAGTGAATTTCCTGAGGGATTTAAAAGATGACACTCAAAACCTTCACCGCTCTTATTTCCCTCATATCGAAGGCACTT
>CBDUAY010000184.1:0-4352 GCA_965365245.1 uncultured Flavobacteriaceae bacterium | reverse complement strand
TCCTGCTCCCAAAGCAGGCGCGATAACCGGGCTACGCTACACCCCGAGGGTCATCTAATTCTAATTTTGCGGAGAGACGGGGATTCGAACCCCGGCAACGGTTGCCCGTTGACAGATTAGCAATCTGCTCCATTACCACTCTGGCACCTCTCCCAGAACTTTCTCAAGTGAGAAATTTCGGTTTGCAAATGTATCATATGGAATAGAATCCTGCAAGATTTTTTTGTATTATTTTACCCAAATTGCACCGTTCAGATCGTCGTGGTTATAGTCTCTGAATTTCAAAAAAGACACATTGGCTAAGTAACAGATAAAACCAGTAAAACCCTTTTCTAAAAGCTCGGAGGAATGCAACTAAAAAACGCTTATATTTGCTTTTTAATCGAATCCCATTCAATAAAAAATAGTACAATGAAAAAAATGAAATTAGCAGCCAGTTTGTTTATAACTGCCTTAATTGTGATGAGTTGTTCAGGAGTGAAGATTATTGACTCCTGGAAAGGTGACGATATTGGCGACCTGGCTGATGCGAGTATTCTCGTCATCGCCAGATCTGATGATATGACGAGCCGACAACGTTTTGAGCAAGAGATTGCAGAACGGTTGCGCGGCGCAGGTATAAACGCCACAGAGAGTTACAAGAAATTCCCTGCTATGAAGCACAATGAAAAGCAAACGGAAGAAACCGTAGCTCAAAAGGTTCAGATCATCAAAAATGAAGGTTATAGAGGTGTTGTCCTTACAGTACTTAAAGACATGAGCAAGGAGATTGTTACTTCTGAGACCGGTGGTTATGTCTCTGGTGGATATTACCCATCGTATTATGGAGGTTACTATGGAGGATTCGGTGGATACTATGGTCGTGTCTATTCGCCATACGGCTACGGTTATGGGGGAACATATGTCCCATCTGAAACAAGGACTTATACTTCCGAGACCTATAATTTGGAAACGGTGATCTACGATTTGGACAAGCCTGACGGGCAACAACTTCAGGGTGTTGTTACCATTGACGTCACTGATCCCAAATCAGCCTCGAAAGTGGCACCTAAATATGCGGATGCCGTAGCTAAAGCCTTGAAGAAGTAATCTGAAATTATCTTTTAAAACTTAAAAAGACCTGGACTGTCATATCTGGGTCTTTTTTTATTTTTGCACCTTGTTTCAAGACCATATCCATGAAGAAAGTATTTCTTTTCATCCTGCTTTTGCCCTGCTTCGCGCAATTTGGCTGGTCCCAGGAACAAGAAGAAAAAGAAATTAACGACCAGGCCCAGTTTTGGACGAGTGTCAATTCAACTTGGAGATTGAGCAACCGTTGGGGTGCCATGGGCGACTTCCATGTAAGGAGAACCAATTTTCTACAGGACCCCAATTTCTATTTTCTTCGGATGGGAGGGGTGTACTGGATCGATGATAAATTCTCCGTCGCAGGAGGGGGAGCCCTTTTGTGGCTGGCCACTCCCGACGATGAAGGAGACTTTGATTATGCCCTTGAAAAGCGTATATATCAGCAATTGCTATGGAGAAGCGTACACGGCAGGGTCAATTTTCTACAGCGGATACGAAACGAACAACGCTGGCATGAAGTTCTGAACGAGGAAGGCGAAGTAGACCGCATACGATTCTCCAACCGGGTCAGGTTTTTGTTCTCTGCGTCCATCAGGGTTTTTGAGAATCCGAAGGCACCGAGGTTTGTGCTGTCTGATGAGATACTGTTTCATTTCGGCTCGGAAATCGTCTACAACACCTTCGACCAAAACCGTTTTTTTGTTGGCATCAGTCAAAGAATCAACAAAGAATGGGGGTTCGACTTCGGCTATATGTCCGTTTATCAACAGCGATATAGTGGTTATCAATATGACCACAATCACACGCTGAGGCTATTCTTTTACTATTCTCCTGACCTCCGCAAGAAAAAGGACGAAGATCTGCCTCACTATCCTGTTGGTGGAATCGAGTAGGGCAGTACCTGTTTTTTTAGTAAATTAGTTCTCGGTACTAATTGCCATACCCTTCAATGAAACCCATCCTTGTCATTGCACTGCTTTTACCATTAGTCACATTTGGACAGGATAGGCTTTTGACGGTTAGCTCAAAGGATTCCCTCAACGGCAGACCTGTTCTTCAAACCAGCCTGGGGGCAAATATCAAACTGAACGGCTTTTACGATGCCTTCGGAGGGCTTCAGGGCAATGAAACGTTTAACGTGGGAATAATTGACGTATTCGGAACAGACGACAATCCCAGCTTCCACATGGATCTTTATCAGACCCAGCTCAAATTCGAAGCTACTTATTTTGAGAAGAAAAGTGGCCAACGCGTATATGCCATAGTGGAATCTGATTTTTGGGGAGGAAATGGAAGCATGAGGCTGCGCAAAGCTTACGTTGAAACCCGACATTGGCAGATCGGTCAGAATTGGAACAACTTCGGCGATGAAATGCTCTGGCCCAACATCATGGAGTGGGAAGGACCTCCATCCGGAGTCTGGATACGCACACCTCACATCAAATACTCCAATACCTTTAAAAATGAGAATTGGATTTATGAATTAAGTTTGGAGGCACCGATAACTAACTACGTCTCTTTCGAGGAGTTCGGCTTGAATGTGGAGGAAGTGGACCAGGTGACCCCGGATCTTACCCTGGCCTTTAAAAAGGTGTTTCCCTGGGGTCATTTGCGCCTGTCGACTATTGCCAGGAATATTCGTTATGAGTATCAGGAGAACCTCGATGATATCTTTGGTTTCGGTTTCTCCTTTTCAGGGATGTATGTGACGCCCAAGCGAAACATGCTGCAATTTCAAATAGTGGGCGGAAAGGGAATAACCGCTTATATGACCAGTCTTGCAGGATTGGGTTATGACGGATACCTCAACGTAAATGGCGACTTCGTCTCAACCCCTGCAGCAGGTGGGTGGGCTTCTTATGAGTATTATCTTACGAGAAAACTCCATTCGAACTTTGTAGTTGGATTCACCCGATACAACTTCAATGACGTTCAGGAATTTGAATTGAGAATTGAAGACGTGGAGGAGATTGTGATTCAAGGTGATTTCATAAACTCGCATTTTTATGGCATAGTGAACCTCATGTATGACCCATTTCCAAGGATGACCATCGGGCTGGAACTTGATTATGGCTGGAAGGACATTAGTTTTAATGGATTCGTTGACAACTCCTTTGAGTCAGGAGACAAAAGAAGGGACGCGATGCGCATTAGTTTTGGATTCATGTTCTATATTTGACAGAACTAAAAATTGTTTATGATCAAAACTTCCAAACTTTTCTTTACCGTGCTGCTCCTCGGCATGATTTTTCAAGGTTGTCAAAAGGAATCAAAAGAATATGCAGAAGTTTCGACAGAGAACATCAAATCTGTTGACGGGTATGTAGGTGATCAGAATTGCAAATCCTGTCATGAACAGGCCTATTCCGATTGGATTGGATCTCATCACGACAAAGCCATGCAGATTGTCGATGAGAGCACGGTTCTTGGAAATTTTGACAGCATATCTAAAACTCTAGATGGAGTAGATTACTTGTTTTACCGGAGAGGAGAAGAGTATCACGTCTCAGTCAGGGAAATTGACGGCTCCGAGAAAGACTATACGGTATCAGACGTTTTTGGGATTGAGCCACTTCAACAGTACATGGTAGATTTTCCGAAAGGACGAAAGCAAGTCCTGAGGGCTTCCTGGGATACGGAAAAGAAAACCTGGTTTCATCAATACGCAGGGGATAGCATCCAAGTGAACGACTGGTTGCATTGGACCCGGGGTGGGCAGAACTGGAACACCATGTGCGCCGAATGTCATTCGACCCATCTCGAAAAGAATTACTTTGTTGAAAAGGATTCCTTCAGCACCTCTTATACTTCGATCAATGTGAGTTGCGAGAGCTGTCACGGACCCGGGGAGAAGCACCTGATCTGGGCGAACGGACCCCAGACCTCTGAAGACAACACTCAGGTTTTAGGCAACAACCAAACAGCACAAATGAACATGTGTGCGCCCTGTCATGCGAGAAGGATGAAACTCACAGAGAATCTTGTGCCCAATCTGAACTTTGATGATCAGTACCTGGTCCAAAACATCTCCTCGGATTACTATCACCTCGATGGACAGATACTCGAAGAGGACTATGTTTACGGTTCTTTTTTGCAAAGCAAGATGCACGCCCAGGGAATCAAATGCAGCGATTGTCATAACCCACACTCCCTTGAATTGAAATTTGAAGGAAACAAGCTCTGTCTGCAATGTCACGTGCCGGCACAGTACGATTCGAAGGAGCACCATTTTCACGAAGTCGCCACCCAGGCCGGGCTCTGTGTGAGTTGTCACATGACGG
>CBDUAY010000183.1:0-4389 GCA_965365245.1 uncultured Flavobacteriaceae bacterium | reverse complement strand
CATGGCCTTGACGTCCCAGGCATTGTCCCAGCTTTGCTGCCCTCCCATGATTGGGAGTTCGATTCTATTTTGATTTCGGGTCAGATCGGTAGAAATGGGTTCCCAGTCGTCACCCCGGTTTTCTGATTTCCAAACGCGATAAGAACCGAAATACAGACGCGACGGTTTATGCGGGCTCACCAAAATAGGCGCATCCCAGTTAAAACGTTCAGAAGGTTCGTCTTTACGTGCCTGGGGCTGAATTAAAACGGTTTCGCCCGTGGTCTGATCGACGCGCCATAACCTTCCCTCCTGAAACTCTCCGTATGTGATGTCAGGATTTCCCGGTTCTGTAGCTGATTGATGTCCGTCAGCGCCCAATGTGATCCACCAGTCTGAGTTCAAAATGCCCACCGAGCTCAAATTTCGGGAAGGGCCACCATGGGATCCGTTGTCCTGGGTTCCTCCGTAAATTTTGTAAAAAGGCTCCGAATCATCGACGGCCACCTTGTAATATTGGGTTACAGGTAAATTTCCAACATACTTCCATTTGGACGTGAGATCGAATGATTCATAGAGCCCACCGTCGGTGCCGAACAAAACATAGTTGGGATCTGATTTTTTGAAGGCCATGGCATGGCTGTCAACGTGCTTGTTCTTTTCATTCATCGTGTAGAATGTCTTTCCGTGATCCTCAGAAATTTGCACGTAGTTGTTCATCAGGTAAAGTCGACCGTCATGATGCGGAGAGGCATACAGTTCCTGGTAGTAGTGGGGCCCGGTTCCGCCGGATACGGCGTCAGACTGCTTTTTCCAGGTCAGTCCCTGGTTTTTGGAAATGTATAGCCCTCCTTTGGTTCGGTCGAGCTCAATGGCCGCATAGATTGTGTTGGGGTCGAAGTGAGACATTGCCAGACCAATTTTACCGAGGTTTGACTTTGGAATTCCGCTTGTTAGCTTCGTCCAGGTCTCTCCCCCATCCGTCGACTTGTGTATTCCTGAGCCCGGTCCTCCTCCGAGATACATGGCGACTGTTCTGTGTCTCTGCCAGGTGGCAGCATAGAGCACGTCCGGATCTCTGGGGTCGATCAACAGATCAGTTGCACCCGTCCATTGGTCGTCACCCAGGGTGCGCTTCCAGGTTTTTCCTCCATCAGCTGATTTGTACACTCCTCGTTCTCCACCTTTGCTCCACAGGGGTCCCTGGGATGCAACCCAGATCGTATTTGGATCTTCAGGATGAACGATGATTTTTGAAATGTGCTCGGAGGTCTTCAGACCCAGGTTCGTCCAGGTTTTTCCGTCATCCTCACTTTTATAGATTCCGTCTCCGAATCCAACGTGACGCCCTCCTACATTTTCACCAGTTCCCACATAAATTCTGTGGGGGTTATTTGGGTCAATTGTGATACAGCCAATAGAATAACTGGTCTGCTTGTCAAAAATGGGTTTCCACGTGGTCGCAGCGTTCTCAGTCTTCCATACACCGCCGGAACCGACCGCGACATACCAGGTATTCTCATTCTCCGGATGGATGGCGATATCAGCTATTCTACCCGAAGTAAGGGCGGGTCCCAGGTTTCTAAATTTCAGTCCCTTGAAGGTATCTGAATTGACTTGTTGGGAAGTAGCGAGTTGGAATGATCCTGCGATTGACAAGAGCAGGAACATGTTTCTGAGCGTTTTGAGCATGACAGCGGTTAATTTTAAGTTAGGCTGCCTAATTTAGGAATTCTTTATGAATATTTTTGACCCCCTTGTTACAAACCTTCTGTCGTCAATAGCCCTTTAAGGTATACACGTACTGTAGTCGAATAATATCGGTGCTGGCCGGATTTGTTTTGTTGATTTCCCTTTCATAACGATAGAAAACTCCCAGCCTGCCCCATTTTTTGAATTTATATTCGGTTCCGAAGGTGACACGAAACTTGTCAAAACCCTCATCCTCATTTCTCTCATTCTGATGGAAGATCTCTGCCGACAGCTGCGGATCGAGTTTCCATTTCCTGAAATTGTATTCAGTCCCAATTTTTAATCGGATGGTATTATCGGCAAAATCACCGTTTTCATTGGTTACACCGAGCTCATCACGCGTTTGATACCTGAGGCGATAGTTCAGCCCCAGTCTTTCTATTTTATGTTTGTAAATCGCATCGGCGTGCAGACGCACAAAGTTTTCATATCCCTGTTGCTTTCCGGTGTTGTCATTTTTGCTGATCAACCTGGCACCCAATGCAGCTCTGAAACCTTTGAAGATTTCATAACCCCCTGTCAATTCGCCGAAATAACCGTCAATTTCAGAGGAATTCTCCTTGAGTCTCAACTGGGTCTCAAGGCCTATCCTCCATTTTTTCGACGGTCTGTATCTGAACTCGACGGACGACCAGGTTTCAAAATCTCTGTTGTCCTGGGCCCAAATGCCTTCAAGACTGCCAAAGAACAAGAGGAGGGCTAATGATACAAGTAAAAAGTTAGTTTTCTTCACTGCTAAAATTGAAAAGTCAGCTTCGGTTATTAATTTTCCTGGTTTTTAAAATAAAAGATGGTGATTTGAACCGATTCCCTCAGGAAATCCACTTTACCGATGTTTACACGATTGATGTCCAAACCTGTTCGCTCCTCGAGATCCCTTATCAAGGCTCCTTCGTTCTCCGGTTTGATGTTTTCAATGTTTTCGTAAAGAAGTTCCTTGTGTACTTCATGCTTGAAAATGATGACACGTTCGATAAGAGTCATTGAGGTGACAACAATCAGGTTTGCACCCAGAATCTCTGCATAACTCATTTTCTTATTGGCCAGCGCATTGATAACCGACACGCCAATGACAACGAATAAATAGGTCATTTCCCGGATGTTCATCGGAGCCGTCCGGTAGCGGATGATCCCGAAGATGGCAAAAAGTCCGAGTGCCATCCCGAGGTCCAACTCGTATTTCTTCAGCGTGAAGCAAAGAAAGAATACGATGATGCTGATCATATAAAAGGTAAACATATAATCTCGCCTTCGCGTCGAAGGGTAATAGAGGTATCTGATGATGTAGAACAAGAAAATTAAATTGATCGCGAAGCGAAAAATCATCTTGAAAAAGTCATCGTCAAACAAAGGGATTTCCAGGAACTCCATAGTGATAAAGTATTAGTGTTTTAACTCCGATTTTGGCAGAATATTGCGGGTAGGTCTCATAAGTCTCTGAGGCACATCTGTGGCGGGTCTCAAGGGGTCAAAAGGGGTTTGTAAGCCTGAAAAGACAAGGTGTCTCCGTTTAGCGGGATTTTTCCTTCCTCATTGAGAATGCCGTCCATCCGAATATGGCTAATGGTTGGGATTCCCTTGTTCATTTTCACCCAGGTTATGTGATCAAAGGAATTGGGGTCTTCAGCGTTCTGGGCACCCCCGGTTGTACCAAGCATCATATAGGCATTCTTTCCCTTTCTCTCATGACTGAAAGAATGATAGTGACCGTTGACAACCGTATGATTTCTTTTAGCAAGGATTGCTTCCAGCTTGCTCCACTCTTCGAGTTCCTGATTCTTCCATAGCGGCTTGTGCATTAAAACGAATGTCCATTTCACTTGAGGGTTGTTCTTGAGCACCTGTTCAAAATAAATGCGTTGTTGTGTTCCCAGTGATCCCGTTTTTCTCTCTTCCATGTGGTAGTATTCGGAGTCTGTGTATTCGCCTTCCAACTCCCCACTGATCATCTTAAGGGCTTTCGCACGCGCCTCAAAGATTTCCATCATCCGTTTCTGTTCATAATCCTCGCTGTCGAGCATTAGAAACAGCACATCGTTGTAAACAAAGTGATAATACGTCGGTCCGTATCTTGAATTCCAAAATCGTTTCATGACCGGGTTGGTCAGGTCATGGTTGCCGCCCAGATGAAAAAATGGCTTTTCCAGCTTGTTCGCCCTCTCATCAAAATACTCCCACTCCCTTTTCAATTGCAAGGTGTCCTCTGTTCCTCCTTCGATGAGATCTCCAACGCTCAAAACGAACCGCGGCTCAAAATGGTTGATCTGTTCAACAGCCACTTCAAATATCCTTTCACGCTCCCCTCCTGTCAGGTCAGAGATGATTGCGAAACTGAAATCACCTTGAGCCTCAATGGGAGTATTATTCCATGGTTTATGGACCCCGTTGACGTCATGGGAAAATGAAGCTTGTTTTGCGGGCGATTGCTTGCAGGCGCGTATGAATAGGGAGAGCAAGGTCAAAAGTAGAATCTTTTTCATCAGTCAAGTTCTTTGAATACAAGATTTAATATGTCCTGCATGAGCTCAAACCGAAGCTGAGGACCATTTTCTGAACGGCTCTGGTTGTTGAGAAGAGAAACGCTTATTCCGGAAGAAGGATCGTACAGCATATAAGAGCCATAACCTCTCATCCCACCAGTATGCCCCAGAAGAATTC
>CBDUAY010000182.1:0-4434 GCA_965365245.1 uncultured Flavobacteriaceae bacterium | reverse complement strand
TAAAACCAAACCATTATGAACAAAGGCTACACCATATTTATCAGTTTTGTAGTTGCATTGGGAGGTTTTCTGCTCGGGTTCGACAGTGCAGTTATTTCAGGAGCAATAAGCGGAATTCGCGTCTATTTTGAAATGTCTGACTGGGAACTCGGTTTTTCTGTGGGTTGCGTGATTTTCGGGGCAATGGGAGGCAATATAGTTGCCGGCCCTCTGAGCGATCGCCTGGGAAGGCGAAATGTACTCATAGTGACCGCCATTCTGTTCACTGTATCTGCCATTTGGTCGGCTACCGCAACGACGTATGTCTCTTTTGTAGCTGCGAGAATCATAGGCGGAATTGGCATCGGAGGGGCAATTCTCATCGCTCCGATCTACATCGCAGAAGTTGCGCCACCCAAACTCAGGGGCAGTCTTGTCTCGCTGAATCAGCTCAACATAGTCATCGGTATTTCTGTCGCTTACTTTTCAAACTATTTTCTAAAGGACATCGAGGGAGAGAGCTGGAGGTGGATGCTGGGGGTAGAAGCCATACCCGCTTTCATATATTTTGTTGCTTTGTTTGCCGTGCCCAAAAGCCCCCGATGGCTCATTCAACGAAGAAATCTCATCGAGGCAGCTGAAAAAATTCTCGTGCGTATCGGTGGAGCTGGCTATGCGAAAGATACGATTCGGGAGATCCGGCAGGGAATGGAGAAGAAGGAAGCGGCAGGTACCTTTGCCGACCTTTTCAAAAGCCGCATGAAAACAATTATGATCATCGCGTTTGGTATCGCTTTCTTCCAACAGATAACCGGGATCAATGCCATTTTCTACTATGCCCCTACAATTTTTGAACAGGCTGGCGGAAGCACCGACAGTTCATTTCTTCAAGCCATTGTGGTTGGGCTCACCAACCTGGTTTTCACGCTTGTGGCGATAAGGCTCATAGATCGGCTTGGAAGAAAGCCCCTCTTGATCATAGGAACGGCGGCTATGACCATAGCTCTTGGCATGGCGACCATGGCATTCAACAACGCAACCTATGACATCAATGAATCAAATCTGGATAAGATAGAGAATGCGTCCATGAAAGAGCATCTCGCTCAATTGTCAGGAAGCTCCTATGGATCCCAGAAGGAAATGTTCAGAGCGGCTGCTGATGTTCTAGAAGAAGAGGAACTGTTCAGTTTTCAAAGAAATGAAGTCAAGAACTTTATCAGCATCAACGCGACCCTGGTCCTGGTGGCAATTTTGCTCTATGTGGCAGCTTTTGCCATATCCTTAGGGCCGGTCATGTGGACACTTCTGTCAGAGATCTTTCCGGGGAACATCAAGGGAATTGCAATTTCGGTTGTGGGTTTTTTCAATTCATTGGTGAGTTATTCAGTAACTCAGCTCTTTCCCTGGGAGCTCACCAACCTGGGACCCACCTGGACATTTGCACTATATGCAATCCTGGCTGGACTTTCCCTGTTGTTCGTCATGAAATTTGTTATTGAAACGAAAGGGCGAAGTTTGGAAGAGGTTGAGGAATTACTGGTCAACTGAGCGCTTTATTTCGAGTATTTTGATTCTAATCAGAAAGTGAGATTGTCAATTTGATAAAATTGAAAAAATGAGTAAGACTGAAGTTTTTATCGGCGACCAACCGGCTTATTTTGAAAGCGGCGCCATCGAGGGGAAATTAATCGACTTCGACAACGAAAAGTATTACAAGATTTCCAACAGCGATGCCATGAGGCCATTTTTCATGAGCATTGTGAGCGATTCAAATCATTGGATGTTTATCTCCAGCAATGGAGGCCTGACAGCGGGCAGACAGAACTCAGAGTCGGCGTTGTTTCCCTATTACACCGATGATAAGCTCACGGAGTTCGCTGAAATCACGGGGAGCAAAACGATTCTCAGAGTGAAGCGTCAAGAAAGGGTCTTTTTGTGGGAACCCTTCTCAAACCGGTATCAGGGTGTTTATAGAATTCAGAGAAACCTCTATAAAAACAGCATTGGAAACAAGGTTGTTTTTGAAGAAATAAATGTTGACTTGAAACTTACATTCCGCTATCAGTGGAATTCAAGTGATCGATTTGGATTTGTCAGAAAATCAACCCTGATCAACGATTCGTCATCACAAGTCGAACTGTCGTTTTTGGATGGTCTTCAGAACATCCTGCCCCATGGAGTTCCTTCAGATTTGCAAAACAGTCGAAGCAATCTCGTAGACGCTTATAAAAAGAGCGAATTGGAAGAAGACACGGGGATAGGGATTTTTGCTTTGAGTGCAATCATTGTCGATAGGGCAGAGCCCAGTGAGGCTTTAAAAGCTACAACTGTGTGGTCGGATGGAATTGAGAATGCGACCTATCTGCTCTCCTCACTTCAATTGGGTGAATTCAGAAAAAGCGGTCAGATCGAACAGGAGGTTGATGTCAAAGCAGAGAAAGGAGCCTACTTTGTGGGTTCAACCTTGATGATGGAGCCAGGTTCGCAAAAGAGTTGGATGCTTGTGGCTGAAGTTAATCAGTCTATGGTAGACATAAGCGAGATTTCAAGTTTGATCAAAAAGAGAGCGGACCTTGCCGCGATCGTGCAAGAGGATATCGAAAAGGGCTCGACGAATCTTTTTGAGTTGAACGCTTCAGCTGACGGAGTTCAACTTTCGGCGGATCGATTGATGAACACCAGACATTTCTCAAATACCCTTTTCAACATCATGCGAGGAGGTATTTTTGACAATGGCTATCAAATTGAAAAGTGGGATTTTGTCAAGTACATTGAAACGCACAACAAAAAGGTTTTCAAGAAAAAGGAGGAACTCCTCGAGAATCTCCCGGAAGTCTTTTCGCTAGGTCACCTGAGATACCTTGCCAGGGAAGACGAAGACAAGAATTTCAAAAGACTTGCATACGAATACATGCCCCTGAAATTCAGCAGAAGGCACGGGGATCCGAGCCGTCCCTGGAACAGGTTCTCGATCAACACTACAAGTGAGGTTGATGGGTCTAAAATCCTCGATTACGAAGGGAACTGGCGGGATATTTTTCAGAATTGGGAGGCGCTCGCACATTCGTATCCGGAGTTCATCGAAAGCATGATTCATAAATTCCTGAATGCAACGACTTTTGACGGATACAATCCTTATCGTGTCACAAAAGACGGGTTCGACTGGGAGACCATTGAACCGGATGATCCGTGGTCATACATTGGCTATTGGGGGGATCACCAGATCATCTACCTCCTTAAGTTCCTGGAATTCATCGAGCATTATTACCCAGGTCGCCTGGCAACTTACCTTGACAAGGAAATCTTTGTCTATGCCAATGTGCCTTACAGGATCAAGAGCTATGAGGAAATCCTGAAAAATCCAAAAGATACGATTGACTTTGATCATGATTCGAATGATCGAATCGATCAGAAAAGAGAGGAGCTGGGTGCCGACGGAGCTCTTTTACGGGACAGGAACTACTTTATCTACAAAGTCAACTTGATCGAGAAGCTTCTGGCAACTGTCCTGGCAAAGGTTTCAAATTTCATACCGGAAGGCGGCATCTGGATGAACACCCAAAGGCCTGAATGGAACGACGCCAACAATGCCCTGGTGGGTAATGGGGTGTCTATGGTCACCCTGTATTATCTGAGAAGATTCCTGAATTTCTTTCAGGGTTTTATCAATGACATGGGCGAAGAGCAATTCGAGCTATCAGCCGAATTGGTTGAGTTCTTCAATGGAGTTCTTGCCACCTTTGAAGAGAACAAAGGTATTCTGACGAGGAAGGTGTCGGACATAGACAGAAAAAAGGTCCTTGATGGATTGGGTAAAGCCGGTAGCGATTTCAGAACGGGTATTTATGACCTTGGTTTTTCAAGTGACAAATCGACCTTGTCAAAGAAGGGGCTCTTACAATTTCTCGAGATTACAACACAGTTTTTGGATCACTCAATCGAAGCCAACAAAAGGGAGGACAACCTTTACCACGCATACAACTTGATGACCATTGAAAATGATTCTGAAGTGTCAATTTCCTATTTGCCTGAAATGCTTGAGGGGCAGGTTGCGGTTTTGAGTTCGGGATACATAGGTGGCGAAGCGGCCCTGGAATTGTTGGATGCCTTGAAAAGCAGTGCCCTCTTCCGCCCGGATCAATACAGTTACATTCTCTATCCGAACAAGGAGTTGCCTCGATTTGATATGAAGAACAATATCCCGGAAGGCAAAGTGAGCATGTCAAGCCTGCTCACCAAGCTTGTCAAGAATGGCGATCGTTCAATCATCGAAAAAGATGCAGAGGGTAATTATCATTTCAATGGAAGCTTCAATAATGCCGACAGTCTCAAAAGAGCCATGTCAAAGTTGCCGGATAATTATGAAGCATTGATCTCCAAAGAATCTCAGTTGGTTCTGGATGTCTTTGAGGAAATCTTCGACCACAAGTCATTTACCGGTAGATCTGGAACTTT
>CBDUAY010000181.1:0-4461 GCA_965365245.1 uncultured Flavobacteriaceae bacterium | reverse complement strand
GCCCAGTCTTCCATCATGGTTTTCGAGAAATGCCCTGACATGATGTCGTCCATGTGTTTCTGGAAAAGCGGACGCATGATTGTTTTCAACTCTTCCGACAGCTCATAGGCTTTTATCTTTGCCGGATTCGACAAACGATCCATCATATTGGTGATCCCTCCGTGCTTGAGGGCCTCTGTAATTGTTTCCCAACCGTACTGGATCAGCTTTGACGCATAACCAGGCTCGATTCCCTTTTCGACCATTTTGTCAAAACAAAGAATGGATCCCGTTTGAAGAACTCCACAAAGTATGGTTTGTTCTCCCATCAAGTCCGATTTCACCTCGGCGATGAATGACGATTCAAGCACCCCGGCGCGGTCGCCACCAGTTGCAACAGCATAAGCCTTCGCCTGCTCCAGTCCTACTCCCTGCGGATCGTTCTCCGGGTGCACAGCAATCAGGGTTGGCACGCCAAAGCCTCTTTTGTACTCCTCGCGGACCTCTGAACCCGGACACTTGGGAGCCACCATGATCACGGTGAGGTCTTTTCTCACCTGCATTCCTTCCTCCACGATATTGAATCCATGCGAGTACGATAGCGTTGCTCCTTCTTTCATCAGGGGCATCACGGCATTTACCACTGCCGTGTGTTGCTTGTCAGGTGTCAGGTTGCACACCATATCCGCCGAAGGGATCAGCTCTTCATAGGTCCCAACAGTAAAACCGTTTTCCGTAGCATTCTTAAACGATGCTCTTTTTTCATCAATCGCACTCTGTCTCAAAGCATATGAGATATCCAGGCCGGAGTCTCTCATATTGAGACCCTGGTTGAGACCCTGTGCCCCGCAACCGACAATCACGATTTTTTTATCGATGAGCGCCTGGACCCCGTCGGTGAATTCCGAGGATTCCATGAACCTGCATTTTCCTAATTGTTCCAATTGCTCGCGAAGAGAAAGTGAGTTGAAATAATTTGCCATTCTAGTGTTTGTTAATCTTGTGTTTGTATTTAAAAAAATTCTTTGCTGAGATTTATCGAGACTTTTTAAGAGAAGCTGATCAAATCAGCTCCTTTTTCAACATCTCTGAGATCTTCATCTCCTCTTTGGTCACCGAGATTCTTCCCGAGCGGACGAATTGCATAATTCCGAATTTTGACAATTCATCATAGAGCGTTTCGATCTCCTCTTTCCTGCCTGATTTCTCAATCACGAAGAATTCAGGTGACACTGTGACGATCTGGGCGTTGCTGTTCTTGATGATGTTCTGAATCTGACGTTCTTCAAACAAGAGACTTGATTTGATTTTGAAAAGCGCCGCCTGCAGATAAATGCACTCGTCATTGGTGTGATAATAGGCTTTGATGACCTCCACCTGCTTCTCAATCTGACCGATGATCTTCTTGACCTGTTCTTCAGTGATCTCTACCACAATGATAAACCGAGATACGTTGTCTATCTCGGTGCTGGAAACCGTGAGACTCTCGACATTGATGTGTCTTTTGAGAAAGATTGTGGCGATTCGGGTCAAAAGTCCCAGGTTGTTTTCGGTATAGACCGATATAGTATAGCGTTCTTTCTTCATGTCTTTTATTTTAATCGGATGTCTGAAACACTTGCGCCGCTCGGGATCATCGGAAAAACATTTTCTTCCATTTCAACCACGACTTCGAGGAAATACGAGTTTTTCGCCTCGACCATCTCTTTCAGGGCAGACTCCAGTTCATCCCGATCTTTCACTCTTCTGGATTGGATGCCATATCCTTCTGCAATCTTCACAAAGTCGGGATTGGTCATTACTGTCGAGGCATAGCGGCTCTCAAAAAAGAGCTCCTGCCACTGTCGAACCATGCCGAGAAATTGATTGTTGAGCACCACTATCTTTACCGGGACTTTCGTCTGCAACACTGTGCCCAGCTCCTGTATGTTCATCTGCAAACCTCCATCTCCCATGATGGCAATAACCTCCCGCTCAGGGGCACCCATTTTGGCTCCGATGGAAGCTGGCAATGCAAAGCCCATGGTTCCGAGCCCTCCGGAGGTTACCTTGCTCCTTGCGTTATTGAACTTGCTGTAACGACATGCCACCATCTGGTGCTGTCCGACATCTGTTACGATGACCGCATCTCCTCCAGTGAGCTCATTCAATTTCACAATGGTCTCGGCCATGGTCAATCCATTTCCGTTTGCATGGACCTGGTCCTTGATGACTTCAGTGTATTCAATATCATAGAGATCCCTGAATTCCTTCATCCAGTCATGATGTGTTCTTTTCTCAATCAATGGGATAATGGCCCCAAGAGTATCCTTTACGTCGCCCAAAACAGCAACGTCGGTTTTCACATTTTTGTCGACCTCTGCGGGATCGATTTCAAAATGTATGATTTTCGCCTGTTTGGCATAGGTATCCAGGCTACCCGTAACTCGGTCGTCGAATCGCATTCCAATTCCAAGAAGCAGATCGCATTCATTGGTGAGTTTGTTGGGTGCATAGTTTCCGTGCATACCCACCATGCCGACGTGCAATTCATGATCAGTCGGCAGGGCCGAAAGCCCCAATATCGTTGAGGCCGAAGGAATTCCGGCTTTTTCAATGAATTCCTTCAATTCCTGTTCTGCCTTGCCAAGCGTAATGCCCTGTCCCCAAACTACAAAGGGTTTTTTAGCCTTGTTGATCAGTTCAGCAGCCCGAGTCAAACTCTCAGGATCAGTCGCAGGCACCGGAGTGTAGCTCCTTACCTTGTCGCATTTTTTGTATTCAAATTCCAATTCGCCGAACTGGGCATCCTTGGTTATATCGATCAGTACAGGCCCTGGGCGCCCTGATTTGGCTATGTAAAAGGCCTTGGCAAAAATCTCGGGAATCTCTTCTGCCCTCGTGATCTGGTAATTCCATTTGGTTGCAGGCGTTGAGATGCTGACGATGTCTGTCTCCTGGAAAGCGTCACTTCCCAGCAAGTGAGATCCCACCTGACCCGTGATGCAAACTATGGGCGTTGAATCTATCTGGGCATCAGCTATGCCTGTAATCAGGTTCGTTGCACCCGGACCCGAAGTAGCGATCGCTACACCTACCTTGTCGGTTACACGGGCATAGCCCTGGGCAGCGTGTATGGCTCCTTGCTCATGTCTGGTCAAGACGTGGTGCAGCTCCTTTTCGTATTTGTAAAACTCATCGTATACCGGCATAATGGCTCCGCCTGGATATCCATAGATCAAATCAACTCCTTCCGCAAGAAGGCATTTGACCACGGCTTCAGCTCCTGTGATCTTCACCGAAGTTTTTTTAGCGGCTTGCTGCTGGGTCCTGGTTTGTGTTTCCATAAATCGATTATTGGTATCATCTAATATTTATCCGTGACACAGCCTTCTGAGGCTGAGGCCACGGTTCGGGCGTATTTGAACAGTATGCCCTTATTATGCTTCAGAGGTGGCTCTTTCCAAGCTTCCCTTCTTTTCTTTATCTCGTCATCACTGAGCTCAACGTGGATTGAATTCTTAGTCGCGTCAATGGTAATCATGTCCCCATCCTTCAAAAGTCCGATCATGCCTCCACTCTGGGCCTCAGGAGTGATGTGACCTACCACAAAACCGTGTGTTCCGCCCGAAAACCTTCCATCTGTTATAAGGGCAACGGTCTTTCCAAGACCTGCACCCATGATCATGGACGTCGGCTTTAACATCTCAGGCATGCCGGGTCCGCCCCGAGGGCCGACATATCGGATGACGACCACGTCACCTTCTGACACTTTCCCCGCACCAATCCCGTCATTGGCTTGCTGCTCACCGTCAAAAACCACGGCCTTTCCTTTGAACATCGAACCTTCTTTTCCACTGATTTTCGCCACAGCTCCCTCAGAGGCCAGGTTGCCAAAAAGGATCTGTATGTTTCCTGAAGTCTTAAGGGCTCTTTCTGTCGGGTAAATGACCTGCTGATCCTCTTCAAAGCGAAGGGGTTTAACCTCGCTGAGGTTTTCGGCAAGTGTTTTGCCTGTGACCGTCATACAATCTCCGTGCAGGAAACCCTCGTCCAAAAGATATTTCATCACCGCCGGTGTACCTCCGATGCCGTGAACGTCTTCCATCAGGTATTCGCCGCTCGGCTTCAAATCTGCAATGAGTGGCGTTCGGTCGCTTACACGCTGAAAATCTTCCAGGGTGAAGTCTATGCCGGCTGCATGGGCGATGGCCAGGTAATGCAGGACCGCATTGGTCGAGCCACCCAGGGCATTCACGACGGCCACTGCATTCTCCAACGACTTCTTAGTAATTATATCAAGGGGTTTCAAATCTTTTTCAAGGAGATTCTTGATCGCTTTTGCGATATTCTCGCTCTCTTTTTCCTTATTCGGATTCTCTGCCGGAATGGACGAATTGTAAGGCAATGCAAATCCTAAGGCCTCAATCGAAGAAGCCATGGTGTTCGCTGTGTACATACCTCCACAAGCCCCGGCTCCGGGAATGGCTCGTTTGATGATTT
>CBDUAY010000180.1:0-4528 GCA_965365245.1 uncultured Flavobacteriaceae bacterium | reverse complement strand
TCCAGCCCAGCGGCAAGTAACGAACCATGGTGTTCTTTTCCTGTTCAAAGCCCAGTCTCTTGAGCAGGGCGTCTATCTTCCCATCGATCTCCCTGGAGGAAACACCATAGATGCCCCCATAGAGACGCAGGTTCTCCCAGACTTTCAGGTCCTCGTAGAGAGCAAACTTCTGGCTCATATAGCCAATGCTGGCTTTGACCTGTTCTGGGTTTGTATATATGTCGTGTCCGGCCACCTGCCCTTCACCCGAAGTAGGGATCAACAAACCGCACAACATACGCATGGCCGTCGTTTTGCCGGCGCCATTGGCTCCCAAAAATCCAAAGATCTCGCCTTTTCGTACCTCGAACGAAATGTTATCAACAGCTGTAAAGCTGCCGAAACGTTTGGTCAGGTTATGCGCTGTGATGGCCTTCATATGAATTTATCTTCTTTCATCCTGCAAGTTCCATAAAGCAGTCTTCGATTCCCGCCCGAATGACTTCGATTTCGATTTCCTCATGCCCCTTTTCATGTAAATCATTCTTCAAGGTCTCCGGGGTCAGGTCGTCAACTCTGTCATCAAGTGTCCGAGGCTTGATCGTGATATGATGGGAATCCCCAAAAGCATAGCACGTATCCACATAATCCAGGGCCCTCAGATCCTGAAGAAGCGGGTACATGGCTTTCGCCCTGACGGCCCAAAGGGTTTTATCGTACTGCTCGATAATCTCTTCCGGACTATCGATCTTTAAAAATGAGCCATCCTGTATCAGTGCGATCCGGTCACATCGGCTGGCCTCATCCATGTAGGGTGTGGATACGAGAATCGTGATACCCTCATTTTTCAATTTGTAGAGCATGTCCCAGAATTCCTTTCTCGAAACAGGATCAACCCCGGTAGTGGGCTCATCCAGAAAGAGCACTTCGGGCTTATGGATGAGGGCACAACTCAGCGCCAGCTTCTGTTTCATCCCACCGGAAAGAGCCCCGGCGCGTCTCTTTTTGAAAGGCTCGATCTGCCCATATATATCTTTGATCAGGTCGTAATTCTCTTCCAGCGAGGTATTGAAGATCGAGGCAAATACCTGGAGATTCTCCTCGACAGACAGGTCGGGGTACAGCGAAAACCTACCCGGCATATAGCCTACTTTGGAACGGATGCTCTTGAAATCTCGAACGACGTCATCCCCTGCGACAACAGCCTCCCCAGAGTCAGCTAACAGGAGCGTGGTCAATCTGCGAAAGAGTGTCGTTTTTCCTGCACCGTCAGGCCCTATGATCCCAAAGATCTCTCCTTTGGGAACGACAAAACTGATCGCCTTAAGGACCTCCTGCCCTTCAAAGCTCTTGGTTATTTCGCGTACCTCTACGACTTTGTCAGTCCGGGCTCTATGAACCTCTGCCCCATTCATTCTGATGGAAGCCTAAATCCCCCATACATGCCTATTTTCAGGTAACCATCATTGGGCACAGCGATCTTAACGGCATAAACCAGGTTGGCCCTTTCGTCCTGGGTCTGAATGGTTTTTGGAGTGAATTCAGATTTGCTCGAAATCCAGGTAATGGTACCCTCGTAGGGCCGTAACTCCGACTCTCCAAACTCCGCCAGGACCTCGACCTGTTGACCGACCCTCAATCGAACCAACTGATCTGCCGTGACGTAGGCTTTCAGGTTCATGTGTTCCATGTCTGCGACCTTGAACAGCGCTTTGCCCATGGCTGTAACTTCTCCCGGCTCGGCATATTTCACCAACACCGTTCCGTCAATGGGCGCCTTAATCCTGCACCTGTCAATCTGATCATCCAGCTGGGCAATTTGAACATCCAGGGCCATGCCTTGAGCGTCGACTGAATTGGCGCTGTTGGAAAGACTGCTCTTCTGGGACCTCAATCGGGCCTTCAAAACGAGAATGGCCGATTCAATGTCATCCAATTGTTTCTGAGTCGCGACATCGCCTTCCAAAAGCCGTTCGATTCGTTCCTTTTCGCGTTCCTGTTTTTCGATCTCTCGCTCGGTCGCTTCAATCTGGGCCTCAATATCAGGTTTGCCCGAAGCCACTGTCACTTTGGATGCCTCCAATTGCAAACGACTAAAATGCAGCTGGGTGCTGTCGATCAGGCCAATGACCTGGCCCTTGGATACCTTGTCGCCCTCACTGACATCCAGGGCGAGGATTTTTCCGATGGCTTCAGAAGACACGATGATTTCAGTAGACTCAAAGACGCCTGTAGCGTCAGTGGCCGATTCGTCATTTCCACATCCGAAAAGAAGAGTCGCGAAAAAGACCAGAAGGTAAATAGGATATTTCATGATGTATGGTTTCATTGCTGTTTCAGGGATTTATAGTGTCAGTTTCAATTGCCGGTTCGGTTTTTGTATTGAAACGCTTTCATCAGGTACTGGATCTCATGAATGACCAGATTCTGTCGGGCTGCACTTTCATCATTGGTGCGGTTGAGCAGCTCTGACATGGTGCTAATGCCGTTCTCATATTTGAGCTCATAGGCATCTTTGATACGGGTCTTGAGCTCGAGAATCTCCCGGTCCTGCTCGACCAGGTTCCTGTATTTGTTTAGATCCAATCGGTTCTGAGTTAACTCCAGCTCATTATTGAATAGAAAGGTTTCCTTTTGAACGGCCACTTTTTGCAGATTGAGCTCGGTGAGCTTCTTATTATTGCCGTTTCGGTAGAGTCCGTCAAGGCTCCAATTCAGGCTGAGGCCCCCGACAAAAATGTTATTGATGGTCGACGCTCCAAAATCGATCCCAGGCTCAATAAGAGTGGCAAAGCCAAGAAGTCCGATCTTCGGATAAAGCACAGAACGGTCAATTTGTCTCTGGGCCTGGATCATTTCTTCCTGACTCTGAAAGCGTCTCAATTCGGGTCGATTGTTCTCCATCTGCATGAAGTCATCCTCCACCACGGGACGTTCGAAATTCGAAGAAACCTCAATGTTTCGGCCCGTCATGGCTCCTAGCACATTGACATAGGCATTGCGGTTCGACCGAAGCTCCTCCATCCTTTGATCGATATTGATCATCTCGACCTGGATCTCGTCGATGTCCGACTTGTAGGCCGTACCGTTCTCAACGGCGATGTTCACCCGATCCAAATTGATTTGCATGGAGGACTTGAGAATCTCCAGTTGACTGATCTGCTCGTCGATCAGAAGAATTCCAAAAAACAGGTTGTTGATGCGCTCCTCAAGAGTATAGAGTGAGATTTCAAGCTCTGCTTTCTCAATTTCCGAATTGGCCTGTACAACTTCTTTCTGTGCCTTGGTGATCCCACCATCCCAAATCGGCTGATTGAGCTGAACCACAGAAATGAGCTGCATATCAGATGAGCTCGAACTTCCCTCACCAGGTGCCGAAAAACTCGGAAAGCCAGAAATCACCCCACCGATCACGGTCACGTCCAGGCTGGGCAGGTAATTCTTGTTGGCGTTTGACAAGGTGTATTCACGGGTCATTTCAATGAGCTCATACTGTTGGATCATCGGATAGTTCTTCCGGGCCAGTTGTTGGCAATCCTCCAACCTCACCTGTCCGCTCGACGCAATCGAATTAATTATAAAGATCGAGAAGAAAAAAAATCGGACTATTTGCATTTCAAATGATTTACGATTCAACTTCAGGTTCAAGGCTTTTGAGAACTAGTCGTACATTTTCCATCTTTCGCTGCTTTAAAAATTTTTGATATTCCTTGTCGGATATTCCCGTCATAACTTTGAACATGGGCGCTCCCATAAAGGCCATGATATTCAATGAAACAATTGTCATAAGCAGATCTCCGACTGAGATCGGTCTAATAATCCCCTTTTCAATCTCCGAATTCAATTCCGCTTCCAACTGATCAACGGCTTGTTGAGGCAGGTTCCCTACTGCTTGCTTAATGGTTTCTATTCGATCGGGATTTGCACTTAGCTCGTTCAGAAAGAACAAGGGTAACCGAGGATTGGATTCAATGGCTTCAAAATGCGAGATGACTTTTTTCTCAAGCTTTTCCAAGAAGGGAAGCTCCGCCTTGCCAATATCGAGCAAAGCACCTATAAAATATTTGACCTTCTGCTGAAAAATAGCCTCAAACAGCCGGTCTTTTGTTCTGTAGTAATAATGAACCAGAGCCTGGTTGCATCCGGCTTCCTTCGCAATCTCGGTCGTGGAAGTCGCTTTGAAACCCTTCCTTAAAAAGAGCTCAGTTGCGGTTTCGAGGATCGTCTGCTCCATATTCAAAATTTGACTCATATATTTATTTAATAATTCTATTAAATAGCAATATTAAGAAAATATTTTGAAAAGAAAAAGGCCGCCTCAAAAAGAAGTGGCCTTTAACTAAAGCTGATGAATTAGACTAAATTTCTGATCAATCCGTGCTTCCTGCCGGTACATGCTCCATGATGTAATTCGTAATCAGGGTATAAAGATGCTTTCGGGTATTCTCGCCTTCAGAGATCCCATGAGAACGGTTCGGATAAGACATCATCTGAAATTGCTTGTCCTGCTCAATGAGTTCATTGATAAGGAGCTCGGCACTCTGATAGT
>CBDUAY010000179.1:0-4561 GCA_965365245.1 uncultured Flavobacteriaceae bacterium | reverse complement strand
CGCAAAGACCGTACCAAATGAAATTTGCCTTAATTCGCGAAAGAAAGAACCCGCCAGACAGAAGGGTGGTGTTAACACCTGATGCCTGCCGGGAGTTGTTGGAGATCTATCCTCAGATGGAGATCACAGTGGAATCCAGCCCGAACCGAACCTTTTCGGATCAGGAATACAAGAACAAAGGAATTGCTGTGACTGAAGATGTCTCTGAAGCCGAGGTTATGTTGGGTGTCAAAGAGGTTCCCATCGAGGCGCTTATTCCGGATAAGAAGTACTTTTTTTTCTCACACACCATCAAGGAACAACCCTACAACAGGGATCTGCTCAGGGCCGTTTTGGACAAGAACATTGAGCTTTACGATCACGAGGTGATTACAGATGCCAGGGAAATCCGATTGGTGGCCTTCGGGCGCTATGCCGGAATTGTAGGCGCCTACAACGGAATTCGGGCTTATGGCCTAAAAAACGGAGGCTTTGATCTGCCCAAGGCGGAAACCCTCAAAGACCAACAGGAACTCATCTCCGAGCTGAAAAAGGTCAATCTGCCGGCCATTAAGATCGTTCTTACGGGCAAAGGCAGAGTAAGCAACGGAGCCAAGGAGATGCTCGATGGAATGGGTCTCAGGGAAGTCGGCTATGAAGCCTACCTAAACGAAGATTTTGACGAGGCGGTTTACACCCAGATCGATGTTTTGGAATACAATCGTCGCAAGGATGGTCGCGTCATTGACATGTATGACTTCTTCGATCATCCGGAGGAGTACGAGGGCGACTTTTTTCGCTTTGCAAAAGTCAGTGACCTTTACATTGCCGGACACTTTTACGCATCAGGGGCGCCTTTTATCTACACGCGTGAGGAGGCGAAATCCCGGGACTTCAAAATCTCGGTAGTGGCCGACATCAGTTGTGACATCGACGGACCGGTGGCCTCCACCCTGCGAGCTTCCACGATTGCAGATCCGGTTTATGGATACGACCCAAAGTCAGAGTCAGAGGTCTCTTTCAAACAGCCGGGAGCCATTGCCGTTATGGCGGTTGACAATCTGCCCAATGAGCTCCCCCGCGATGCTTCCAAAGGGTTCAGCGAAAACTTTGTCAGACACGTAATCCCCTCGTTTTTCAACGGAGACAAAGACGGGATTCTGCAAAGGGCACGCATGACCCAAAACGGCAAACTCACGGAGAGGTACTCCTACCTTCAGGCTTACGTTGACGGCGAGCAATGAGCCCGAATCCGATGGGCACAACCGAGAATCCGACAATCAGGAAGATCCAGTACGAATTCTTCAGGAAGAAAGCGAGCACGCCCAGAAGGATGAGAATAGAGGCGAAATAGATCAGCCTGCTGGTCACAAATCGATTCAGGTTTAAAAGGATCAACCCATATAGCACCAGGGAAACCGGAACGGTGAGTTCCGCTAGATTCTGGGTCATTAGCAAAAAAAGGATGATCCAACCGATAAAGGCAGGGATCAAAAAATTGAACCGTTTCTTGAAACTGATCGGAACCTTGCTTCTTCGGGCCAAAATATAGGCTGTCACCACAGAGATCAGGAAAACGATCACAGCCAGGGCAAACAAAAGGATTTGAAAAAGGTTGATCGGCAGGACATTCGCGCCCATTTCACCGAAATTGTACTGGAAGACAAGTTGCCGGGCCAGCAGTATGCCGAGCAAGGCATAAATCCCGGAATAGATAAAAATCTTTGAACGATAGTCCACGGGTAGAATTTGAGTGAAAAAAGTAATGAAAATAATTCAGAAACACGTCTGGAAAAAAATAAATTCGACAAGTTCTGATCGAAAAATGCCATGAATGCAGGGAAGAGGAAATCCAAAAAAAATGTTAACGGGTCATTGTTAATAATTAAAAATTCTGCAAAAAAAAACCAAGGCGATTTATGCTAATTTTAACTCGCCAAACAAATCCTATAATTTCAAAATAATCATGGTGGAGGAAACGATAATTAAAGAGGGGTATACCTATGAGGAAGTTTTAACTAGTTCATTATCATACTTTAAGGGTGATGAGTTGGCTGCAACTACCTGGATTAACAAGTATGCCCTCAAGAAAAGTGACGGTACTTTTCTTGAAAAGAATCCGGATGACATGCACAAGCGCATGGCCAGGGAATTTGCAAAAATTGAAGACAGGTACAACCCGGAAAGAAAGAAGCTCGAAGGACAATCCGAGTATGGTTTGAAAAGAACAAAGCTGACCGAGAAAAAGATTTATCAGCTCTTCAAGGATTTTAAATACGTGATCCCCCAGGGAAGCGTCATGTTTGGTCTTGGAAACAACGAGATCATCGCCTCCCTTTCCAACTGCGTCGTGATTCCTCCTGTACTTGATTCCTATGGGGGCATCTTCTACACGGATCAACAGATGGCCCAGCTTTTCAAAAGACGCTGTGGAGTAGGTGTTGACCTCTCAGGTCTCAGACCCAAGAATGCCCAGGTGTCAAATGCCGCCGGAACCACCACCGGCGCCGTATCGTTTATGAATCGCTTTTCTGCCACAACACGGGAAGTTGCACAAAATGGCAGGAGAGGGGCCTTGATGATGACCATGGATATCGCTCATCCTGACATTGAAGATTTTGTCACGATCAAGCAGGACCTGACCAAGGTGACCGGTGCCAATATTTCTATTCGCCTGTCCGATGAGTTCATGGAAGCGGTTGAAAAGGGAGGAAAATTCACTTTGCGCTGGCCAATAGACTCAAAGGAACCCAAGTACACCCGCGAGATCGATGCCAAGCCTTTGTGGGACACCATCATCAAAAGCGCTAGAAACACGGCAGAACCCGGCCTTATTTTTTGGGATCGTCAGCACAAGTACTCGACCTCTTCTATGTATCCGGGATTCAAAAATTCATCCACCAACCCTTGCTCGGAGATTGCCATGCAGGGAGGAGACAGCTGTAGACTGATCGCGATCAACCTGTACAATTTTGTTGAGCATCCTTTCACCAAAAAAGCGAAGTTCAACTACAAGAAATTCTACGAGGTGGTCTATGAGACCCAGCGTCTGATGGACGACCTGGTGGATCTTGAACTCGAAGCTGTTGACCGGATTTTGGATAAAATTGGAGAAGATCCGGAGCCTGACAATATCAAGCAAAATGAGATTGAAACCTGGAAGCTGCTCCAGGAAACCGGACGAAAAGGGAGACGAACCGGTCTTGGTTTCACCGCATTGGCCGATGCAGTTGCGGCCCTTGGCCTCAAATTTGACACTCCTGAAGCCATTGAAAAAGTAGACACGATCATGCGAACCAAACTCTCAGGTGAGTTTGACAGCAGCATCGACATGGCGATTGAACGTGGTCAGTTCGAGGTGTTCAATCGCAACATCGAAGACACATCCGAGTTTGTACAGATGTTGAAAGAAGAGTTCCCTGATCTTTACGAGAGAATGATGGTCCACGGAAGAAGGAACATCTCGATCAGCACTGTGGCTCCAACAGGTTCACTCAGCATGCTGGCCCAGGTGTCTTCGGGAATCGAGCCGGTCTTTCTGACGTCCTACAAGCGACGACGAAAGATCAATGCGCACGACAAGAATGCCAAAGTGGACTTCGTGGATGACCTTGGGGATGCATTCGAGGAATTCACTGTGTATCACAAGAAACTTGAAGAGTGGATGAAGATCACCGGCGAAACCGATGAGTCCAAGAGTCCTTATGCCGGCGCTACGGCACCGGAAATCGATTGGGAGCAGCGCGTTGCGCTCCAGTCGCTGGTGCAGAAGTACACCACCCATTCGATCAGCTCTACCATCAACCTGCCTTCGGATGTGACCGAGGAGCATGTCGGTGGCATCTACATGGAGTCCTGGAAGAAAGGGCTTAAGGGAATTACTGTGTACCGTGACGGTTCACGAAGTGGGATTTTAATTGCCGAGGAGAAGAAAGAAAAAGAAAAAGACAAGAAGACCCGCAAGACCGCATACAAGCGTCGACCCAAGAAGATCGAGGCTGATGTGGTCAGGTTCCACAACGAGTCTGAAAAATGGCTGGCCGTGGTAGGTCTGATTGACAACCATCCGTATGAGATTTTCACGGGAAAAATGGAGGATTCCTTCAATCTTCCCCATTGGCTCGAAAAAGGATGGGTGATCAAGAGCCGCGACGAGAACGGGGAAGCTCGTTACGATTTTCAGTACGTTGACAAAGAGGGATACAAGACGACCATTGAAGGTCTTTCGAGGTCTTTCGACAAGGAGTACTGGAATTACGCCAAGCTGATCTCCGGAATTCTGCGTCACGACATGCCTATGCCATACGTGGTCAACCTGATCCAGAATCTGAACATGTATGATGATCACATCAATACCTGGAAGAACGGTGTGGCTCGTGCGCTGAAACGATACGTTCCAGACGGAACCGCTGCTGCGGACAAGAAGTGTGCCGACTGCGGAGACCCCGAAGGACTTATCTATTCAGAAGGCTGCCTGAAATGCAAAAGTTGCGGACATACCAAATGCGGATGATCCGATTGTATTCGTGAGTTAAGTAAGCTAAGTGAAAAGCACTGTTCGAAAGAGCGGTGCTTTTTTATT
>CBDUAY010000178.1:0-4603 GCA_965365245.1 uncultured Flavobacteriaceae bacterium | reverse complement strand
CGACCGAATTGAAGCAGGTTTCGGGATGCCCCAGTGCGTCCAAGGATACATGAGCGCCCCCTCGGGTCAGCTCTTTGATTTCGCCGACAACATCATTTGAATTATTCGCGTTGATCTGGTCGGAGGCTCCGAGTTCCGCAGCCTTTTTCAATGCTGCGTCATTGATGTCGATGGCAACTACCCTCGCGCCAATGGCATTGGCAATCATAATGGCCGACAATCCTACGCCTCCGCATCCGTGAACGGCCACAATTTCTCCTCCTTTGACGCCACCCTGCTCCACTATAGCGCGAAAGGAGGTGATGAATCGGCAACCCAGGATGCTGGCAGTTTCGTTACTTATTTCCTCAGGAAGTTTAACGAGGTTGACATCAGCATGGTCGAGTTTCGTGTATTCCGCAAAAGACCCCCAATGGGTAAATCCGGGTTGTGACTGATGGTCGCATACTTGATGGTTTCCGGTGTTGCATTGCTCACAGGTTCCGCATCCGCCGACAAAAGGAACAGTGACGCGGTCTCCTATCTTGAATCTTTCAACGTCCTTTCCGGTTTCAACGATTTCTCCGGCCAATTCGTGCCCGGGAACGTGGGGCAGAACAATGTCAGCATCATGCCCCTGCCATCCGTGCCAATCGCTCAGGCACATCCCAGTGGCCTTTACTCTGACGACAACCCCATGAGCTTCCGGAATGGGTACGGGGACGTTTTTGATCTGTAGGGCCCCTTTGAATTCTTCGTAGACGACTGCTTTCATCTCTCGTTCAGGTTCTTTTTCTTTTGTAGTGTGCCTGGGTAATTTGATCCAAATAGGTTCGGGTCTTGACCAGCTCAAATTCCATATGCTGTGGAAGATTCGAGAACAACGGAGTGCCTCCACCCAACATTACAGGAATGGTGGAAATGACAATTTCATCGATCAGATCGGCCTTTAGAAAGTTTTGAATGGTGGTGCCCCCATCGATGTAGATGCGATGGAATCCCTGCTCATGAATCTGCCTCAGGATGTCCTGAAGGCTTCCCTTTGCCAAAAAGGCCTTCCCCTTGTGGCTTTCCGGGATTTCATCCATAGTGGAACTCAATACGAATACGGGTTTCTCATAGGGCCAGGCGACGTCAAAGCCACAAACGGTTTCAAATGTGGTACGACCCATGACCAGGGCATCGATCTCGCTCATAAACTCGAAATAACCCATGTCGCTGTTCTCCGTATTAGGAATCATGTCAAGCCATTCAAGTCCTCCATTTCTGTCAGCGATATAGCCGTCAATGCTCGCCCCGATAAATACGCTGTTCTTATTATCCATGATGATGGTTTATTCAGAGTAGACGGAAGAATAACAGACTTCAATCCAACTCCCTCCAATCTTTTTAAGCAAAACGAACTGGCCACTGTATTCGCCTTTTGAGTAATAGATGGCATATTCCCCTTCCCTGAAAACCACGGGCATCGAGATCACAAACCAGTTGTGCCCCTCAAGTTTCTTAACGGTATAGTTTTTCGGGGTCTTTATGACTTTATTGATATTTGTGATTTCCATGGTGGAGAAGCGCTCCACTATATAATCCCTTTCCTCTTTGTCCAATTTTGCTGAATCCGCTTTCACCAGGTTGCTGCAGAGGTCAAAATCGCTTAAATAGAACAGGTGCCGGGAGAGGGGCTGGCTCATTTCAGAAATGGTTGTTTTGAAATATACCGTGGGAACAGTGTCGTTCTGTATGATTTTTCGCAGAACTTCTATCTCTGTCTCATCGATTTCTTTCTTTTGCCCCTGGAGACTCGAAGGATAAATGACAAGCATAAGTCCAATGAGGACCAAATTGAAGGCACGCTGGTATACTGCGAGTCCGAGTCGTATTTCTCGAAAGAATCGAAGCATGTACTTTGGATGTTGAGTGCTAAATTTACAATTTCTTTTGCAAGCGGTGAATTTGAATTTCTCACTTCCGATTTAAACGCCCTAACTGCTATTATTTTCAGCCAAGTGCTATCTTTATAGTATGATTGACAGAATCAAAGCTTTTATCGGGGATCATCCTAAATCCAGCCTTTTTATTGGTGTCTCCTTCCTGATCATTTTTATCCTGGGGATCACCGACTATTTTTTGATGTCCCCGGAGACCTATGATGTGTATGACATCCTGGTCGAATCGCATGGCCTGTTCTTCGATCTTATTGTTTTCGGCATTATTCTGTCGGTGTATGAAGAATGGAGGAGTAGAAAGGAGCAACTCCAAAGGTGCATCGATGAGATGAATCATTTAAAATACTCCAAAGTGAAGAATGCAGGTCAAAAAGCAGTTGTAATTGCTTTGAAGATGCAAAGTCTGAAAGCCGATGAAATTGATTTGAGCGTCTTCGAGATAGAAGAGTATCACATTCATGATTTGCCGCGGATGGACAACTGGCGCTTTGGACACCTCAAAAGGTTTTCCATCACGATCTGTCATATCACCAACACGAGTTTTTCAGGTATCGTTCTGAACAAGGTCACCTTTATCAGCTGCCGATTTGAGAATTGCTCGTTTGCGCTTTCGAGATTCGAGAACGTCACGTTTCTTTCCTGTACTTTTAAAAATGTGAATTTCGACAATGTACTCCTGGGAAAATCAATAGACTTCTTCGAGAGAATCAAAAATATTCAGGGGGACTCCCGGGATCTGGAAGAGCTCTATGAGATCAAAGAAATAGATCCCAGGAGAGACATAGAAGATGAGAACCCATTCTTCAATCCAGCCGACATTCTAAAGAACAACAAATACATCATAAAACCCAAGAATCGAGAAGCTTACGCGAAAATTGGGGAGACCTTGTAACTCGTTGTGTCAGGAATTCAGAAGACACCTAACTTCTTCAACACGCTTTCCCGGGTCCGGTATTCGTTGCGGCCGACCTTTTTTGACCTCACCAACCTTTTTTGACGCTCCATTTGACCGTTAAAATGCCAAATTCGGCTTTTAACACCTCTGTACCCGGATTTAACATTGCATGGAAAGCCTTGTCATTACTAGGTTTGTAAACAATTCTACTATTTAAAAACAATTTGTTTATGCGAACTTTTGAAATCCTTATTCTGCTTACTGTAACCATTTTGCCCTTCGTAAAAAGACCACTTTTGCGTAAGGTAAAGGCCAATTATGTTTTGATTTTTCTCGGTGTGCTGCTATCCCTTCATTTGATCTTTGAAGGTTGGCGCTGGCAGATGATTCCGGCTTATATTCTTGTGCTGATTCTGGCCTGGCGGATCAAAGTGCTCGACGCCTCTCAACCTGTTAGACTGACCTTTCCCCGAGGCATCGGATTCTTTGGAATTGTCTTGTTGGCTCTTGTGGGATGGGTGCTCCCTATGGCACTTCCAGTATTCACGTTGCCACAGCCGAGCGGTTCTTACAGCGTGGGCACTGAAATGATATACCTTAAAACCGATAAGGATGAAATGATAACCAAAGATCCAACCGATAAGCGAGAGCTCATGCTCAAGATTTGGTATCCGAGTGATGCGGATGTGTCTTCCCTTGACGGAGAAAAATATGCGGCGGATGCGAGCCGGGCTGGATTTGCAACAAAAAACGGTTTGCCAGGGGGAGCTTTGAACTACCTCGATCGGGTGCAGACTTATGCCTACCCGGGCATTCCAGCATCCGAAAAGACTTTCCCGGTACTGCTCTTTTCCCATGGATACGGATCAAGAGCTCATGGTTACTATGCCCTTCTCAGCGAGATTGCCAGCCAGGGATATATCATTGTCAACATGAATCACACCTATGAGAGCCTTGGCGTCACCTTTCCGGATGGAAGCGAAAAGTATTTCGATTATGGCTTTCAAGGAGAGACTTTTACTGAAACCATGACAATCATTCAGCCGCTCATTGACGCCTTTAAGGATGGTAAAAGTTATGAGGAAAGGCACCCGATTGTGCGCAAGGCTACCCTGGATTATCCTGAAGGCAGCGTTCAGGATCGATGGGCTGAAGACATGGTTCTTGTCTTAAACCTGCTGGATTCCTGGAATGCCGAGGGTCCGTTAAAAGGCAGACTCGATCTCGACAAAATAGGTGTTTTCGGTCATTCTGTAGGAGGGGGCACGGCGGGTAATCTTGCAATGAAAGACAAGCGCATCAAAGCCGCTGCCAACCTCGACGGCATCCAGTGGGGTGAAAAGATTGACACCACCTATGCGATTCCCTATCTGTATGTTTCTGCAGATTGGCCAGCCGAGCACGAGGACATAAATTCTCACGTGTACCTGAAGAAAAGCACGGATTATTTCTATGAGACGAAATTGCTTGAATCGGGCCATCCCAACTTTATGGACATCCCCTTTATGATCCCGGTTCAGTCGCTGGCTGGCACAGGGGAGATCGATCCCTATATCGGCAATGAAATCGTGACCCAACTCGTCACCGCCTTTTTTGACAGGCATCTCAAAGGCTCACAAGATATTGATCCAATGAGCCTGGCTAATCGATATGAGCTCCTTGAGATGACAGTCTACGAGGGAGACTCGATCAAGTGATCGGGTTGGAAAGACTCCATTTGCCTACAAATGTTGAACGCGGTTTGCGAAATCTGTCACCCGGTCCCAATTGGTATACTCAATTTCTG
>CBDUAY010000177.1:0-4641 GCA_965365245.1 uncultured Flavobacteriaceae bacterium | reverse complement strand
CAATTTTGGGAATTGATCTACGACGCAGCTGACCGGGGCATTACGGTCTTTGTCACTACGCATTATATGGATGAAGCCGAATACTGCGACCGAGTTTCGATCATGGTGGACGGAAGAATCGAAGCGCTCGACAGCCCCACCCAGTTGAAAAAGAACTTTGCAGCCGAGACGATGGATGAAGTCTTTCAACGATTGGCGCGACAGGCCCAAAGAACATGAAACGATGAGGCAGTTTTTAATCTTCACGCAAAAAGAATTTTACCACATCCTCAGGGATCGTTGGACAACCATGTTGCTTCTGGTTCTGCCGATCGCTATGATTCTTTTGTTCGGTTTTGGCATCACCACCGAGATCAAAAATACTCGCTTTGCAGTCTACGATAAGTCTCATGACCAGGCGACCAGGGGGATTGTCAACAAATTGGAGACCAGTGAATATTTCACCCTGGAAGTCTATCTCGATCAGCCCGAACAGATCGAAGGCATATTCAAGCGTGGAAAAATAGGCATGCTGGTGATATTTGGTGAACGATTCTATGAGAATCAGCTCCATACGGGAGATGCGCAGATTCAACTGATTACAGACGGGACCGACCCCAATACAGCGTCCACGCTTACAAACTACGCAACCAACTTGATTCGTGAATACCAGCAGGAGAACGGGACGCTCGGTCGTCTCCCGATCCAGGTTGTTCCACAAGTGAAATTGCTGTACAATCCAACGATGAAAAGCGCCTACAACATTGTGCCCGGGGTAATTGGAATGGTTTTGATGCTTGTCTGTGCTATGATGACTTCTGTATCCCTGGCACGGGAAAAAGAAATGGGAACCATGGAAGTGATCCTGGTTTCTCCCATGCCACCCCTGCTGATCGTATTGTCAAAAGTGGTGCCTTACTTTACTATTTCGATGATCAACCTGTTCAATGTGCTGCTCCTGGCTGTCTTCGTGTTGGAGGTACCGATTGTCGGCAACCTGTTTCTGCTGATTTTCGTGTCCCTGCTTTTCATTTTCGTGGCGCTCGCTCTTGGGATTTTGATATCCACCCTGGTAGAGACCCAACTCGTGGCGCTTCTGGCTTCGGTCATGGGTTTGCTCATGCCAGTAGTGATGCTTTCGGGTCTTATGTTCCCTATCGAGAACATGCCCATCGTACTCCAATATGTGGCGCAGATCATTCCGGCCAAATGGTATATCGAAGCTATGCGTGATGTAATGATCAAAGGTCTTGGGATTTCAGCTATCCTCAAGGAAATCCTGGTGCTGACGTTGATGGCTGTGGTTCTGATCACGATAAGTTTAAAAAAATTCAAAATCCGACTGGAATGAAGATGCTGCGTTTTTTGTTGGAAAAGGAGTTCAAGCAATTCTTCAGAAACTCGTTTGTACCGAGAATGGTCATCATGTTTCCATTGACGGCTCTGCTAATCTATCCGCTTGTGGCCAATTTTGAGGTCAAAAACATTAACCTTAGCGTTGTGGATCACGACAAGAGCAGCTTCTCCCGTGAGCTTTTGCAGCGCGTGCAGTCTTCGGGCTATTTCAAGATCACAGATGTCTCGGCGAATTACCGAGGTGCCTTGCAGAGCGTGGAGATGGACGAGTCGGATGTCATCCTGGAGATTCCGTCCAAATTTGAGAAAAACCTGGTTCGCGAGAGGAAGGCCGATCTGATGATTTCTGCCAATGCGGTAAACGGCAACAAAGGCGGCCTGGGAACCGCTTACCTGGTGGCTATTGTCAATGAGTTCAATTCAGGCATTACCACTGAGCTACTGGGAGACCCCGGAAGATTCAGGGTTCCAGCAGCCGAGATCCTGCCGTTGTATCGCTACAACCCCGAACTACTCTATTCGGTGTTTATGGTACCCGCTATCATGGTCATGGTTCTGGCCATGATCAGTGGCTTCCTGCCTGCGTTGAACATCGTGGGTGAGAAAGAAAAGGGCACGATTGAGCAGATGAATGTGACACCCATTCGGAAGCTTACCTTTATCATTTCGAAACTTATTCCCTATTGGTTGGCAGGATACGTTGTGTTAACCATTGGCATCCTGGTGGCCTTATTCGCCTGGCGATTGTTTCCTGTTGGTTTCGTCGGTACCATCTATCTGTTTGCTACCATTTTTTTGCTGGCCTTTTCGGGTTTCGGCCTGGTGGTGTCCAACTATGCCGCGACGGTTCAGCAAGCCATGTTTATGATGTTCTTCTTTGTCCTGACCTTCATTTTTATGAGTGGTTTGTATACCCCCGTGGAAAACATGCCGGGCTGGGCGCAGCTGATCAGCAATTTCAGCCCATTAAAATATATTATAGAAGTTCTCCGTCGGGTCTATCTCAAAGGAAGTAGTTTCCAAGACCTTTTGCCCCAGTTTTGGGCCCTGTGTGGTTTTGCCTTGTTTTTCAACGGGTGGGCCGTGCTCAGCTACCGAAAGAACAGTTAATTGTGACGAATGAAATAAAGCTCGAAAAAATGAAAAAAGCTCTTAAGATTATTAGTGTTGCACTCGTTGTCGTTTTAATTGGAGCGGCGATTGCCTGGTTCGGATTCCTCAAACCCGATCCCCCACCGATTTCAAGCGAGGACAGACAGCAAATCGGGTTAATGCCCCTGCCTGCTTCCCTGGAGTTGAAAGGAGGTAAGTTGCATGTGAATTCTCATCTGAATCTTTCTTATGATGGTATTTCAACCGAAAGACTTGATCGCGCTTTTAAGCGATTTGAAAGAAGGTTAATTAAGCGCATGAACGTTTCGGAGGCAGCAGGAGATGGCATTGAAATTAGAATCCGGTGTGATAGCGTTTCTGCGCGTTTTCCAAATCTAAAAGAGGATGAATCGTACCACATAAAGATTAATGGCGACCGCATTGAGTTGTCGGCATCCCAAGAGCGGGGCGTTTTTCACGGTCTGGAGACCCTGTTTCAGTTGTTGAAAAAAGATGAGCAGGGTTGGTACCTGCCCGAGCTGGAAATGGATGATTCACCACGCTACCCCTGGAGAGGGCTGATGATCGACGTAAGCCGGCACTGGATCCCAAAACAAGTGATTCTTCGCAACCTTGACGCCATGGCAGCAGTGAAGATGAACGTCCTTCATTTGCATTTGACCGATCACCAGGGGTTCAGGATCGAATCCAAAGTTTTTCCAAAACTACATGAATTGGGATCTGAAGGCGACTACTACTCGCAAGATGAGATTCGAGATATCCTCGACTACGCGGCAGATCGGGGCATTCGAATTGTGCCCGAGTTCGATGTGCCGGGACATACGGCTTCCTGGTTTCCGGGCTATCCTGAACTTGCCAGTGACGAAGGTCCCCATCTCCTTTACAAAGGAGTGATTGGGGATGCGATTATGAATCCGTCAAACGACTATACCTTCAATTTTCTCAAACAATTATTTGCTGAAATGGCATCGCTCTTTCCGGATGATTACTTTCACGTTGGAGCAGATGAACCCAGGGATGAAGATTGGAACAATAATGAAGAGATTCAGGAATTCATGAAAAGCAAGGGTTTCTCGGATAATCATGCCTTGTATTCTTATTTCAATCAGCGTCTATTTGGTATCGTTAAGAGTCAAGGTAAGAAGCTCCTGGGTTGGGATGAGATCCAGGATGCCGGGCTCCCGGCTGATGAGATTGGGATTCAGAGTTGGAGAAATCACAAGTCGCTTTGGAATGCAGCCCGTGAGGGAGGTCATGCGATTCTTTCGGCAGGCTACTACCTGGACCACAAGCAGTCTGCTGCTTTCCACTACGATGTGGATCCGGAGATAATTAAAGGGGCCATAAACATCGAGATTGACTCTACGCTCTGGCAGAGCTGGAAGATGGAACTGGATTTCAATGATACGAAACTGGATGGAGAGCTCTACATGTTTGGTGCAAATGAAAACCGAAGGGGAGTAATGGGCATCATGGGAAATCTCTATGGATTTGACAAGGTCAGGAAACAGGGTGAAATGCTCGAATACGACATAGAAGGCCCCATGGGAACCGCGACCTTTGAGTTGCAAAATGAGGGTGATTCACTGATAGGTGAAAGCAGTATTTCTGTGTTCGCATTGAATATAAAAGGCTTTCGATCAGGAGGATCCGACATGCCCGACGGACTGCCTTTGCCCGAGTTCGAAAAGATCGAGCCCTTAAACGAGAGTCAAAGGAAAAACCTGTTGGGGGGAGAGGCGTGCATGTGGACTGAAGCTGCTGATTCCGTAATCCTGGAATCCCGCATCTGGCCGCGATCTGGCGCAATCGCAGAGAAGTTGTGGTCCCCACAGGAATTGACCGATGATGCCAATGACATGTACCGGCGCTTGCTCTTTTTGAATGACTTCCTGGAAGAAATTGGCCTGCAACACATGTCGTATCGGGAGGCCCTGGTCCTGAATCGGGTCGATGACAGGTATCGAAAGCCACTTGATCAGTTTGTCGACTTGCTGAGAGAAGATCTGCTTTTCAATCGCATGGTGATTTATGACCCGCCTTTTGACGTCAACACACCGTTAAATCGCATAGTCGATGCCGCTGCTCCCGAGAGTTACGCGGCGCTTCGCTTTGAAATGAAGGTCGATGAGTGGCTGGAGAACAAGGACCTTGGCTTGAAAGAAGAAATCAGGTCTCAAGTGAATGCATGGA
>CBDUAY010000176.1:0-4711 GCA_965365245.1 uncultured Flavobacteriaceae bacterium | reverse complement strand
TATCTCGTCCCAGTATATTTCCATATTCGTTTTGATTCGGATCCGACGGTCTTTGCTGGTGATCTTGCCGGAAAGATCCACGATCACTGTTTTATCCTTGCCCATTGGAAAGCCTATCTGATCGATTACGGTCCTCCAGTTCCCATGCTGATCCAGCACTTCAAGAGAGGGAGGACTCAGTGAAAGGTCATCCGACTGCGACAAGGCCACGTTGATGCTTGCATCCGTTGGAAAAATCCAACCCCGCAGAAAGAGCTTCAGCTCATTCAAATCGACTTCTGGCCCCGGATCGACAATGAGTTCATGCATCTCGGCCAACCCCTGGTATTTTCCTTTTTTGAACTGACTGACGAAGCGGTCATCTTTTGTGCTGAGCAGATCCAGAACATCCAGACCTTTTCCGGTAATCGCACTGACGGGATATACCTTGTCAGCCACCTGGTGCAAGGCCATTCCTGGGAAAGGAGGTGGTGAGAACTGTTCGGGAACAAATACCTCAACGGAATCGGGATGATCCACCACTACCAGGCGCAACCTGTCCATGTAAATAGTCTCCCAAAGCTCAGAGGTGATTTTCAAGGAATAGCTTCCATCCAAAGGTTTCAAATGTTCTCCTTCAATCAACAAATAGTCATCCGAGGCGTCGGCAAAGGCATAGCTCATGTTTTCTCCCATAATGCCGAGAGGCATTCCGAGTGCACTTCGCCAGGTGATGTCTTTCACAAAAACATACTCTTCACCGTTCCAGGCATAAAGAAATGGGCAGGAGCCTTTGAGGGTCTGCTCTTCAATTAGGTTTTGATCGGCATCCGGCAAAACGATATTCTGCGGCACGCCATTGGTCCAGGTAATCCTTATGACGTCGGCTTTGGAGCGATTGCCGAGTCCGAAGGTGATCTCCGGCTGGGTTACGACAGTGCTCTGATAGAGGTCGCCGGCCCGCATCTCAACTTTCGAGCCGATGCCGAAGTAGTTGTTCTTTGCGCTACCCGTTCTGAGTCCCACAAGCTTCATGTTCAAATAATGGTTTCTGTTTCCTCCATCGTTTCTCAACAGGAAGATCTCACCCTTGAGCCCGGAGAGCAAAAGGTCTGAATCACCATCTTCATTGTAATCGAATACGGAGACCTGACTCGCGCTGAAGCTACTTTCGGGCAGCAAACGGCTGAGGTTTTCAAAAGTTCCGTCTCCATTGTTGTGATAGAGAAATACACCGCGGTCTCCTTCGCTTTTAGCAGCTCCCACCAAAACAAGGTCAAGGTGACCATCGTTGTCAAAATCGAAGAACTCAAGATCGTGAATTACTGAACCTCGCAAATCTCCGAAGTCAGATTCCAGGTCGGATCTCGACTTGAACCCGCCTTCTCCCAGGTTCTCCAGGAGAAGCAAAGGTCTTTCCGAATTATTTACAATAGCGAGGTCCAAAAGTCCGTCGTTGTTGAAATCTCCCGCTACTGCTGCCTTTGACTCTGGCCGAACATTTAATTCTGCAGGAATCTCAACTGCTTCAAATGAAGCCTGTCTTTGATTCCAGGCGAACAGGTCAGGCCCATTAGCATTGACTATGTAGAGATCCAGATCACCGTCATCGTCAAAGTCGCCAAAAATGGCTTCAGTTGTTTTCGTGTCTGAAGCACCTCCCAGCCCCATCTGATTCTCAACTTCTTTAAAGCTGCGGTTCCCTGTATTCAAAAAAACCTGGTTCGTTCCATCATTGGCCTGGAACAGATCGAGATCTCCATCATGGTCCAGATCAGCAAATAAAGAACCCGAACCGCCCCTGTTATCAGACAGGCCTGACTCCTTTGTTATATCGACAAAATTTCCTTTGCCCGCATTGTGGTAGACAACGGCTCCGTCTTTGACTAGAATCAAAAGATCGAGAAATCCATCATTGTCAAAATCGGCGAAAGAGGCTCTATTCTCATTCTTGTTGTGCTTTATCCCGTAATTCGCTGCGAAATCCTGGTAACGCCCCAACTCATTCTGAAAAAGGTGACTTTTGAATTCTCCATTGCCATCATCCTTTCTTCCAACGTAGAGGTCCATATCTCCATCTCCATCGTAGTCACCTACGGCGTGATGAACCGGAAACATGTCATTTTCGGACGCTTCCTGGAGCGGACCGAACCTAAGCCCCGCGCTCGCAGCTACTTCAGTGAATCGAATGGACTCCAGAATCTCACCAGCCATATCCCCAGACATGGCAGCTGACTCGCTATAGTTAATCAGGGGAATTCCCAACGCTGACTCACCGGGACCCTTGAGGTCTGTCATTCCCGCCTGATAAGGATAGGTGACTTTCTGATAGTTGTGAAATACCGTGAAGGGTATCAGCGCATCCCCGGTATTCCCGGCTTGCAGAGATTCCACGACCTGATCGTAATAAGGCATGGATTCGGCAGGAAAGTCGGGAAACTGTGCGGGTAGTTTTTCAAATTCAGCAAGGGCACTGTCGGCATTTCCCTGCTTGATATAGGATTCCACGAGAAAGATCATCGGGACTAAATTCCCGGGGGTTTTGGCGGTGAGTCGCTCCAGGTATCCCTGTCTTTTCATCTCAGCCTCACCATCTTGCTCAACCGCATACAACTCGCATAGCTCGAATAGTATTTTGGGACTCTCAGGATTCGTCTCTAGCGTCTCTTCCAGTACTTTTATCGCCTCCTGGTTTTTTCCCTGAAGTCGATAGGTCGTTGCCAAGAGCAGGTTCACGTCTGGATCCGACTCATCCATGGATTTAGCCTCGGAGAGTCTTGCTTCTGCCTCTTCGTACTTCCCCATCCTGAGATAGACCAAACCGAGGTTGGCATAACCCAATTTTTCATCGGGTGCCAGTTCGATGAATTTCTTGAATTCGGTTTCGGCCTCTTCCAGTTTCATCTCCTCGAGATATGCCAGGCCCAGGGTCTGAGTCGACATGAGCTGCACTTCCATTTTTCTCTTTTTCTCCTCCGCGGACTCGCAAGAGACCAGAAGCGACATGACCAGGAGGATAAAGAAGCTGTGAATACATTTTTTCATCCCTTCAAAGTTAAATAATTATAAAGAGATAAAAATCTTTTTCAAGGCTTTGATACGTACAAGTTTTTTGATGAAACCACTTCAACGGGGAGTGTGCTTTTAAGGTTTCCGAAGCGGTCAAATTCAATGGCGCCTGTTTTTCCTGAGTAGGACGTTGCAGAAAGACTTTGCTTCAGCTTTTTCCGGTCTGAGTCGCTTTTCACAATGGCTTGGGCAAGTGTTTGAATCGCATCGTAGGCATATGCAGCCATGGCACCGGGATTACGGCCGAACCGGCCTTGAAACTCACTCACAAAATCTGAATCGCGATCGGTCATCCAGGTTCCTTTGCTGACAAAATAAACATCTTCGAAGCGCTCTGACACCAAGCGGGAAAAGGTTTGTTCATCGAGTAAATTCATACTCGTGTAAACAGGAAGCAATATGTCGCTCGATCGCAGAAACCGGATCAGCTTCAGGCTCAGCCTCGGTTCGCAGAACACGACCAGGGCTCCTGGTCTTTTGTCGCTTATCATCCCAGCCAATGCTTTGAAATCATCGGGTGAGGCGCACTTAAAATGCTCCGAGGCTTGATTCTTTTCGAAATCATCGAGTTTCTTTAAGCTCTCTACGGCAATTCGGGAATCGTAATCGTCGTCCGAGACCAGGATCCAGGTTTCAGACCCAGGTTTCTCGATCAGGTCATCGAGAATGGCACGGGCCTGTTGTTCACTGTTGGGGACACAATTGAAAAATTGGGGGACATAGGCCTTTGACAGGGTCGGGTCAGATGCCCAGGCAGAGACAAAGGGAATATCTGTTTTGGCTGCGACCTGCTCCACCAGGTGGGAGTTTCGGCCGTTCAGCAATCCGACAAGTGCCCAGGCTTTCTCATCAAAGACCAGGTCAACTGCCTTTTTTGAACCTACTCCCCACGGGCCTTCCATAGATTTTATTACAACGTCTAAAGGCCTTCCCCTTAGACCTCCGTTACGGTTGATTTCCTTTACTGCAAATTGAGCACCATAGCGTGCCTCAACCAATGTACTGTCTTCAACCAGGAATCCCAGCGTGATTGATTCACGACTTCGGTCCGGAGCAGGTTGAGCCCGCAACCCAGAAGGGTTCCATTCAATGAAAATCAGGAACACAAGGCAGACAACAACTATCGTAGACCGGCTGCACATAATCAATATCCCGGCATTCTCTTAGAACCGCTTCTCTCGTAGTTCAAAGGGCTCGGACTGAACAGAAAGACTCCATTCTCTACACGCGCCATCCAGATCTCCCCGATGTCATTCCAGGATTCGTCAAAAACAATCTGCCCGGTCACTCCCGGATAGCCCTGAAATGTCTCCAGGTCGGTAAGAATGTCTCGAATCAAAACCCGGTTCAATCCAACCTGGTCAATGGCTTTAACGATCAGGTTCATCCCGTCGTAGGCATGAGCCGCATAGACGTCCGCCTCCTTGCCAAACCTTTCCAGGTAAGAAGCCTGGAACTTTTTAAGCTGAGGAAGATCAGCTTCCGGGTTATAGGGGCTGGTGCTGACCACCCCTTCAGCATTGTTTCCGGCAATCTTCAGAAATTCTTCTGACACCGCCCGGTCGGATGCATAAACGGGCTGTTCCATGCCCATCTGCCGCATCTGATTCAAGACCAGCGCCGACTCTTTGGCATTGGCCCAAATCAATACCGCATCCGGTTT